>NZ_NHRY01000052.1 GCF_002937115.1 Rhodopila globiformis | reverse complement strand
ACAAGGCGGTTGTCGATGCCTGCTGCGAGGCCTGGAACAAGCTCATGCAAATGCCGGAACGGATTGCTTCCCTGACCCAGCGCAAATGGGCAGCAATAACGGTCACCGGATAGGGCCGTTGGTATAATGTCAGAAAACGATACATGAAAGAGGTTGCAATTTTCCTGCTTCGTTAACAATAAATCAACTAATCCATTCTAGGACCGGCATTACCCAACCTGCTTGCGGTAGAACGCATCCTGCGCCCGCGTGGCGCCGACCGCGGCCCAGATCAGGCAGGCGAGCCAGCCGACGACGGTCCAGCCGAGCAGCAGGTTGACAAGGGCGAGGCCCTGGATCGTGCTGACGTCGCGCTGGCGGCCCATGAGCACGGGCAGGAAATACAGCACGAGCGCCGCGGCCAGGATCGCGAATAGCATTGTGTATCCGTTCGTGACGTCGGGGTTCTGGCTGTAGGCAACGGCGTAGGCGGCGGCGAGCGCTATGAGTGCCGCCGCGTTGAGCTTGCTCGTGTTCATGGCGTGGTTTCCTGTGGTGCGGCCAGGCGGGGCCGCGACGGCCGCGACGGCCGGCCCGATGTTTGTGGTGTCGTCATCGTTCATGAGGCATCTCCATTACCGTGGTTGTGACCGCGGTAAGTTGCCACGCCGCAGTCACGGTTGCAACCACGCACCAGGGCGCCAGATGTGAAGGATGGTTCTCGTGCTGGGTAACATTCGGATTTCATTCAAGCTTCTGACCATGGTCGTGATCGCCCTGGTCGGCATGATCGGTATCGCCACGCTGGGCCTTGGCGAACTGAAGGCAAACCTCATGCATGACCGGGAGGCCCGCCTGCGCGACGTCGTCGTGCTGGCGGCGCAGGCGGTGAGCCGGGAATATCAGCAAGGCATTGCCGCAGGTCTTTCCGCACAGGCCGCCAATGCGCGCGCCGCGGCCTTGTTGCGCAGCCTCCGCTACGGCAACGGCGACTATCTGTTCGCCTATGACAAGACGGGACTTTCGGTGTCGCATCCGAATCCGAAGGTCGAGGGCTCGCCGCGCTGGAACGACACGGACTCCGATGGCGTCCGCTTCGTGCAGGCGATGATCGAAGCCGCGGCGCACGGCGGGGCCTTCGTCGCCTACCGGTTTCCGCGCAACGGCGGCACCACGCCGCTGCCGAAGCTGAGCTATGCGCTGGGGGTTGAGGCCAATGGCTGGATCGTCTGCAGCGGCATCTATATCGACGACGTCGACACGATCTTCATGGCACAGGTCCTGCGCGTCGGTTCGATCGCCGGCCTGACGCTGCTGACCGTGCTCGGCGCGAGCCTGGTGCTGGGCCGCAGCATCACCCGGCCCGTGACGGCGCTGACACGGGTGATGCGGACACTGGCCCGTGGCAGCCTGGATATCGAGATTCCCTATACCAGGCAACGCGACGAACTCGGCGAGATGGCGCAGGCCGTCGTGGTGTTCAAGGACGCTGCCCTGGCGGTCAGGCGACTGGAGCAGGAGCGTATCGCGGAGCACGAGCGCGCCGAAGCCGAAAAGCGGGCCGCCATGGTCAGCATGGCCGAGACGATCGAAACCGAGACCGGCGAGGCATTAAAGCTCATCCAGGCGCGCACGTCGGCTCTGACCACAACGGCGGACGATATGGCCGCGTCGGCCAACCGCACCGGCGCTGCGGCGCAGACCGCCGCCGCCGCCGCCGGACAGGCCATGGCCAACGCCCAGAGCGTCGCCAGCGCCGCCGAACAACTGAGCGCCTCGATCCGCGAGATCAGCGTCCAGGTCAGCCACTCCAACGTCGTCGTCAGTCGCGCCGTCGCCGCCGGCAACGACACGCGCGGCACGATCGAGGCGCTGAACCAGGAGGTCGAGCGCATCGGTGCGGTTGCCGACATGATCGGTGAGATCGCCTCCAAGACCAACCTGCTGGCGCTGAACGCGACGATCGAGGCAGCCCGCGCCGGGGAAGCCGGCAAGGGGTTCGCGGTGGTGGCCAGCGAGGTCAAGCAACTCGCCAGCCAGACGGCGCGCTCGACCGAGGAGATCGGCCGGCACATCGACCAAGTCCGCAAGGCAACGAGTGCATCGGTCGTGGCGGTTGGGCGGATCGAGCAGACGATCACCGAGGTGAACCAGATCGCCGCCTCGATTGCCGCGGCGGTGGAGCAGCAAGGCGCGGCGACGGCGGAGATCGCGCGCAACGTGTCCGAGACCGCCAGCGCGGCCGGCGAGATGACGGCACGGACGACCGAGGTCTCGACTGAAGCCGGCGACACCGGCCGGCATGCCGATGATGTCCGTGACAACGCGACCGGCCTTGTCGGTGCGATGGATGACCTCCGCCACACCGTCATCCGGGTGGTGCGCACCTCGACGACCGAGGTCGATCGTCGCGCCGATCGGCGATACCAGATTGACGCCGCGTGCCAGGTGACCATCAACGGCCAGTCCCATCAGGCCCGGGTGGTCGATCTCTCGGCTTCGGGTGTCCAGGTGTCCGGTTCGCTGCCGGTGCAGGCCGGTGATCGCTGCACGATCAGCATCCAGGGCATCGGACCTGCCCTGCCATGTGTCGTCAAGCAGAACGAGAACGGCCGGTTGCATCTGGCCCTCGTGATGGACGAGGGCACCGCTGCCAAATACCGCACCGCGCTGGAGCAAATGGTGCAGCGAATGGCTGCCTGAGGACTGGCCTGCGGCGCAGGAGGTCCTGACCGGCCCGCAAAGCGGCTGCGGGCCGCCATGACAGGGAACAACGTTCAGCGCGGATGAAACCGGCCGAACGCGGTTCCCATCAGCTCACCCAGCATCGCCAGCCGTCCGCGCCAGCCGGCGATCTTGGTCGGGGTGGGCTCTGCCCCGGGATAGCGACGGGCGACCGGAATCTCGGTCGCGGCATAGGAGAGTTGGGGGATGCGCACCGTCAGGTAGAACAGCAGCTCATAGCGCTCGAACACATCGCGGAATGGCGCGACGCGCGGATCGAGCAGGGCGCGGGCGGAGTAGGCGCGGAAGCCGTTGGTCGTATCGGTGAAGCGCTGTCGCGCGGCGAGGCTGAGAACCGGCGCGTGAATGAACCGCCCGGCGATGTGGCGATCGAGCGGCGTGTTCTCCGCCACGCCGCCCGGCAGGTAGCGTGAGCCCTGGACGTAATCGAAGCCCTCAAGCAGCTTTGCCACGAAAGCCGGGATCGCTTCCACGCCATCCTTGCCGTTACCATCGACCGTGACGATGCCGGCGTAACCCTGGTCGAGGCACCAGGCATAGGCCATGCGGAGCTGGGCCGAGAGACGCCCGGGCCCGGTCTTGACCAGCAGCGCGCGCACACCCTGCTGCTGCAGGAATCCCGGATCGAGCGATCCGTCGGTCGAGCCGCCGTCGGCGATCACCACGTCGGCCGGCGGCCCCAGCGCCGCGATGCGGGCAAGCTGGTTGCGGATGCGCTGGCCCTCGTTGATCACCGGGATGACCAGCACGTGGTCGTGCCGCCGGTTGCCCAGGACGGTCTCGGTAAAGGCCGGAAGCTGCCAGGTGTCGCGCATCACATCCACACATCCCGCATCGCCGCGCCGGCCTCGCGGATGGCTGTCCGCCAGTCCGGGGCCGTCCGCATTTCCACCGAGATCCGGCCGATCCAGCCAGCCGCGCGCAGCGAACCGGCAAGCCGGGAATGGGCTGCTGCGCAAGCTGCCACCGGGGCGAGTTGCGGGGCGCTGGCGTGGCAGTGCACCGCAAGCGGCACCGCCTCGGCCAGCAGCGCCGGGTCCTCCTCGTTGACCATCATGGTTGCCATGTCGATCTGCAGGCCGATGCCCTCTGTTCGAACCCGGCGTACCAGCGCGATGGCCTCGGCGGTATGGGTGATGAACCGGCCGCCATGCGCCGCCGGCACGGCCTCGATCGCCAGGCTGGCGCCTTCACGTGCGAACACCGGGCCGATTGCGGTCAGGAACGCCGCGGCCTTGACCATTGCGTCGGCGACAGGCAGGTCGCCCGGGTCGCGGGCGGCGGGAGCGCCGAACACGCAAGGCACGCCACCGCAGGCGCCGGCGATGCGCGCGACCAGGGCGAGATGCTGCGCCAGGGAAGCCCGCGCCTCGGGACCGCCGAACAGCTTTGCAGTCGGAGCGCCGAACGCAATGCCCTGCATCGCGACAATCGGCAGGCCGCGCGCGGCAAGCCCGGCCGCGACCTGCCGCACGCGGTCCAGGTCGATCGTTTGCCAAGGTCCGAATGTCTTGACCGGGGCCACCTCGATGCCGCCGAAGCCGGCCGCGCAGACCAGGTCCAGCGCTTCGGCGTCGTCCGCCTCGGGCCAGGCGATGTTGGAAATGGCAATGCGTGGGTTCATGGGTGCTGACATCATGGGGCGCGGGGCGCGGTCGAGGCTGCGACGTCATGCCGGGTGGGTTCCGCATGGGCGCCAAAGTGGCGGGATAGGCGGCACGGCCGTTCCCACCCCGTTATGGTGGGCGCAGGCCCACCATCCACGCCTTTTGCCGATAGCGGCACCGCAAGGCGTGGATGGCGATCCTTCGGCCGCCGTGACGGGGGGAGGCAGCCTGCCTCGCTCCACGCTGTTTCAGCGCCTATGGGGTCTGCGCCGGCCATGACGGAAGGAACGCCTCGCCCCGCTCGGCCGCACAGGTCTGCGCGTGTGAGCCGTGCATTGCCCATCACGGCCGGCTCGACGCCGTGATGAAGCGGTCCATCTCGGCCAGCACCTCCGGGACCGTCATGATCCAGGGCGGCGTGCCACCGAACGGGGCGGCGTATTTTGTCCGCAGGCCATAGCGCGGCGCAGGCTCGGCTTCGGGCCCCACCGGGGCGCCGGGGAAGAAGCGGGCAATCACCTCGCGCATCGCCACAGGCTGCGTGACCAGGTTGACCAGTGTCAGGCCGGCCTCGGCGACGCGGGCGAGATCCCCGGCCAGGCGGCTGGTCGGATACCACTGGAAGACGCCGGCCGGATTGATCTTCTCGACCATGTTGTCGTTGAGCAGGTCGAACAGGGCATTCTTCTTCAGCCCCTGGCCAAACAGCGCAGGCAGCCGGACGATGCTGTGATTCGGAAAGCGCCGGGCGACGAACTGCTCCACCTCGAACCGATGCAGCCCATACGGCTGGTTCGGCAGGTCCCGCAGATCGGCGTCCTCATCCAACGGCTGCGCCGGGTCGGGATAGACATCGACCGTGGAGACCAGCACGAAACGCCCGGCGCTGGTCCTTTCCAGCACCGACAGCAACCCGCCGATGGCGGCGCGGTCCTGCGCCGGGGCGCGATTGGCGAGCCATTTCACCGCTGGCACGCCGGCGCAGACGATCTCGTCGAAGTGCTGCCCTTCCATCTCGCGTACGTTCTTCGAGTTGAACCCGTGCGAGAAGCCGTCGGCGGCCAGCAGCGTGCCGCCCACGAAGCCCGTGTGCCCGATCAGTGCGCGCTTCACCGTGATACCTCATCCGACATGCCGAGATGGAAGCTGCCGTCCTCGCCGACGACATTCAGCCGCGTCGCATGCCGCCGCTTTGGGCTGCGCAGCTCGCGGGTGATGACGTAGCGCCGCCGCGGCGCGAGGCCGCGATAGATGCCCAGCACATACTCGGCCATCAGGGCGAACAGCAGCGAGAACAGGAACATCATCCCGGAAATCTGCAGCGACAGCGTCGTCCAGCCCGGCAGGACGTCCGGCTTGAGAAGGTAAACGGCGACGACGTACAGGCTGTAGAGCAGGCTGAGCAGTCCGCTCGTGAGCGCGATCAGGGCGGCGAGGCGCAACGGGATGGTGGTGGCGCTCAGCAGCTCGCGCGTCGCCTTCGACACCGTCGCCCGCCAGGTCCGCGCCCGCGGCGCATCGGTGGCCAGCCCGGCGTAATGCGCGACGTGGGCCGGCAGGCCGCCCGCGACATACCCGGCCTTCAGCAGCATCTCGCCGTCCGCCGAACCGGCGATGAACAGTGCGGCGGCCCGGCTGTACAGCCGCAGCACCGGCGGCGGGCGCAGGATCGTTCGCCCGGTCAGCCGGCGATAAAGCCAGAAATAGCCCGACGCCAGCCAGTTGTCCGCCGAACGGCGGCGCCCGCCGGACCCGCCGACGGCGGCCAGGACCTGGTAGCCCTGGCGCGCCTCCGTGACCAGCGCGTGCAGCACGGGCAGGCGTTCCGGCCGCGGCTCGCCCAGCAGCACCCAGTCGCCCAGCGCCGTGTCGAGCCCGACCAGGACGGCGGCGTCGTGATCGATCCTGTCGGCGAGGAAGTGGATTGTCAGGTCGGGGATGCCGCCGCACAGGGCGTCGAGTTCCAGCGCGACCGCGGACGGTAGGCCGTTGGCGACGATAACCAGCTCGACGTCGCCGAACAGCTCGGCCAGCGCCTCGCCCCACACTGTAAGCGTTGCGGCATCGGGGGCGGCATCGTCCGCCACGATCACCGCGGTGACCGAGCCGACAGCTCGTACGGCCGGTGTTTCAGGACCAGTCATGGTGTTGCAGCACATCCAGGACATCGTAGATGTTGTCGATCTTGCCGCCGAGGATCGAGATCATGCGGGGACTCGCCTCGGATGGCTCGAACAGGATCGGGCGGGCGTCGTCGGCTTCGGCACGCAGCAGCACCACCTTGATATCGTAAAGCGAGCCGAGCAGCCGGGCCCGGGAAAGCGCAGGCAGGTAGCGCGCGCCATCGCGCATCATGGCCAGCGCCTGGCTGGCCGTCTGGCTGGGCATATCGGCCGCGTCGCGCCAGGCGGCATGCGGGGTGTAGCGCACATGGGTCAGCGAATGGCAGGCGCGGGCCGGGAAGGGCATGGTGGAGAAGAACGGCCCGTCCATGACGGTGACGCCGATCCCTTCCAGGGCGGGCGGCGGGGCGATCAGGGCGATTTCCGCCAGTTCCTTCTTCAGCGGGCACCGCAGCCCCACGCCAACGGTATCGAGCGCGGCATAGGTGCAGTTGAAAGCCCAGGCCGCGCGCAGCCGATCGGCGCCGAGCCGCAGGGTGACGCCGGTTTCGTCCGCGGCCTCGACGCCTGTCTCGGTGTGCAGGCGGAGGTCGATGCCGCCGTCGCGCAGGCGCGGCAGCAAATCGGCCGCCAGCGCGGCGGCATTGAACGCGACCTCCTGCGTCAGGAACGCGGCCTCGACCAGGTCGGGGTTGAACAGGCGGCGCAGGTGCATGGGGCTGTCGCGGCAGGGGGCGCCGATTTCGGCGCAGAACGTCGCGAACTGGTTGGCGCTGACGCGGGAGTGCCGGGCGATCGCGTAGATCTTGTCGAAGTCGGCCGCGATGGCGAACGCGTGGTCGCGGCAGAAGCGCTGGAAATTTCGCCGCGAACGGGCGGCGGTGCCGATCGAGCGGGGGTAGTGGTAGCCGTTGTGCACGCGCGCCTGGTTGACGTAGGAGGCCCGCCGCAGCAGCCCGGCCTCCCGATCGGCCAGGACAACCCGGTCCATGCCCAGGCGGCGCAGTTGCAGCGCGACGTGGCAGCCGAAGAAGCCGGCGCCGATGACAACGGCGTCCGCGTTCATGCCGGCAGGACCCTGCCGGAGACGGCGCGCCGCAACCTCGTCATGCCGGTTGGTGCCAGGCATCCACGCCATTGTCTGGTTCAGCACCGCAAAGCGTGGATAGCGGGCCGGAGCCTGTGCCCGGGACGAGCCCAGGCAGCCGCCATGCTACTGAGACGCCGGCCGCCCAGCGGTCAGACTCAGGAAAAATTGGTATTACAACAAGCCGATCGGCCAAATTACCCGTCCCTGGCGTGCCGGTTGTGGCGGATAAGGAGATTGGTGTCTGGCATAATGGCGGGCTGCAAAAAAACCACTGTTTGGCTGTGTTTCAGGTATCCAAATCTTACAACGGTTGTATGCAGTTCTGTAATAGTTGTCTAGCCAGGGCGCAAGCCGGGGTCCGGTTTCGCAGAGCCCATTGTCGGCAAGCTCGGCAATGACCCTTGTGAAGCGTGCTGTTCAGCCGAGGGCCTGGCCGGGCACCCCGCGAGGGTCACCCCTCCCGTCGCGACAGGCGCTCGGCCAGGAAATCCGCCAGCACCTGCACCCGCGCCGGCCGGGGGCGGCCGGGCGGCATCAGCAGGTAAAGGCTGGACACCAGGGACTGCCACTCCGGCAGGATTCGTTCCAGCCGTCCGTCCGCCAGAGCCTCGCGCGCCAGGAACTCGGGCAGGCCGGCGATGCCCAGGCCCGCCACCACCGCCGGCAGCACGGCGTCGCCGTTGTTGACCCGCAGGCGGGCCGAGGGCCGGACCGTCACCGTCTCCCCCGCGTCGTTGGCGAAGTGCCAGACATCGCGCGTGCGCAGATAGGCGTAGGCGAAGCAGTCATGCCCGGCCAGTTCCGCCGGATGCGGTGGCCGCCCGCGCCGTGCCAGATAGGAAGGAGCGGCGACAGTCAGCCCGGGAACCGGGGCCAGCCGCCTTGCCACCAGCGACGAATCGGGCAGTGCGCCGATACGCAGCGCCATGTCGAAGCCGTCGCCGACGATGTCCACCAGCGCATCCGCCAGGTGCAGGTCGATCGAGACGTCGGGATAGGCCGCCAGGAACGCCGGCAGCAGCGGCGCCACCTCGCGCACGCCGAACGACATCGGCGCCGCCAGCCGCACCGTGCCGCGCGGCGAGGCCGACTGCGCCACCAGGGCCGCCTCCGCCGCCTCGGCCTCCGCCAGCAGGCGCGCGGCGTGATCGGCCAGATCCCGCCCCGCTTCCGTCAGTACCAGCCGGCGGGAGGAACGGTTGAACAGCCGGGCGCCGAGCCGCTGCTCCAGCCGGGCCAGGGCTTTCGAGATCGTCGGCGCCGACAGGCCGGTATCGGTGGACGCCGCGCTGATGCCGCGCGCCTCGACGACCTTGGCGAAGATCGCCATCGCCTCCAGATCCGGCAGCTTCGACATGCATTTCCGAAAGGATGGGTTTCCACAATTTCTATTTGTTTGGGCGTCGGCCGTCCACAGATTCCTGCACCGGACACCGCCCCGCCGCGTTGTCGGGGCGTCCGGATTGCAGGAGATCATGATGGCGAACGTTCTGGTGCTGTACTACTCGACCTATGGCCACCTCGAAACCATGGCCAAGGCCGTGGCCGAAGGGGCGCGCGCCGCCGGCGCCCATGCCGATGTCAGGCGCGTGCCGGAGACGGTGCCCGAGGCAATCGCGAAAGGCGCTCATTTCAAGTTGGACCAGGGCGCCCCGGTCGCCGCGATCAACGACCTGGCAAACTATGACGCCATCATCATCGGCGCGCCGACGCGGTTCGGGCGGATGCCGTCGCAGATGGCCAGCTTCCTCGACCAGGCCGGCGGCCTGTGGGCCAGCGGCGCGCTGAACGGCAAGATCGGCGCCGCCTTCACGTCCTCGGCGACCCAGCATGGCGGGCAGGAGACGACGCTGTTCTCCATCATCACCAACCTGCTGCATTTCGGCATGATCGTGGTCGGGATGGACTACGGCTACGCGCCGCAGATGACGCTGGAGGAGATCGTCGGCGGCGCGCCCTACGGCGCCACCACCATCGCCGGCGCCAACGGGTCGCGCAAGCCGTCGCAGAAGGAACTGGACGGCGCCCGCTACCTGGGCGGCCGGGTCGCGAACACCGCGGCGAAACTGCACGGCTGACGCGGCGCTGGCCGTTCTCCCACCGCCATGGCCGGGCATGTCCCGGTCATGTGCGTTTCAACGGTGGGGGGTGGATGGCCTGGACACGCCCGGCCATGACGGTGGGGCAACGGACCAGCCAGGCGCCTGAACGGAAAAAACCCCGGCAATTTTGGCAACCGTTAAATCCGCCATTGACACGACCACGGCAAATGTTGCCACAGTAACGCCAGTCGAAGGAGGCATCGCCGCGCTCTTGCGCTTGACCCTGCAGTCCTGGCCGATCATCTCTGCCGCTCCTGGCCCCGGAACCGTCCGGCCAGCGTATGCGGAGCGTCCTTCATGACCGGCACCAACCTCAAGCGTCTGCACGTCATCACCTGGGGCTGCCAGATGAACGTGTATGACAGCGGCCGGATGGCGGACGTGCTGGCGCCCCTCGGCTATGGGCCGGCCGCGGAACCGGATGGCGCCGACATGGTCATCCTGAACACCTGCCACATCCGCGACAAGGCGGCGGAGAAGGTGTTCTCCGAACTCGGCCGCCTGCGCCGCCTGAAGGAAGCCACCGGCGGGCGCATGATCCTGGCGGTGGCCGGCTGCGTCGCCCAGGCGGAAGGCGCAGAAATCCTCGCCCGCGCGCCGTATGTCGATATCGTCCTGGGGCCGCAGACCTACCACCGGCTGCCGGAGATGGTCGCCCGCGCCAGCCGCGCCGGCGGCGCCGTCATCGAGACCGACTTCCCGCCCGAGGACAAGTTCGACCACCTGCCGGAGAGCGCCACGCCGCAGGGCGTCACCGCCTTCCTGACCATCCAGGAGGGTTGCGACAAGTTCTGCAGCTTCTGCGTCGTGCCCTATACCCGCGGCGCCGAAACCAGCCGCCCGGTCGCCGCCGTCCTGCGCGAGGCGCGGCACCTTGTGGCCCAGGGCGCGCGGGAGATCACGCTGCTCGGCCAGAACGTCAACGCCTGGCATGGCGAGGCGCCGGACGGCTCCCACTGGGGCCTCGGCCGCCTGCTGCGGGAGATGGCGGAGATTCCCGGGCTGCTGCGGCTGCGCTATGCGACCTCCCATCCGCGCGAGATGACGGATGAACTGGTCGCCGCGCATCGCGACATCCCCGCTCTGATGCCGTTCCTGCATTTGCCGATCCAGTCGGGGGCGGACCGGATCCTAGCGGCGATGAACAGGAAGCATACGGCCGACGACTACCGCCGGATCATCGGCCGGCTGCGCGACGCCCGGCCGGACCTGGCGTTGTCGTCCGACTTCATCGTCGGCCATCCCGGCGAGACCGAGGCGGACTTCGACGCGACCATGGCCCTGGTGCGCGACATCGGCTTCGCCCAGGCGTACAGCTTCAAGTACTCGCCGCGTCCCGGCACGCCGGCCGCCGGAGCGGACGTTCAGGTCGCGGAAGCCGACAAGGACCGACGCCTGCAGGCGTTGCAGGCCCTGTTGCGTAACCAACAGGCCCGGTTCGGTGCCGGCTGCGTCGGCCTGGACTTGCCGGTTTTGTTCACCGGCCCGGGCCGCCACCCTGGCCAGATCGCCGGGCGATCCCTATTTCTGCAACCGGTACACGTGATCGGGATGCCGTCGCTGATCGGTCACGAAACGACGGTGCGAATCGTCGCCAGCCATCCAAACTCACTTGCGGGAACCCTGATCCAGGAGAAACAGATAGCTTGACCCACATCGCCGCCGCCCAAGCGTCCGGTATCGCCGCCACCTCCGGCGGCAAGGCCACCACCCTCCAGTTCAACGACAACACCCTGCTGCCCCTGCTTCTCGGGGATCACGATCGGCATCTTGTCCGCATCGAGCAGGCGCTGGGGGTCCGCCTCTCCTGCCGCGGCAACCGCGTTGCCATCGCCGGCGAGGCCAGCCGGGTCGATGCGGCGCAGGAACTGCTGCAAGGGCTGTGGCGACGGCTGGAGCGGGGCGAGAGCGTGGGACGCCAGGAAATCGAGGCGGCCATCCGCATGGTGGACGTCGACAACGACCCGCGCCTGCCGCTGTCGGACCTGCCGGCGATCCGCACGCGCCGCGGTGCCGTCGTGCCGCGCAGCCCCGGGCAGGCCAGCTACATGGAAGCGCTGGTGAACCACGAGATGGTGTTCGGCGTCGGCCCGGCCGGCACCGGCAAGACCTACCTCGCGGTCGCCCAGGCCGTGGCCATGCTGCAGGCCGGCAAGGTCGACCGCATCGTGCTGTCGCGCCCGGCGGTCGAGGCCGGGGAGCGCCTGGGCTTCCTGCCCGGCGACATGAAGGAGAAGATCGACCCCTACCTGCGCCCGCTGTACGACGCGCTGCACGACATGCTGCCCACCGACCAGGTGATCCGCCGCATCACCAACGGCGAGATCGAGGTGGCGCCGCTGGCCTTCATGCGCGGCCGCACGCTGGCGCATTGCTATGCCATTCTGGACGAGGCGCAGAACACCACCGCCATGCAGATGAAGATGTTCCTGACGCGCATGGGCGAAGGCACCCGCATGGTCGTCACCGGCGACCTCAGCCAGGTGGACCTGCCGCCGGGCGTGCGCTCCGGCCTGTGGGACGCGCTGGATACGCTGGAAGGAATCCAGGGCATCGGCGTGGCGCGCTTCGAGCAACGGGACGTGGTAAGACATCCGCTGGTCGCGCGGATCGTTGGTGCCTATGATCAACGCGATGCAGCGAAAAGAGAGGCGCGTCGGGAGCGGGAACGCCCGCAACCGAGCGAGTAAACGGATAGCGATGGAACCTCCAAGTACACGGCCGCCCAAGGGCGATGGCGCCGCCATCGACCTGATCGTGGCGGATCCGGCGTGGCACAGACGAATACCCAAGGCCGAGGTGATTGTCCGGCGGGCGGCGCATGCGGCAGGCATGCAGGGGACGATCGTCCTGTCGTCCAACCGCGCCGTGCGGGACCTGAACGGGCGTCACCGCGGGAAATACAAGCCGACCAACGTCCTGACCTATGAGTACCCGGCGCCGGAGATGATCCTGGCGCTGGGGGTGGTGCAGGCCGAGGCCGTCGCGCAGAAGCGGCGCCCGGAGCACCATCTGGCGCATCTTGTCGTGCACGGCGCGCTGCACCTGCAGGGCGAGGACCACCACCACCCCGGCGACGCCCGCCGGATGGAGATGGCCGAAGCCCGCATCCTGCACCGCATCGGCGTGCCCAATCCCTGGAAGCGCGCATGAGCGGCCATCGCGGATCGTTCCTGTCTCGCCTGGGCCAGCTTCTGGGGCGCAAGCAGACCGAGCACAGCCTGCGCGAATCGATCGCCGAACTGGTGCAGGAAGCCGCCGATGCGCAGCACGTCCCGGGCGAGCAGCCGGAGCTGGACCGTCATGAGCGCCTGCTGATCGCCAACGTCCTGCGGCTGCGCGAAACCACCGCCGACGACGTGATGGTGCCGCGCGCCGACATCGTCGCCATGCGGGCCGACCTGACGCTCAACGAGGCGATCGAGCTGATCCGCAACGACGGCCACTCGCGCCTGCCGGTGTACCGGGAACAGCTGGATGACGTCATCGGCATGGTCCACATCAAGGACGTGTTCGCCTATGTCGGCCGGCCAGAGGAGTTCTCGCTGGAGGCGATCCTGCGCAAGCCGCTGCTGGTGGCACCGCAGATGCCGGTGCTGGACCTGCTGCTGCAGATGCGACAGCAGCGCATCCACCTGGCGCTGGTGGTCGACGAATACGGCGGCATCGACGGGCTGGTAACGATCGAGGACCTTGTCGAGACCATCACCGGCGACATCGCTGACGAGCACGACGACGTCGAGGCGCCGATGTTCACCGAACGCTCCGACGGCGCGATCGACCTCAACGCCCGCCTGCCGATCGAGGACTTCGAACAGAGGGTCGGCCCGGTGCTGACCGAGGACGAACGCGATGCCGATATCGACACCGTGGGCGGTCTGGTGTTCACCCTGGCCGGCCGCGTGCCGACCCGGGGCGAGGTGATCAGCCACCCGTCGGGAATCGAATTCCGCGTGCTGGATGCGGATGCGCGGCGGCTGCGGCGGCTGCGGGTGAGGCGGCCGGACAAGGGGCCCGAGACAACGGTGCCGGCCGCGGCGGCGTAGCTCGTCCAGGCACGGCACCGCCGGTTCCCGCGCCGGTCCCATACGGAGTTAGCCAGCCGTCGCCGCGATGGCGGAAAATGAGCGCAGCCCGTTGCCCCACCGTCATGGCCGGGCGTGTCCCGGCCATCTGCGCTTCGACGATGGGGGGTGGATGGCCGAGACCCGCCCGGCCATGACGATAGAGAGACGACCGGCGCCTGCCAGACGGCATTTTCATGGCAGTCTGGCGCGGCGTCCCGTCAGGCTGCATGGGCCGGGCTGCGGCCAAGGGCCGGCAACATGTCTTCCGGCTCCGGCCGCCTGGTGTAGTCGGGATTGACCTCAGCGTAGCGGATCACGCTGTCCTGGCCGATGACGAAGCGGGCCGGCATGGGCAATGTCCAGCTGGCATCGCCATTGAAGGCCGGCAGGTCGTTCCTGAGGCTCTGGTAAAGCTCGATCAGGTAGTCCGGCAGCTTGAAGCGCAGCCCGAACGCCGCCGCGGTTTCATTGCCGGGATCGGACAGGATCGGGAAGTCCAGGTTATTGTTCCGGATCGACTTGCGGCTGTTCGCGGCATTCTGCGGCGAGATCGCGACGAGGCTGGCGCCGCGGTCGCGGAACATCGGCAGCGCGGCCTGCAGCGCCTGGAGATCCATGTTGCAGTACGGGCACCAGACGCCACGATAGAAACTGACGATCAGCGGTCCCGTGGCGAGCAGGTCCGCGGACGAAACCTTCCTGCCGTTCGCATCGGCGAGCGTAAAGGCGGGGGCCGCATCGCCGGCCTTCAATGCCCGCTCGGCCAGGCCGGAAGCGATCAGTTCGCTGGTGGCGCGGTGCATGACATCGATGACCGACCGCGGCACGCTATAGGGTGGCTTGCCGGCCTCGAAGTCCGCCTTGAATGCATCCAGCTTTGCCTGCAATGACATGATGACCTCCTGTGTGGGAAAAAAGCGCCCGCTCATGCCGTACCGGCCGCAGCGTTCGCCGGATGGCTCAACCGGCCGCGTGGGAACGAGCAGGCGTTGCCATGCGGCGGCAGGGCAGGAGGAATCACCTGTAACAGGCTGAAAGCCCGGGTCATCCGGTTCCTCCCGCATGCCGCCGTTGGCAACGCGGGGAAGGTGGCTGGTCCGAGGCTGGTGCGGCAGGCGCCGGCAGGCGATAACATTCATTCCCTGGGGGAATGGCCCGGGGGAGTGGCATGGATCGGCTGGCTGCGATGGAGACCTTCATCCGGGTCGTGGAAACCGGCTCTTTCTCGGCCGCCGCCCGCAGGTTGGCTATCGGCCAGCCCGCGGTCTCCAAGACGGTGGCACAACTCGAGAAGCGCCTCGGCGTTCGCCTGCTGATACGCTCCACCCGCGGCCTGTCGCCGACGGAAGCCGGCCGCAGCTTCTATGACCGCGCGACGCGGGCGATCGAGGAAGCGGACGAAGCGGACCGGGCGGCCCGCGGTGCCGGTGCCGGCCTGACCGGGCGACTGCGGATCTGCGCCGCGGTCACGTTCGCCAGTATCCACGTTGTGCCGCGCCTGCCCGTGTTTCTGGCCGCGCATCCCGGCCTGACGCTGGACATCGTCCTGGACGACCGGCCCATCGATCTTGTGGAGGAGGGCATCGATGTCGCCCTGCGGATGGGACCATTGGGCGATTCGTCGCTGGCCGCGCGGAAGCTGGCGTCTGTTCCACGGTATGTCATTGGAACCCCAACATATTTTGCCCGGTCCGGGACGCCTGCCGTACCCGCTGACCTGGCGAAGCACGTGGCGGTCATCTATGCCCGGAGCGGCAATCGCGAAACGTGGCCCTTCCGGCGAGGCACGGCCGAGGTTTCGGTAAGCGTCTCGGGTCCGCTTTGCGTCAGTGCAGCCGAAGGGGTACGTGCCGGCGTGCTGGCGCATATCGGGCTGACCATCGCATCGTCGTGGATGTTCGATCCGGAGCTCTCATCGGGCGCAGTCCAGGCGGTCCTGACCGATTGGGCGCTGCCCGCAGTCGATCTTTGGGCGGTTTACCCGACCGGCCGGATGCCAAGCGCCAAGGCACGGGCATTTGCGGCGTTCATCGAATCGGAACTCCGCCCGGCCGATCCCGCCAGGGAACGGGACGACCCGGAAGCCGCGCATCGGATGCGGATGCAGGCACAGGCGGATTGTTAGGTCGCGGCTTTTTTGCCTCGGAGCGCGGCAAGCAGCGGTACCGGCTCGATCGCCGGCCCTTTGTTGGCGAGCCACTTCTCCAGGTCAGGCCGTGGCAGCGGGCGGCGGCCGAGCAGGAACAGCACCATGCCAATCACGGTGCAGGCGATGGTCAGCCACAGTGTGATCCCGAACGCCATGTGGACGCCGTGGGTCACAAGCTTTCCGCCGGAACTGGTGCGGGCGATCTCCGCCATGACCGGAGCGATGATGTAGTCCGCCAGTGAACGCACCAGTTCGACCAGCGCGAAGACGCGACCGATGATCTGCGAGGGAAGCGGGAAGCCGGCCAGGTAGAGGCCCGGCGACACCGTTGCGCCCGCGCCCAGCCCGAGCAGGCCCGCGGCGCCGAGCGTCAGCGCGTTTCCCCGCTGGGGCGTCAGGCCCATGAACATGCCACCCGCGCCAATAAGGCACAGCATGCCGCCCAGAATCAGGATCGGGATGAATCGCGTGCGCAGGATGGTCCCGAACAGCACGGCGGTGATCAGCACGGCGACCGCAAGCGGCCAGAACAGGATGCCCGTCTGCAAGGGAGTCTGGTGCGCCACCTGCATGTGGAAGCGCTCGGCCAGTTCCAGGAACGCCACGAACACGCCGCCGCCGATCATGGCGACCAGGGTCCCGACGATCGAGGGCGTGTTGCACATCTTCTTGACCGGCGAAAGCGGCTCCTTCTGGTGGTATTCGACCAGCATCAGGACCACGAAGCAGGTCAATCCAACGGCCAGGGGCGCGGCAAAGCGGGCCGAGGCGAAGCCATGCCCGATCAGTTCGCCGGACGCCCAGAACGGCAGCACCACAGCGGCGAACCCCAGCAGCAGGCCGGGATAGTCGAAGCGCGTACCGGGATTGAATGGTTCCTGGTCCGGCAGCGTCAGCACGGCAAGGATCAGGTTGAGCGCGCCGAGCGCGCCGAGCGCGCCATAGAACCAGCGCCAGGCATGTCCCGCCTCGACCCAGCCGCCGAGCAGCGGGCCGATGCACACGGCGCCGAAGAAGCCGATGTTCACGGCTATGACGGTGATGGGCAGCTTTGCAGCCGGATATTTCTGGATGACCGGCGGCAGCGCGGCCACCAGCAGGCCGCCGGTGGCGAAGCCGGCCAGGACGCGGCCGGCGGCATAGAGCGGCGCATCATGAGCGACTGCCGACAGAAGGCAGCCGACGGCGAACAGAGCCTGCATCAGGAAGAACAGCCGGCGCTGGCGGAAACGCTGCACAAGGTCGCCGCCGAGGAATGCGCCCCAGGCATATCCCGCGGTGGAAAGGCCCGCGACGATCGACAGCGCCGTCCGCGATGCCTGGACGTCGTGACTGACCTGCTCGGTAAACAGGGCATACGCCGTGGTGACCACGATGAATGGCGAGAGCGCAATGATCGCGTTGAAGAGGGAGATGGGGTAGTTGCCCTCGAACGGCCTGGGGATTGCCGGCCTGGCCCGCTCAGGCGCTGGTTCCGGCTCTTCCTCCTCCTCTTCCTGCTGCGGATCCTTGGCCTCGCGGCGCGCGGCGGAGCCATGAGAAACCAGGCCGGCGGCGGCATCAGGCGGTTGCGGTGTCAGTGGCTGCTCGGGACCCGTTGGCGGGGCCGCTGGTTTCCGGGCCGTGTGGCTGTACAGCCTTGTTCTTCTTCGGCCGTATAGACGTGCCTTTCTACCCGAGGGCCCAGGCGGCGGGCCGTTGCCTCCGGAAGGCCCGCCGGGTCCGGCCCGGCAAGCGTCATCAAGCTGCGTTGCCAGCGTCAGCAGACCAAGGAAGACGCCGGCGAAAGTGAGCAGCGGCGCATTCCGGCGCAGAAAGCTTTTGTCGTGGCGGGACATGGCAGGGCAACGGTCCAAGAGGGGGACGGTTGCCGGGTTCCGATGGTGTGCGGATCACGCAATCAGCAGCGCTACATCCGTCCGCCTGGCTTTATATCGCAGGCTTGGTCCGGCGATCGGTTCCTGTCGGCAAACCCGCACCATCGGACGGCACTGTCGGGGGGCGGCGCATCCGGACAAGCACGGCTTGGCCAGAAGCCAAACCCGACACACGAGACGATAGCCCCATGGTCGTAATCCACGGCTTCGGCAAAGCCGCAGGATGACGACGCGACCTGCATCCCATCAGGATCGACCGGTGGGTTTTCTCCCTGTGCGTCGCCTCGGGAGGTGGCTTCGCGCCGTTCTACCGCTGTGCCGGTTCGGCATCCCGCCCGCGCACTTCGGCGGGCGGGGTGGTTGCCTCGACCGCGGTGAAGGCTTCCAGGATTTTGTAGGTGTGTTCGGTCCCTTTCGGGACAATCCAGCACGACCCTGCCTGCAGCAGTACGGTCTGTCCTTCCAGAACCAATTCCGCCCGGCCCGCGATGGCATAGCCGGCCGTCTCGTAGTCCCGGCGTGCAACCGGCTTCGCCTCCCCAGGCGGCTCCTGGTCCCAAAGCCGCATGGAGATGCTGCGGCCGGCCGCGAGGTATCTCTGGCCTTCCAGTCCCTTGGGAGCGTAGGTGGCTTCAACTTTCGTCACGCTGATGTCCGGCATGGTGCCTCCGCTGTGGAGCAAGCCAACAGGCTCCACAGGGAACGCGCGGACTGCGTGCGCGGTTCATCGGATATCGGATTGGCAGCAGGCTGCTGCTTCGAAAATGCGGTCACGCGGGGTCATCGTCCCTCCGTCATGGCCGGGCGTGTCCCCATGCGTATCAGGATAAGACGGCGGTCGGAGAAAGATTTGGCGGCGCGTGCCGTTCCCCCTCGTCATGGCCCGGCTTGTCCGGGCCACCTGTCGCGGCACAAGTGCTTGAACAGGTGGCCCGGACAAGCCGGGCCATGACGATCAGGGAAAGGCCGTTCTCCAACCGTCGCCCTATCCCGATACGCATGGGACGTGTCCCGGCCATCCCCCCCGCCGTCGAAGCGCAGATGGCCGGGACACACCCGGCCATGACGGCGAGGGAGAAGCCCTTGCTCCGTCCAGTCCCTTCCCGTGATACGCACGGGCTGTCCCGCCGGATGTATTGGCCCGTCAAGCAAATCCCCCGGCGGTTGGGCACCCGCCGGGGGATCGCTTCGTCACAATCCTGGCAACCGCCGAAGCGGCCGGATGGCGGGGCCGAAACCCCGCCGCACCGGCTTACGCCGTCCGGTCGGTCGCCGCGCCCAGCGCCGCCTGCGCCGCCGCCAGGCGGGCCACCGGCACCCGGAACGGGCTGCACGAGACGTAGTTCAGCCCAACCTGCTCGCAGAAGGCGATCGAGGCCGGATCGCCGCCATGCTCGCCGCAGATGCCCAGCTTCAGGTCCTTCTTGGTGCTGCGGCCCTTCTCCGCCGCGATGCGCACCACCTCGCCCACGCCCTCGACGTCGATCGAGACGAACGGGTCCTTCGGCAGGATGCCGGCCTCGACATAGTGCGGCAGGAACTTGCCGGCGTCGTCGCGTGACAGGCCGAACACCGTCTGCGTCAGGTCGTTGGTGCCGAAGCTGAAGAAGTCGGCCACCTCGGCGATCTTGTCGGCGGTGATCGCGGCGCGCGGCAGCTCGATCATCGTGCCGATGGTGTACTCAAGCTTGGTGCCGGTCTCGGCGAAGACTTCCGTCGCGACCTTTTCGATCTGGGCGCGGGTGATCTCCAGCTCCTTCTTCGCGCCCACCAGCGGGATCATGATCTCGGGGTGCGGTGCCTTGCCGGTTTCCTTCGCCACGGCGAGTGCGCCTTCGAAGATCGCGCGGGCCTGCATCTCGTAGATTTCCGGGTACGAGATGCCCAGGCGGCAGCCGCGATGCCCCAGCATCGGGTTCGCCTCGGCCAGTTCGATCGCCCGCTGGCGCACCGTGTTCAGGTCGGTGCCCAGCGAGGTCGCCACCTCCTGCAGTTCCTGGTCCGCGTGCGGCAGGAATTCATGCAGCGGCGGGTCGAGCAGGCGGATCGTCACCGGCAGCCCGGCCATGATGGTGAAAATCTTGCGGAAGTCCTCGCGCTGGTACGGCAGCAGGCGTGCCACTGCGGCGCGGCGGCCGGCTTCGTTGTTGGAGATGATCATCTGCCGGACCGCCAGGATGCGCTCCGGGTCGAAGAACATGTGCTCCGTCCGGCACAGTCCGATGCCCTCGGCGCCGAACTTGCGCGCGGTTTCCGCGTCCACCGGGGTTTCCGCGTTGGCGCGCACGCCCATGCGGCGGTGCTTGTCGGCCCAGTCCATCAGGGTGCCGAAATCGCCCGACACCGTCGGCTCGATCATCGCCACGGACCCGACGAAAACCTCACCCGTCGCGCCGTCCAGGGTGATGACCTCGCCGGCGCGGACCACCTTGCCGCCGGCCGACAGGACCTGGTTGTTGTAGTCGACGCTGATGCCGCCGGCGCCGGCGACGCAGGGGCGGCCCATGCCGCGGGCGACCACCGCCGCGTGGCTGGTCATGCCGCCGCGCGTCGTCAGGATGCCCTGGGCGGCGTGCATGCCGTGGATGTCCTCGGGGCTGGTCTCGACGCGCACCAGGATCACCGCATCGCCCTTGGCGGCGCGGCTTTCCGCCTCGTCGGCCGAGAAGACGACCATGCCGCAGGCCGCGCCCGGGCTGGCCGGCAGGCCCTTGGCCAGCAGGGTGCGCGGCGCCTTCGGGTCCAGCATCGGGTGCAGCAACTGATCCAGCGAGGCGGGATTGACGCGCATAACCGCCTCTTTCTCGTCGATCAGGCCCTCATGCGCCATTTCCACCGCCATGCGCAGGGATGCCGCGGCGGTGCGCTTGCCGTTGCGGGTCTGCAGCATGTACAGCTTGTGCTGCTGCACGGTGAACTCGATGTCCTGCATGTCCTTGTAGTGCTCTTCCAGCGTCGCGCGGACCTGCAGCAGTTCCTTGTAGGCGTTCGGCATCGCTTCTTCCAGCGGCACTTCGCCGGCCTTGGCGACCGACTTGGACAGCGGCTGCGGCGTGCGGATGCCGGCCACTACGTCCTCGCCCTGGGCGTTCACCAGGTACTCGCCGTAGAACATGTTCTCGCCGGTCGAGGGGTCACGGGTGAAGCACACGCCGGTGGCGCAGTCGTTGCCCATGTTGCCGAACACCATGGCCTGCACGTTCACCGCCGTGCCCCAGTTGGCCGGGATGTCGTGCAGGCGGCGATAGGTGTTGGCGCGCGGGTTCATCCACGAGCCGAACACCGCGCCGATGGCGCCCCACAACTGCTCGTGCGGGACCTGCGGGAACGGCTTGCCGATTTCCTGCGCGACCATCGACTTGTAGCTGTCCACCACGCCGCGCCAGTGATCCGCGGTCAGCGCGGTGTCTTCGATCACGCCGGCTTCCAGCTTGGCGTGCTCGATGATCTCCTCGAAACGGTGGTGATCGACGCCGAGCACGACCGAGCCGTACATCTGGATGAAGCGGCGATAGGAGTCCCAGGCGAACCGCTCGTCCTTGGCGGCCTTCGCCAAACCCTCGACCGTCTCGTCGTTAAGGCCCAGGTTCAGCACCGTGTCCATCATGCCGGGCATCGAGACGCGGGCGCCGGAGCGGACCGAAACCAGCAGCGGATGGGTCTTGTCGCCGAATGTCAGGCCGACAGCCTTCTCGATCCGCGCCAGGGCGGTATCGACCTGATCCTTCAGGTCCGCGGGATAGTTCCGGTGGTTTTCGTAGAATGCGGTGCAGACTTCGGTGGTGATGGTGAATCCCGGCGGGACCGGCAATCCAATGGACGCCATCTCTGCCAGGTTGGCGCCCTTGCCGCCCAGCAGGTTGCGCATATCCGCTCGGCCTTCGTTGTGGCCGGCGCCAAAGCTATAGACCCACTTGGTCATGTCGGACCCTCATTTAGCCTTCGATACGAGAAAAATCAGCGATCTGGTCCATCATGGACCGGACGCGGGCTAGCAAACGCAAACGATTACGACGCAATTCAGGCTCCGGTGCATTGACCGTCACCTTGTCGAAGAACGCATCCAACGGCGCACGCAAGCCAGCCATGGTGCTCATGGCTGTACTGTGGTTCTCTTTCTCTAGCAGACTCACTACAGCGTGATAAGCGGTAAGTGCTTGATCCAGATCAATCTCTGCCGTTTCACGGAACAGCGCGGGATCGGGCGGAGCGTCGTGCGGGCCGTCTTTTTTCTCTTCGATACGAAGGATGTTGGCGGCGCGGCGATAGGCAACCAGCAGGTTGGCACCGTCTGGTGTCTGTAACAATGCGGCAATGGCATCAGTGCGCGCCAGCAGCGCCACCAGGTCGTCGTCCTGGTCGAGGGTAATACCCTTTGCGCCAAACACCGCGTTCAGAACGTCGTAGCGGGCTCCTTCGGCGCGGAGTTGCACGACCAAACGTTCGCGAATGAATTCGAATACGGCCTGAACAGTCGTCGCGCCGGTTCCGGTAGCGTCTAGCAATTGGCGTAGATGAATCCTTAGACCATTTTCACGAATGATCCGAATGACACCCAATGCTGCGCGGCGCAGTGCGTAGGGATCTCCGGACCCGGTTGGCTTTTCACCGATCGCGAAGAACTGCGACAACTGGTCCAGTTTGTCGGCCAAAGCAACCGCAATCGATATAGGTGCCGAAGGTGCGGGCTCGGTTGGGCCACGCGGGGCGTAATGGTCGCGAATCGCATCAGCAACCTCAGCCGGCTCTCCGTCATGAAGAGCATAATAGCGGCCCATAACGCCCTGGAGTTCGGGGAATTCCCCAACCATGCCTGTTACCAGATCGGCCTTTGCTAATTCGGCCGCCCTGACAGCCATTGGAGCGGGCTCTAGCTCGGAGCCAATTCGTCCCGGGAGTTCGGCACCGGTTCTTACTGCGATCGTACGGGCAAGCGCCTTTAACCGCCGCACCCGCTCGCCCTGCGTGCCCAGCTTCGCCTGGAACGTCACGGCGTCCAGCGCCGGGACGCGCGTCTCCAGCCGAGCCTTGCGGTCGAGGTCCCAGAAATGCCGCGCGTCGGCAAAGCGCGCCCGCAGCACCCGTTCGTTGCCGGCGATGATCGCGGCGCCATGGTCGTCGGCCTCGACGTTGGCGACGAAGGCGAACCATGGGGCCGCCTGGGGGGCCGCCTGGGGGGCCGCCTGGCCGTCCGCCGTGCGCAGGGCGAAATAGCGCTGGTTCACGCGCATCGACACCTGCATCACCTCGGGCGGCAGGTCCATGTGCTCCTCGGCGATGCGGCCGAGATGCGGCACCGGCCATTCGACCAGACCGGCGACCTCGTCCAGCAGGCCCGGATCATCGACCACGGTCAGCGCCTTCTCCGCCGCCAGCCCGTCGATCCTGTCGGCGATGATGCGCTTGCGGTCCTCGACGTCCACCACGACCCGGGCGGCGGTCAGCTTGTCCTGCCAGTCAGCCGCGCCCAGAACGGTGATGGCGTCCGGCGCGTGGAAGCGGTGGCCCTCGGTCAGGTTGCCGCCGGCCAGGCCGTGGCCGTCATCGGCGCCCTCGCGCAGGTCGAACGGGACGACCGTGCCGTCCAGCAGGCAGGTGATCCGGCGCAGCGGGCGGACCCAGACGAAGCTGCTGCTGCCGCCCCAGCGCATGGATTTCGGCCAGGGGAAACGGCGCAGCAGGCCGGGCATGGCGCCGGCAATCAGGTCCGCGGCGGAGACGCCGGCGGTGCGCTTTTCCAGCACCCAGTAGTCGCCTTCCTGGCGCAACTGCTCGCGCGTGGCGCCGTGTTTGCGCAGGAAACCGGTCAGCGCCTGCTCCGGCGCGCTGCTGCGCGGGCCGCGCTCGATGCTGCTCGACGCCGCGACCTCGGGGACGACATCGGCCCGCAAGGCAATGCGCCGCGGCCCGAACCAGGTCCGGACACCCGCCGGCGCGATGGCGCCGAGGGCCGCGGTGACGGCACGCTCAAGCTCCGCCGCCGCACCGCGTTGCATGCGCGCGGGGATTTCCTCACTGAAGAGTTCGATAAAGAGTTCCGCCACGGATCAGTCCTTCAGCGCCGGCTCGATGTCGGTCCGCGCAAAGTCATTGCCCTTGAACAGCAAGGGTTCGCGGATTTCCTTGGCGAGCGCATAAGCGAAGCAGTCGCCGTAATTCAGCCGCGCCGGATGGATGCCGCGGCCGTACGTCCGCCAGGCGCGGCGAGCGATTTCGCCTTGCGACACCGAGACCGGCATCAGCTGAATCCTGGCACGCTGCATGAAGTCGTCCAGGCGATTGACGGCCTCGGTCTTGCCGCGGCGATCCACGACTATGGTGGCTTCGAACCAGTTCGACACCGACATCCGGCACGTGTCGGCTTCCACAATGGCATCGACGAAACGTTCCTGGTCGGGTTCCCGCAGTACGATCGCGAGAATGGCAGACGAGTCGACAATCACTTCGGTAGGCCCGTCTCGTCATCGTAAAGCCAGTTGTGATCAGAGGTCACGTCATCGGGCATGTTCGCCTTGATGTCGGCTGCAATCGCCAGCAGATCCGCCTTCATGGCGGCCTTGTCGCGCAGCCGTTGTTCTCGGTCCAGTTCGCTTTGCAATGCCCTGGTCACGACCGTGGTCAGGCTTTCGCCGGTCAGTTCCGACAGACGGGAGGCCAGGCGATAGGCGTCCTCGCTCTTGATATTCAGTTGCGCACCCATATCGGCCTCTTGGTAGATTAATGGACGAATATGGTAGAAAGCAGCGTCAAACGCCACCTGTCTCTGCCAGGGCAGCAAAGACGCGTACCCGTCACGCGGCTTCTCCCGCCACCCAGGCCTCGCAGCAGCCTTTCGCCAGCGCCCGCACCCGGCCGATATAGCTCGCCCGCTCGGTCACGCTGATCACGCCGCGCGCATCCAGGAGGTTGAACAGGTGGCTGGCCTTGATGCACTGGTCATAGGCCGGCAGTGCCAGCCGGCGCTCCAGCAGGGCGGCGCATTCCGCCTCGGCGTCGGTGAAATGCCGCGACAGCATGGCGGTGTCGGCGTGTTCGAAGTTGTAGGCGCTGTATTCCCGCTCGGCGCGCAGGAAGACGTCGCCATAGGCCACGCCGGCGCCGTTGAAGTCGATGTCGAACACGTTCTCCCGGTCCTGCACGTACATCGCCAGGCGTTCGAGGCCATAGGTCATCTCGAAGCTGGGGAAGGTGACCGGGATGCCGCCGACCTGCTGGAAATAGGTGAACTGGCCGACTTCCATGCCGTCGCACCAGACTTCCCAGCCCAGGCCCCAGGCGCCCAGGGTGGGGCTTTCCCAGTCGTCCTCGACGAATCGGAAGTCGTGCCGCATCGGGTCCAGGCCGATGTCGCGGTAGCTGGCGAGCAGCAGGTCCTGCGCGTCCGCGGGGCTGGGCTTCATGATCACCTGGTACTGATAATAATGCTGCAGCCGGTTTGGGTTCTCGCCATAGCGGCCATCGGTCGGGCGGCGGCAGGGCTGGACATAGGCCGCGCGCCAGGGCGAGGGACCGAGGGCGCGCAGGGTCGTCGCCGGGTGGAACGTGCCGGCGCCCATCTCGCTGTCATACGGTTGCAGGATGACGCAGCCCTGGCGCGACCAGAAGCCATGCAGCCGCAGAATGATGTCCTGGAAGCTGGGTACGGTTCGGTTCATCGTCATCCTGGCAGCGCTGCGATCCCGCAGTGCGGGAAACGGGGCGCCATTAAGCATCCCAAACGGGACTCGACAAGCCGCATCGCGTGAAGGCGCCGGCCGGCGGACGTCCGCTCCGCGGCAGATCGTCCGGTCACGGGCCAGGATGGCCGGGCCGCCCGCACTGTCCCGCGCGCCATTGAGGGTTGGACAGCTCGGCGCACCAGGGCTATGCCACAAGCCCTTTCCGCTGATCCTGGCTTCCAATCCCCGCCACAACCGGTATGTGGAGCGTCCGGTCGGACCAGACGCGCGACTCGGCGGTTATCGGTTCCGGCTCGATGATGACAGAGACAGAGGCTCAGACGATATGACCGAAAACCGGCCAGCTTCCTTTCGCGGCAGGATGCCCCGCCTGGCATGGACCGCGCTTCTGCTGACCGCCGGCCTGCTGCAGGCCTGCTCGCATCCGTCGGGGCCCGCCGGTCCGGCCGTGCGGATCTTCGCGGTGGATCTGGCCGGCGCGGCGAAGACCTGCGATGCGCCCCGGCTCAGCCCAACCAGCGGCCAGAAGACGGCCGTCGCGATGAAGGTGGGCAACGATGGCGGCTGGTGCGGCATCCGGGTCTATCAGGACGGGCCCAGGCCGTTCGAGGCCGGGCTGCTGGAGACCCGCCCGAGCCACGGATCGATCCTGATCCACGAGGTCGGGGATGACACCCGGATCGACTACACCCCGGACCGCCACTTCGCGGGCAACGACGCCTTCGCGGTCAAACTGATCCCCGGCGACGCGACGCTGAACGTCACCGTCACGGTCACGGCGCCATAGGGCCCCGGCCCTTCCGGGTCATGGTCGTTGGCCAAAAGGCGCGCCGGCACTGCGATGGCTGAAAATGCGCGACGTCCGTTACCTCACCGTCATGGCCGGGCGTGTCCCGGCCATCTACCCCCAACCGTCGAAGCGCAGATGGCCGGGACTGCCGCCCGGCCATGACGATGGGGCGACGACCTTGCTCCGCCCGACGCCCTGTCCTGATACGCATGGGGACACGCCCGGCCCTGACGACGCCGAGCGGCGGCTGTCTATCGTCTGGTGATCTGCTTGCCCTTGGCCCGGACCCTGCCCCTGGCCTTCTCCCTGTGCACGGTCGCGGCCGAGGCCGTCATCGGCGTGCAGACCTCGATCGAGGCCGGAATCAGGTTCTTGCCGGCGACGTAGTCCTGCAGCTCGGCACTCGACTGCAGCGCCAGGACCTCGTTGAACATCATGCCGTTGTGCGGACAGAAGTCGGCGCCCATGTCGCTGCCCTGGCGCGACATCGCGTTGGCGAGCTCGGTGACGAATCGGTCATGCTCGGTCTGGCCGGCACGGCCGTAGCGGTGCCGGAAGTAGCTGGAGATCATGCGCTCGTTCGCCTGCAGGTCCGGCTGGTAGCGGCGGATGAAGGCGTTGTAGCGCGCATCCTCGTGACAGCCGGTGGCCAGCACCATCAGCTCGCTGCGCAGCGCCTGCAGTTCGAAGGCTGATTGATCGGACAGGGAAGCGCACTGCCGCTCGGCCAGCACCGGCTGAGCGGAGAGAACGGTCAACGCTGTCACGGCACTTAAGAGTCGGCGCATAAGCTACTCCGTTTGCTTATTTACAGGTGCTGGATAGCGCGGCTTGACGCCTGCCGCCATGGCCGATTTCGTGTCAGGCACGGATTCCTGCGTCAAACCTTGTGACTCGACGGCGTCGGGTGGATGAGTTTCGTGAACGCGGACCACGGGCAGGCGGCTGGCCCTTGGTTTCCGGATATTTCGTCGCGCCGCGGGGCGTTTGCTGTCAACCGCCGGGCGGGCCGCCGGTGCTTCACCTTGCCGTTTGCATCCGGCAGGCCCGGTACGGCGAGCACGCGATTGCCTGCGGCCGCCGGCGCCCGACCGCGAAGACGGCTGACGGCCGGGCGGCGATATGCTAGGCGCCCATCGCATGACGAGCGGGGAACGCTTCGCGCTGGGCAGCCTGGCCGTCGGCTGCGCGGTGCTTGGATTGAAGGGCGTTGCCTGGTGGCTCACCGGCAGCGCCGCGCTGTATTCGGACGCCCTGGAGAGCACCGTCAACGTCGCCGCCAGCCTGCTTGCCTGGCTGGCGCTGCGCTACGCCGCGCGGCCGGCAGACGCCAACCATCTCTATGGCCACGACAAGGCGGAGTTCTTCGCCGCGGTGATCGAGGGCCTGATGATCGTGATCGCCGCCGGGCTGATCTTCGTCGAAGCCTGGGACGCCTGGTGGCACCCGCGGGCCCTGGCGGTGCCGTTCCAGGGCATCGCGATCAACGCCCTGGCCACCGGCCTCAACGGTTTCTGGTCTGCCAGGCTGCTGGCAGCCGGCCGCCGCCTGCGCTCGCCGGTGCTGGAGGCCGACGGCCGGCACCTGCTGTCCGACGTGGTCACCTCGGCGGGGATCGCCATCGGCATGGTCCTGGCCGTGACGACCGGGTTGCTTGTGCTCGACCCGCTGCTGGCGGGAGCGACCGGACTGTATGTGCTGTGGTCCGGCATGGGCCTGATCGCGTCCTCGGTCAGCGGCCTGATGGACACCGCGCCCGAGCCGGCGATCGTCAACCGGATCAAGGAACTGGTCGCTGACAGTGCCTCGGGCGCGATCGAGGCACACGACATGCGGATGCGCCATGCCGGGCGGCTGACGTTCCTGGAATTCCACCTGGTGGTGCCGGGCAGCATGACGGTTTCCCACGCGCATGCGATCTGCGATCGTATCGAGGCTGCGCTGAAGGCCGAGATGGGTCACCTTATGATTACGATCCATGTGGAGCCGGAGGAGAAGGCGAAACGACACGCGGTACTTGTGCCACGCGCTTGAGAGTCCTGCCTTTTGCCGACCTTGGGCGCGGTCCCGTCCGGGTCGTCGTCCTTGACTCGAACGAGGCCGCTGCTTAGAACGCCCGTCTTCCGCCGGCTGGATGACAGGTCCGCAACCTGGACGCCACCCGGCTTCATAACCTGTTGATCGAAGAACGCATGGCCAATACCGCATCGGCGCGAAAGCGCATTCGTCAGACTGCTACCCGTACTGCCCGCAACCAGGCGCGCAAGTCGCGCATGCGTACCTTCGTCAAGAAGGTGGAAAGCGCGATCGCGAGCGGCGACAAGTCGGCGGCCGCCGAAGCCTTGCGGGCGGCGCAGCCGGAGATGCAGCGGGCCAGCGGCAAGGGTGTGGTCCACGCCAACACAGTGGCGCGCAAGCTGTCCCGCCTGTCGGCCCGCATCAAGGCGCTTCCCGTCACCTGAGCGGCCCTGGATCGGCCTTGCCCCGGGGCGGCCGATCCAGTAAAAAATCTGTGAGGACCTCCCGATCGAGGTCTGGTGGCATTACAAAATATTACGTTTCAATCAGATAAAATTATCGGTTCCGGAAGAAATCCGCTAATGTAATAAGATACTTAGGCGCCCCTCGCTGAAATGTTCTTGCGTATATCTGGGCGCGTTTGACCTGCAACTTTTTCCGATTGCGTCCGTTCGAAACTCTGACATACTTGGCTGCGTCAGCCGGACAACATCGTTATCTGCAATAAAAACCCTTTACCGGGGTGGGAAAACTGTGTGCCGCGTTGATCAAGATTGTGTAGCGCGCGGTTGGTCTTGCATCGGCTGCGCCGGACGATGGTTGATGGCGGGCGACAGCCAGCGCAGGGGGACTTTGGATGACCACGACTGACCCTGATGAGATCGTGGACGCACCACAACTCGCAGTTCAGTGGGCCCGTATCCGAGGACGCCTGCAGGCCGAAGTCGGCGACGTCGAATATCGCACCTGGCTGCGCCAGATGACACTGGCGGGCCAGGACGGCGATGAGATCACCGTCAACCTGCCGACCAGATTCCTGCGCGACTGGGTTTCCACCCGCTATGGCGATCGCCTGAGCGCCCTCTGGCAGGCGGAAAATCCGGCCATCCGCCGGGTCGACATCCGCGTCGGCAACGCCGCGCCGCACCCCGCGGCGGCCGAATCCCCGGCCGTCGCGCGGGAGTCCGCGGCGCGTGACGACATGCCGCGCCGTGACGGCCTGGCGCGCCCCGACGGGGGCAGCCAGATTGGATCGGGCCAGATTGGACCGGGCGTGGCGGCGCAGTCTGCCTGGCCGGACGAGCGTGCCGAAGCCCGCTCCGACCTCGCGGCCCCGCTCGATCCGCGCTTCACCTTCGAAGGCTTCGTCGTCGGCAAGCCGAACGAGTTCGCCTATGCCTGCGCCCGTCGCGTTGCTGAACGCCCGTCCAGCCCGGGCTTCAATCCGCTGTTCCTGTATGGCGGCGTCGGCCTTGGCAAGACCCACCTGATGCATGCCATCGCCTGGGAACTGACCGATCGGACCTCCAATCCGGTTTCGGTGGCCTACATGTCCGCCGAGAAGTTCATGTACCGCTTCATCGCCGCGATCCGCAGCCAGTCGACCATGGAGTTCAAGGAGAGTCTCCGCAGCGTCGACGTGCTGATGATCGACGACCTGCAGTTCCTGATCGGCAAGGACAACACCCAGGAAGAATTCTTCCATACCTTCAATTACCTGGTCGAGCAGGGCAAGCAGATCGTCGTTTCGGCCGACAAGTCGCCCTCCGACCTCAACGGCCTGGAGCACCGCCTGCGCACCCGCCTGGGCTGCGGCATGGTGGCGGACCTGCATTCCACCACCTATGAACTGCGCATCTCCATCCTGGAGGCCAAGGCCGCCCGCGCCGGCGTCGAGGTGCCGATCAAGGTGCTGGAGTTCCTGGCCCACAAGATCACCTCCAATGTCCGCGAACTGGAAGGCGCGCTCAATCGCCTCGTCGCGCACGCCAACCTGTTCGGGCGTCCGATCACACTCGAAACGACCCACGAAGTTCTTCACGACATCTTGAAAGCACATGATCGTCGCGTGACGATCGAAGAAATTCAGAAGAAAGTTGCTGAGCATTACAGTATTCGACTGACCGACATGTCGTCCGCCCGCCGCGCCCGCGCCGTTGCCCGGCCGCGCCAGGTGGCGATGTTCCTCGCCAAGCAGCTTACCAGCCGCAGCCTGCCGGAAATCGGCCGCAAGTTCGGCAACCGCGACCACACCACGGTGATGCACGCCGTCTCCCGCGTCACCGAACTGATGGAACGCGACGGCACCTTCGCCGAGGACGTCGAACTCCTGCGGCGCCTGCTGGAGTCGTAAGGAAGGCCACGGGCGCTGCCCCTCGATCCCGCCAAGGGCCGACGGCCCTTGGAACCCCGGTATGGCGGGTGGACAGGAGGGGGCAACACAGCGGTTGCAACCGGCACGGTCGCCCCCTCCTGTCCACCCGCCTTAATGGGATCAAAGGGGCTCCGCCCCTTTGCGGGTCCAGGGCGGAGCCCTGGCCTTCCTTGCAACCTCAGGCCGCCGCGCGCAGGTCGTCCGACGTCGCGGCCTTGATCATGTCGGCGGCTTTTTCGGCGATCATGATGACGGCGGCGTTGGTGTTGCCGGAGGGGACGGTGGGCATGATTGAGGCGTCCACCACGCGCAAGCCGCCGAGGCCGTGCACGCGCAGGCGGTCGTCCACCACGGCCATCGGGTCCTGGCCCATCCGGCAGGTGCCGACGACGTGATAGGTGGTCTGGCCGGTTTCGCGCGCCCATTGCAGCCATTCGTCATCCGTCTGCACGCGCGGCCCGGGGTTCATTTCGTAGGCGCGATAGCGGTCGAGGCGGGGGTTCTCGATGATGCGCCGGCCGATTTTCATGCCGTCCAGCAGCACGCGCTGGTCGATCGGGTCGGTCAGGTAGTTGGGCCGGATGGCGGGGGCGACGTGCGGGTCGTTCGACTTCGCGTGGATCGAGCCTTTCGACTCCGGGCGGCACTGATAGGTGGTCAGGGTCATCCCGGGCTGGGTTTCCAGGTCGCGCTTCTGGGCGTCGCCGTAGCTGGCATGGGCGAAGTGGAATTGGACGTCGGGCTCCTCCAGCTCGGGGCGGGTCTTGACGAAGCCGAAGGCGATGCCGGCGGTGAAGGTCAGGATGCCGCGGCGCTGCGTGTAGTACTTGACGATCTCCTTCGCCAGGGCGAGGCCACGGCTGCGTTCGTTCAGCGTCACCGGCAGCTTCACCCGCCAGTTCATGCGCGGCGCGTAATGGTCGCGGTAGTTCTCGCCAACGCCGGGCAGCGCGTGCCGCACCTCGATGCCGAGCGAGGACAGCAGCTCCGGCTGGCCGATGCCGGAGAGTTCCAGGATATGCGGCGACTTCACCGCGCCGGCCGCGACGATGACTTCGCGCCGGGCGCGGGCCTCCTTGGCCACGCCGCCCTGGACGTAGGCGACGCCGGCGGCGCGCTTGCCGTCCAGCAGCACCCGGGTGGTGTAGGCCTCGGTCTCGACCGTCAGGTTCGGGCGGCTGCGGGCAGGATCGAGGTAGCCACGGGCGCAGGACCAGCGCTCGCCGTTCCTCTGCGTCACCTGGAAGTAGCCGAAGCCTTCCTGGTGGCCGTTGTTGTAGTCCTTGTTTCGGGGGAAGCCCTCGTCCACCGCGGCGTCGATGAAGGCGTCCAGCAGTTCGGCGCGCTCGCGCATATGCTCGACGTTCAGCGGCCCGCCGCGCCCGCGCGAGCCGTCGCCACCGGGAGCGAAATGTTCCGCCTTGCGGAAGTACGGTAGCACCGAGTCGTAGCTCCAGCCGCGGTTCCCGTACTGCGCCCAGGTGTTGTAGTCGAGCGGATTGCCGCGCACGTACAGCATGCCGTTGATCGAGCTGGATCCGCCCAGGGTGCGGCCGCGCGGGATCGGGATGCGCCGGTTGGCCAGGTTGGGGTCCGGCTCGCTCTCGAAGTTCCAGTTGTAGGTCGGGTTATTCAGCAGCTTGACGAAGCCGGCGGGGATGTTGATCCACATCGAGCTGTCCTTCGGCCCGGCTTCCAGCAGGAGCACCGTGCTGCGCGAATCCTCGGTCAGGCGGTTGGCCAGGACGCAGCCGGCGGATCCGGCGCCGATGATGATGTAGGGCGTGTCGTCAATTGGAGCCAGCCGAGTGAGTCTGGGCTGCAACAGTGCGGCGGAATCGTTGATCAACAAGCGGCTTCCCGATTCCAGCAGCCCCGGTTCTTCGATGCATAGGCAGTCAGCTTTGGAGAGGCTGACCGATGCATCGACATGCCTTGCGCGACGACCAGTGGGAGCGGATCAAGGACCATTTGCCGGGCCGTCCGGGGTCCGTTGGCGTGACCGCTGCGAACAAC
>NZ_NHRY01000051.1 GCF_002937115.1 Rhodopila globiformis | reverse complement strand
GACGTTGGTCACCGCCGACGCTGCCACGATTGCCAATCTGAAGACGATCCGGGCAACGCCGCCGCCTTGGCGCCGATTGCCGCCGCCCGGGAGGACTACCAACCACGCAACCCTTGATTCTTGAGAGCCGCCATGACTGGTCGATATCGATCTGCCAGCGCTCATGATACAGCGCCGCCAGTTCTTCGGCCGGCGCCACCTGCGGATCGAGCAGCGTGGTGATCAGCCGATACAGCTCATCTTTCCCCGACAGCCATTACCCGCACCCCGTTGTGCCGCCGCCGCCGCCCGGTGGCAGTGGGATAGTGGCGGTGGGATACAGCGTGGTGAGAAAGGAGCCATCGGGCAGCGCCTGTTCGCACGGCAGGCGCAGGTCGCCCTTGACCCGCCACCGCAGATCAGCCCCGGTGGCGAGCGCCTGGCGCCACAGCGCATGACTGAAGAACCGCCGATCGGCCAGGCACAGCATGCCCGGCCGCAACGCATCCAGCACCGTGCGTGCCAGGGTGCTTTCGCCGTCGGTGTAGCGACCAGGGTGGGCGCCGAACAGTACATGCGTGCCGTTCTCCAGCAGGCTGACCAGCCGCAGTTGTGGGAACGCGCCGGGGCCGCGGCCCGATCCCGGACGGCCAAAACCGGCCTCGTTGTCCGTGCTGCCGGCGACATCGAGGGTGCTGCCGTCCAGGCTGACCAGCCGCCAGTGGCGATACCACGCCCCCCGGGTCGTCGGCACAGCGATCGGCCGCACCATACGCTCATACAACTGCCGCAGCGGCGCTTCCCCAAGCCGTTTGCGCGCCTGGGTGATCACGCTCCTGCCCGCCACCTTGACCGCCGCCGGCCCCCACAGCGCACGCAGCCCGTCCAGCAGGCAGCGCAGCACCTCGCGCAGGCTCACGCCCATGTAGAGCGCCAGCCCGATGACGTGGTAGACCATCACATGCGCCGGCAGATCGCGGTGCCGCCGGCTCGAACGCCCACTGTCCGCCAGCACCTGACGCACCTCGTCGAGCGGCATCGTGCGGGCGACCATCCCGAGGCTGATGTGATTGCTGACACGCACGCCGGATGGCGGTTTGACCGATGGTCGACCCATCGTTCTCACTCCCCGCCTGTCTCTCAGCAGACGTGGGGATGGAAGGCGCCATGTGAACCGTATTGGGCCTACGCCGGCCATCCACGTCTTGCGGTGTTGAAACAGACGAAGGCGTGGCTGGCCGGCCTGCGCCCCATTTGCGTTAAAATACGGCTGGCTGTTGCCTCCTCGTCATGGCCCGGCTTGTCCGGGCCACCTATTCCAGCACTGTGCCGCGACAGGCGGCCCGGACAAGCCGGGCCATGACGGAATGGCAAGCATCGTGCCGCCGCCACGCTATTTTAACGCCAATGCGGCCTGCGCCCGCCATGACGAGAGGGACGGTCGCCATCCCATGATCCTCGCCCTCACCCTCGCCCGCCGGGAGCTGCGCGGCGGCGTCCGTGGCCTGTGGATTGTCCTGCTCTGCCTCGCCCTGGGCGTCGGCGTCATCGCCGCCGTCGGCACGCTGCGCTCCGCCGTCAATGCCGGCCTTGCCGCCGACGGCCGCCTGCTGCTGGGCGGCGACCTGGCGATCGACGGCGGCGCCCAACCCCTGCCCGCCGCGCTCACCGCCTGGCTGCACGCCCACGGCGCCACCACATCCGACGTGACGCAGATGCGGTCCATGCTGGTCGCTCCCTCCGGCGAGCGCCAACTGATCGAACTGAAAGCCGTCGATGCAAGTTGGCCCCTCGTCGGCGCCGCCACCATCCAGCCGGCGCAACCTCTGGCCGAGGCCCTGGCCCCGCGCGACGGCCGCTATGGCCTGCTGGCCGAGCAGGTCGTGCTGGACCGCCTGAACCTCCATCCCGGCGAGACCGTCCGCCTCGGCACCGCCACGTTCCGCGTCACCGGCGCGCTGACGCACGAGCCGGATCGAGTCGCCACCGCCTCGATCCTCGGACAGCGCGTGCTGATCGCCGCCGCGGCGCTGCCGTCCACCCACCTGATCGTCCCCGGCAGCATGGTCCGCTACGCGCTCCGCCTGACCGCGCCGCACCCGGCCGCCCTGGCGCAGGCGATCCAGGACGCGTTCCCGCACAACGGCTGGCGCATCCGCACCCCGCGCGACGCCGCGCCCGGCGTGCGCCGGTTCATCGACGAGACCGCGCTGTTCCTCACCCTGGTTGGCCTGACCTCGTTGCTGGTGGGCGGCATCGGCGTGGCCAATGGCGTGCACGCCTGGCTCGACGCCCGAGCGAAGACGATCGCAACGCTCCGCTGCCTGGGCGCCTCGCCGCGGCTGGTGTTCGCCGTCTGCCTGATCCAGGTGATGGCGCTGTCGGCGGCGGGCATCCTGCTGGGACTCGCGGCCGGGGCGCTGCTGCCGCTGGCCGGGACGCGGTTCCTGGCCTCCGTCCTGCCGGTGCCGCCGGTGGCGGGGCTGTATCCGGTGCCGCTGCTGCTGGCGGCGGGCTATGGGCTGCTGATCGCGCTGTGCTTCTCGCTCTGGCCGCTGGGCCGCGCCGCGCGCATCCCCGGCGGCGCGCTGTTCCGCGACGGGCTGATCCCCGAGGCGACCCGGCCGACTGCCGGGCTGGCCGCGGTCAACGCCGCCCTGGCGCTGGCGCTGATCGGCCTGACCGTCGCCACCGCCACCGACCGCCTGTTCGCCCTGTGGTTCTGCGCCGGCGCCGGGCTGACGCTGCTGCTGTTCCGCCTCGGCGCCACTGCCGTCATGCGGCTGGCACGCCGGATGCCGCCGCTGTCCTGGCCGTCGCTGCGGCTGGGAGTCGGCAACCTGCACCGCCCGGGCGCCCCCACCCCGCTGCTGCTGCTTTCCGCCGGGCTCGGCCTGTCCACCCTGGCCTCGGTGGCGCTGATCCAGGGCAACATGCAGCACGAGATCCAGGAGCAGCTGCCGGTCAACGCCCCCAGCTTCTTCTTCGTCGACATCCAGAACGACCAGTTGCCGCGGTTCGAGCAGATCGTCCGCGCCCAGCCCGGCGTGCACGACCTGCACCAGGTGCCGTCGATGCGCGCCCGCGTCGTGGCGGTGAACGGCGTGCCGGCCGAGCAGGTCGTCACCACCCCGGATACCGCATGGGCGCTGCGCGGCGACCGCGGCCTGACCTATGCCGCGACGCCGCCGGACGGCACCCGCCTGGTCGCCGGGAAATGGTGGCCGCCGGACTACAATGGCCCGCCGCTGGTGTCGTTCGACGCCGGCATCGCCAGGGGCTGGCATGTCGGCATCGGCGACGTCATCCGGGTGAACGTGCTCGGCCGCGACGTCGACCTGAGGATCGCCAGCCTGCGCGACGTCGCGTGGCGGTCGCTGGGCATCAACTTCGTCATGGTGGCCAGCCCTGGCCTGCTGGCGCATGCGCCGCATACCCATATTGCCACCGTGCGGGTTGACCCGGCGGACCAGGGGGGACTGTTGCGGGCCGTGACCGACGCCTTGCCGAATGTGACCGGCATCCGGGTGGAGGATGTGCTATCCGCGATCGCCGATCTGCTGAACCAGGTCGCGGCGGCGCTGACGGTCACCGGTGCGGTGACGTTGCTGGCCGGCACGTTCGTGCTGGTGGGCGCCGTGGCGGCCGGCCAGCGGCGGCGGCTGCGGGAGGCGGTCATCCTCAGGACGCTGGGCGCGACACGGCGGCAGATCCGCACGGCGTGGTTGACCGAGTTCGGCGTGCTGGGCCTGATAGCCGGGCTGATCGCCGCCGGCGTCGGCTCCGCGGCGAGCTACGGCGTCGTACATTACATTCTGCACACGGAGTGGACGTTCATGCCGGTAACTCTTATTTACACACTTGCGGGAGCACTCGCACTCATGCTGTTGTTCGGCTATGCTGGAACCGCGGCAGCATTGCGGGCCAGGCCGGCGCCACTCCTCAGGAACGAGTAGCGCGATCCAGAATCGGTCTCCGTCCGGCCCCCGCTGACGGACCTTTATTGAACTGCCCCGGTTGGTTTCCGGCAGGCGTTGCGGCCGGCGGGGCAATTGGGTAGGCAACGAGGGCTTACGCTCGAAAGGAAACAGGAAACCATGGCTTTCAGTCCGCAATCCGGGGCCTATCCACGGGCCTCAGCCGCTACCACAGCCGTCTATGACGCTGGTCTGCGGGCTTACATGCTGCGGGTCTACAACTGGATGGCATCCGGGCTGTTGCTGACCGGCGCGGTCGCGTTCGGCATTGCCAACACCAGTCTGATCAACTTGTTCTATCCGCTGGTGCAGACGCCGTTCGGCTATGCGCACCATGCCACGGCGCTGGCGATGATCTCGATCTTCGCGCCGCTGGCCTTCGTGCTGGTGCTGTCGCTGGGCGTCAACCGGCTGTCCACCCCGGCCGCCCAGGCGCTGTTCTGGGTGTTCTGCGCGGCGATGGGCGCCAGCATGGTCAACATCTTCCTGGTCTACACCAGCGAGTCGATCGTCCGGGTGTTCTTCATCACCGCCGCTACGTTCGCGGCGACCAGCCTGTATGGCTACACCACCCGGGCGGACCTGACCCGCTTCGGCAGCTTCCTGTTCATGGGCCTGATCGGCATCATCATCGCCAGCCTGGTCAACATGTTCCTGGCCAGCAGCGCGCTGCAATTCGCCGTCAGCATCATCGGCGTGCTGGTGTTCACCGGCCTGACCGCCTATGACACGCAGCGCATCAAGCTGAGCTACCAGCAGTTCGTCTACGCCGAAGGCTTCGACGGCGCGGCCAAGCGCAGCGTGTATGACGCGCTCAGCCTCTACCTGAATTTCATCAACCTGTTCATGATGCTGCTGCAACTCATGGGCAACAGGAACAGCAACTGACGGACAAGCGGCGGAAGCCATGTTCGGGGCGGGAGTCATACTCCCGCCCTTTTTTGTTGCCTTGACTTGCGAGTCCTGTCGGTGCCGGGGGCTTTGCTTGCGGTTGTATGTATTGGGTTGGAGGCTCCGTCTGCGCTGTTGCTGCCTCTGAACGAGGCGTCGCGCTTTCGTGCCGGCACGGCCGTCGTCAGAGATGGCGCCTCCCCGGCAGGACCGATCTGGTTGGCGGCGAGACGACACCGGCCTCTCGTCGTCATGGCGGGCACAGGCTCCATCCGCCTCGGAACAGAGGGCGGCGGCCCGGTTCTCACTATTTCGCGGCCGATTGCTGCCGCGTCACCGGCACCGCCACCTCATTGCGGCGCAGGAAAGGCACCGTGAAGGGCGGATCGTAATACATCTGGAACACCTCCCCGTCCGGCTTCCACCGCGAACCAGCCAGCGCCGCCAGCAGCACGCCGCGCTCCTCCGTCCGCAGGCTCTCGTTGTCCACGCCGGAGTAGCGCACCACCGCCACCGTCGTTGCCGGGACATCCACCAGGTGCAGATGCGGGTCCAGCGGCGCCGGCGCGCCGGCCTTGGCGACCGAGCGCGGCAGGTAGAAGCGCATGCTCAGCGTGCCGGACGGGCTGGTGGCGGTCTGCACCGGCGCCGTCATCGCGATCCGCTCCGACGAGGACTCCGTCCGCACCGGCGCGGTCATGGCGATCTTCTCCTGCCGCTGGTTGGCGCCGGTAATATAGCGGAACAGCAGGCCGAACGCCTCGCTGGCGGCGCGATCGCGGTTCTTGCCCTCGATCACCGCCTCGATCGCCACCCGCGGCTCGTACCGGCGGATCTCGACGCTCTGGCCGAGATGCTGCAGCACCTCGTAGCGCGGCTGCTCGTACACCGAGTGGATGCCGACGACCGAGGCGATCGATTCGGCAAACGTCATCAGATAATAGAAGAATCCCGACATCGCGCCCTCTTCCCCAGCCTGCAACCAACATAAGGCGGCCCCACCCGGCAGGAATGCGGCCTCATGCGGCCGTGTCGCCCGATCCCGGGATTGTCAGCCCCGACCATCGGCCCCTTTGGCACCGCCGCTACCGCAGCGCGGACAGACCAAGCGGACAGATCGACCGGGGCGGCCAACCGGGCTGGTGGCGGCCGAGTCGGTTTCACAGCCGGTCACTGTCATGTCCGAAACCGGCGTTGCAGATGATTGGTAGCACATCCGATAACGGCCACCCAACGGTCAAAGCCAGGTCATTGATTGCCTGAACAATGATCACCTGAAGCTGTCCAGCACCTTGCTCAACAGCAGGCGCGGCGCCCAGGCTGGCCCCGCCTCCACCCAGTATTGCGGGTGGGCCTGGTCCGACAGGCTGCGCTTGTAGCGGTCGTCGCCGGCCAGGAAGTCATAGCGGTCGAACCCGGCCGCCAGAGCGTAGCGGATCGCGGCGTGATGGCTGGTCAGGCCCGGCCTGGCCCTGGCCTCCCCCCGCCGGTAGGCGAAGCCGCTCTGATACGCATACATCCGTCCCCGGAATGCGAACCCGTAGAGGATGCCGACGGTCCCCACGCCGCCGCGGACGCGCAGCAGCGCCACCTCCCCGCGCGGCAGCGCCGTGGTGATCAGGGCGGTGTGGAAGCGGCGGAAGAACGGCGCGGCGAAGCAGCCGGGCTGGCCGCGCGCGCTCCAGGTCGCCTGGTGCAGGTCCGCCATCTCGTCCAGCATCGCCAGCGCCGCGTGGACCGTCTCCGCCCGCTCGACCACGATCGCCCCGTCCTGCGTATGGAACCGGTCGGAGCGGCGGATCTGCTGGCGGGTGTTGGCGCTGCGCGCCGCCAGGTAGTCCCCGCCTGCCGCGCGCAGCCGCGCCAGATCGACGAAGGGCGAGTCGTGCCAGCTGCTCACCTCGACCAGCCTTGCCACGCACCGTGCGGCGGCCAGCGTGGCCGCGCCGACGCCGGGCAGCACCAGCACATGATCCGCCGCCACCGCGCGCAGGCAGGCCGCGGTCAGTTCGTCCGCCCGGCCGGCTTCCGCCAGCACGCCGTTCTGCTCGATATAGGGGCAGTCCAGCGCCGCCCGCCCGCTTTCCCACAGATGCAGGCGCGGCGGCCCGAAGCGGTCGCGCACCCGGTTGAACAGCGCCAGGGCGACGCAGCGTCCGGCCTCGGTCGCCTCGACCAGCACCGGTTCGGCGAACCGCTCGGCCGCCAGGCAGCCGTACCAGGACCAGGTCTGGAAGAATGACGCGTCGGCGCGCCGCTCCAGCGCCCGCCAGCGTTCGCCCAGCGCGGCAAAGTCCGTGACGACCGAAACCCGGATGTCGGTCACGTCCCGCGCCACAGGGCGTCGTATGCCGCGAACATCGCCGCCTGGTCGAAATCCCGCCGCGCCTTCCGCAGGTTCGCCGCGCCGAGGCGCCGGCGCAACGCCGCGTCCGCCACCAGCGCGCGGATGGCGGCGGCCAGGGCGGCATCGTCCAGGGCGGTGACAAACGGCGCGTTCTCCGCCGCCAGCATCGGCCGGACGTCGCCGACGTCGGTGGCGGCGATCGGCAGCCCGCTGGCCATCGCCTCGATCACCGACAGCGGCATCTGCTCGGTGTCGGAGGACAGCGCGAACAGGTCGAACCGGGCGTAGAAATCCGGCGTCTCCGCCTGGTGCCCAACGAAGCTGACGCGATCGGCGATGCCCAGCGTGGCGGCCAGCGCCTCCAAAGCCGGACGCTCGGGCCCGTCGCCGACGATCACCAGCCGGCAGCCGGGCACGGCGGCGACCGCCCGCACCAGGCGGGCAACGTTCTTTTCCGGCCGCAGCGCCGCCACCGTGCCGATGACGGGGGTACCGCCGCCGCGCTGCGTGCCCTGTGCCGCGGCGGCGAAGCGGCCGAGGTCGATGCCGTTCGGCACATGGCGGATGACCCGCGGCGGCAGCTTCCAGGTATCGCGCGCGATCGTCACCAGCGTCCGCGACGGCAGCACCACCGGCGAGTGCCCCAGCGCCAGCCGCCGGATCAGCACCCGGCGCGGGATCTGCGCCGCCCGTTCCTCCGGCCCGAAGCCGTCCACCACGTGCAGGTGGCGGGCCACCGGCAGCAGGTTGGCCAGGGCGAACTCGATGGCGCCCCAGTTGCAGGTCACCAGCACGTCCGGCCGCCAGGCGCGCAGCTTGCCGTGGAAGCGCAGGGCGTTGGCCAGCATGGCGTTCTTGGTGGCGCCGGCATCCGGAAAGGTCACGTCCAGGTCGTCGCGCAGGCGCTCCCGGCAGGCCAGGTCGCCGTCGAGGGAGACGACGATGTGGCGGAAAGCCGGGCCGAAATGATTGGCGATGGCGGCAAAGCGCACCTGCGCGCCGCCCACCGCGAAGCTGGGAAACACATGCGCGACCAGTGGCGCGGAATCGCCGCTGGCGCCGAATCGGGATGCGGGTTGCACCGTGACAGGCCTCAGGGTTCGGATGCGAACCGGCGGTGGCATAGCGCGAACGCTTTCGCCGCCGCAATGCATTTGCCGCCGTCTGGCGCGCGGTTTGACGGACAGGGCTCCGCATGCTGACGTTCCCGCAACAGGGCCGGCACAATCTGCCCGGCTTGCACAGGGAACGAGCAAAAGGAAGCAGGGACAATGTCCGAACCGACAGGCAAGCAGGCGGTGCTGTTCGAGGTCGTCGAACCGCACATCGCGCTGGTGACGCTGAACCGTCCGGAGGCCCGCAACGCGGTCAACGGCGCCGTCGCCGCGGGGCTGGAGCAGGCCGTGGAACGCATCGAGGCCGACGCCGATCTGTGGGTGGCGATCCTGACCGGCGCCGGGCCGGTATTCTGCGCCGGCGCCGACTTGAAGGAGGTTTCCAGCGGCAACGCCGCCGCGCTGGCGACGGAAAAGGGCGGCTTCGCCGGCTTCGTCCGCGCCCGGCGCAGCAAGCTGTGGATCGCCGCGGCGCAGGGCCACGCGCTGGCCGGCGGGCTGGAACTGCTGCTGTCCTGCGACCTGGCCGTCGCGGCCGAGGCGGCGAATCTCGGCCTGCCCGAGGTCAAGCGCAGCCTGGTCGCCGGCGCCGGCGGGGTGTTCCGCCTGCCGCGCGCCCTGCCCCGCGCGATCGCGCTGGAGATCATCGCCACGGGCGACCCGATCCCCGCCGCCCGCGCCGCCCAGTTCGGCCTGATAAACGCCGCGGTGCCGGCCTCCGAGGTCATGCCGGCCGCGCTGGCCCTGGCCCGCCGCGCCGCGGTCAATGCGCCGATCGCCGTGCGCGAAAGTCTGGGCGTCGCCCGCCAGGCCTATGACAAGGCGGAGGCGGACCTGTGGGAGGTCAGCAACAAGGCCGGCCTGCGCGTGCGCGCCACCGAGGACTTCCAGGAAGGCCCCCGCGCCTTCGTCGAAAAGCGCCCGCCCCGCTGGACCGGCCGCTGAGTGGTTGCAACCGGGACCAGACCGCGCAAGTAACGAAACTGCTGATCGCCAACCGCGGCGAGATCGCCATCCGCATCGCCCGCGCCGCCGCCGACATGGGCCTGCCCTGTGTCGGCGTGTTCTCCGAGGACGATGCGCACAGCCTGCACGTGCGCATCCCTGACGAGGCCCGCCGGCTGCCCGGCCGCGGCGCCGCCGCCTATCTGGACGGCGCCGCGGTGATTGCGGCCGCGCAGGAGGCCGGTTGCGACTCGATCCATCCCGGCTACGGCTTCCTGGCCGAACGCGCCGATTTCGCGCGCCGCTGCGCCGAGGCCGGGCTGACCTTCATCGGCCCGGACGTCGCGCAACTGGCGCTGTTCGGCGACAAGGCGCAGGCGCGTGCCGCGGCGGCGGCGGCGGACGTGCCGGTGCTCCGCGGCCTGGACCATGCCGTGACGCTGGACGAGGCGCGGGCGTTCTTCGCGTCGCTCGGCCCCGGCGGCGCGATGATCATCAAGGCCGTCGCCGGCGGCGGCGGGCGCGGCACGCGGGTGGTGCTGGACGCCGGGGATATCGAGGCCACCTTCGAACGCTGCCAGTCGGAGGCCCGGGCGGCGTTCGGGCGCGCGGATGTCTATGTCGAGGAATTCATTCCGCGGGCGCGGCACGTCGAGGTGCAGATCCTGGGCGACCGCACCGGCGCCGTCGCGCATCTGGGGGAGCGGGAGTGCAGCGTGCAGCGCCGCTTCCAGAAAATCGTCGAAGTTGCCCCTGCCCCGGCGCTGGACGCGATGTTGCGCCAACGGATCATCGACGCCGCGGTCCGCTTCGCCCGCAGCGTGGGCTACCGCAATCTGGGAACCTTCGAGTTCCTGGTGGACGTCTCCGGCCGCCCCGGCGCGGCGCCGTTCGTGTTCATTGAAACCAACGCGCGGCTGCAGGTCGAGCACACGGTGACCGAGGCGGTCACCGGCGTGGACCTGGTACAAGCGCAGATCCACCTGGCCCGCGGCGCCACCCTGGCGGACCTGGGATTGGATCGGCCCGGCGTCGCCACGCCGCGCGGCCATGCGGTGCAGGTGCGCGTAAACATGGAAACGATCGCGCCGGACGGGTCGGTGCGGCCCGGCGGGGGCACGCTTTCGGTGTATGAGGCGCCGAGCGGTCCGGGCGTGCGGACCGATGGTTTCGGCTATGCCGGATACCGCACCAGCGGCGCGTTCGACTCTTTGCTGGCGAAAGTCATTGCCCACGCTGGCGATTTCCCGTCCGCCGTCGGCCGGGCGTCCCGCGCGCTGAGCGAATTCCGGCTGGAGGGTGTTGCGACGTCGATTCCCTTCCTGCGCAACGTTCTGGCGCATCCTGACTTCGTCGCCGGCCGGGTCCATACGCGCTGGATCGACGAAACGATCGAAGCGCTTGTGGCCGGCGTTGCCGATCAGCGCCAGCGCTTTGTCGAACCGGCCGTTTCAGGGGAAACCGGATTCGCCGGGGCCCGGGTGAAAAGCCGCGATCCGCTGGCGCTGTTCGCGCATGACGCCCGGGTGAAGGCGGAACAGGTGGCCGTGGCTCCGGGGGATGCGCCGGATCTGGCCGGGCCGGACGGGTCGGTCGGGGTGCCGTCGCCGATCCAGGCGACGATCGTGGCGATCGATGTGGCGGTGGGCGATACGGTGCGGAAGGGACAGCGCGTCGCGGTGGTCGAGGCGATGAAGATGGAGCACGTCATCAACGCGCCAAACAGCGGCATCGTCCGCAGCGTAACGATGGCGACGGGCGACGTGGTGCGCGAAGGCTTCCCGATCGTCTTCATCCAGGAAGCCGAGGTCGCGGGCGGCGCCGTGGTTGCGGAGCCGGAACCTGATCCCGACGCCATCCGCCCCGACCTGCGGGAGGCTTACGACCGCCACGCGCTGACGCTGGACGAGAACCGTCCGGAAGCCGTGGCACGGCGCCGCAAGCTGGGTTATCGCACGGCGCGGGAAAACATTGCGCAACTGGTCGATCCGGGATCGTTCAAGGAATACTGGCCGCTGGTCGTTGCGCGCCAGCATCAGCGCAACACGATCGAGGCGCTGCGCCGGAACACGCCCGGCGACGGCGTGGTCGCGGGCACGTGCGCGATCAACGGCCACCTGTTCGATGAGGCGCGATCGCGCGCCATTGTCGTGCACTATGACTATACCGTGCTGGCCGGCACGCAGGGTCACCGCAACCACTACAAGCAGGACCGCCTGTTCGAACTGGCGCACCGCTTCCGGCTGCCGCTGGTGGTGTTCGGCGAAGGCGGCGGCGGGCGGCCGGGCGAGGACGATATCGGCCCTCGCGTCGCGGTCGATACGCGCACGTTCACAACGTTCTCGCAACTGAGCGGCCTGGTGCCACTGGTTGCCGTGGTGAATGGACGCACCTTCGCCGGCAACACCGCGCTGGTGGCGTGCAGCGACGTGATTATCGCCACCGAGGGCTCGACCATCGGCATGGGCGGCCCGGCGATGATCGAAGGCGGCGGCCTGGGGATCTACACGCCCGAGGAAGTCGGCCCGATGTCGGTGCAGGTGCCGAACGGCGTCGTCGACATCCTGGTGAAGGACGAGGTCGAGGCGGTTGAAATCGCGAAGAAATACCTGTCCTACTTCCAGGGACCGATCGCGGACTGGGAGGCACCGGACCAGCGGCGGCTGCGGCATGTGGTGCCCGAGAACCGGCTGCGCCTGTACAACATGCGCGACATCGTGGAAACGATCGCCGACAAGGGATCGGTGCTGGAACTGCGCCCGAAATTCGGCGTCGGACTGATCACCGCGTTCATCCGCGTCGAGGGCCGGCCGATGGGCGTGGTCGCCAACAATCCGCATCACCTGGCCGGCGCGGTCGATTCCAACGGTGCCGACAAGGGCGCGCGCTTCCTGCAGCTTTGCGACGCGTTCGATATCCCGGTGCTGAGCCTGATCGATTGTCCGGGGATCATGGTTGGGCCGGATGTGGAACGGACGGCGCTGGTGCGGCACTGCACGCGGCTGTTCAACGTCGGCGCCAACATGACGGCGCCGCTGTTCAGCGTGGTCGTGCGCAAGGCCTATGGCCTGGGCGCGCAGGCGATGTGCGGCGCGGGCACGCTGGTGGGGTTCTTCACCGTCGCATGGCCGACGGCCGAGTTCGCCGGCATGAACATCGAGGGCGCGGTGAAGCTGGGCTACCGCAAGGAACTGATGGCGATCGACGATCCCGAGGCGCGGCGGCAGGAATTCGAGCGGCGCACGACCGTTGCGTATGAAACCGCGAAGGCCGTCAATGCCGCGGCCGGCGGCGGCATCGATGACGTTGTCGACCCGGCGGATACGCGCGATTGGATCATCAGCAGCCTGAGGCGTCTGCCACCGGCACTGCCGCGGACAGAGAAGAAATATCCGTATATCGATACGTGGTGACCCGGTGGCGGATTGACCTTGCGTGCCGGACCGCCTGAAACTCGGCGGCAAGAACGATGGGAGAGCGATCCGGTCATGCCTGAACCGCTGTTTGCCGGCCTGAAGGTCATCGACTGCGCAAGCTATGTCGCCGCGCCCGCCGCCGCGACCGTGCTGGCCGATTTTGGTGCGGACGTCATCAAGATCGAGCCGCCGGGCGGCGATCCCTGGCGGTCGCAGTACAAGCGCCCGGGCATGCCGCAGACCGACCACAACCACCCCTGGCTGATGGACAGCCGGAACAAGCGCGGCCTGGCTTTGGACCTGAAGTCCGAACCCGGGCGGGCGGTGCTGGAACGGCTGGTTTCCCAGGCGGATGTTTTCATCACCAACATTCCGTTGCCGGGGCGCGAGCGGCTGCAGGTGCGCTACGCCGACTTCGCGGAGAAATACCCGCGGCTGATCTATGCTTCCATGACGGCTTACGGCGAGGAAGGCGACGAGGCGGGCAAGACCGGGTTCGATGCCACCGCCTATTGGGCGCGCACCGGGCTGATGGATGAAGTGCGCCCGGATCACCGCGCTATCCCCGCTCGTTCCGTTCCCGGCATGGGCGACAAGCCGACCGCCATGGCGCTGTATGGGGCGGTCGTAACGGCATTGTACCAGCGGGAGAAGACCGGCCGTGGCGGCGAGGTGCGGGTCTCGCTGCTGGGCAGCGGCATGTGGGCGAACGCCTACTTCATCCAGGCGCAGTTGTGCGGCGTAATCTTTCCGCCTCGGCCGCCGCGCGAGGAATCGCTGATGTCGCTGGCCAATATCTACCGGACGCTGGACGACCGGTGGTTCATGCTGGTGGTGATCAATGAACGCCAATGGCCGGCACTGGCGCAGGCGATCGGCATGCCGTGGCTGACGACGGATTCCCGCTTCGTCGACGCCGAGGCGCGGCGGATCAACGCACCTGTGCTGACGCGGATTTTCGATGATGTGTTCGCCAGGAAGACTTTGGCCGAATGGCGGGCGATCCTCGACGACAGCGGCCTGACGTTCGGGGTGGTCGGCACGGTGGCGGAGATCGTCAACGATCCGCAGGCACGGGCGGCGGGTATCCTGCGGCCGCTGGCCGACACCGGGTTGATGACGGTGGACAGTCCGTTCACGCTGAGCGGCGCCCGGAAAGTGCCGGTGACGACAGCGCCGGAATATGGCGAGCACAGCCGGGCGATCCTGCGCTCGGCTGGTTATTCCGAGCGCGAGATCGATGGATTGTACGATTCAGGAACGATTGCCGGAGGATGACGCACTTATCCCGACGCGTGCCGGCTGAGAATGATCGTGGAATGATAATTCAATATCCCGCCGTTCGCGCTGACCAGGACGAAGTCGTTGCGCGGCACCTGCCGCTCGCCGCCCTGCCCGCGGGCCTGCACCACCGCCTCGGACAGCGGGGTGAAGCCCCACATGTAGTAGCCCGATAGCTGCCCGCCGCCGGTGTTCGTCGGCAGTGCCCCGCCCGGGCCGAGCTTGCCGTCGGCGACGAACGGACCGCCCTCGCCTTTCGGGCAGAAGCCGTAGTCCTCCAGGGTGACGAGCACGGTGTAGGTATAGCAGTCGTACAACTGGCAGGTGCCGATGTCTTTGCGGGTGATGCCGGCCATGCGGAAGGCGATCTCGCCGGAGCGTTTGGCGCCCGTTTCCACCGCCGGGTGCCGGTCAGTGCGCAGATTGTCGCCCGGCGCGCACTGCGCGTAACCCAGCACGTTCACCGGCGGTTGCTTCAGGTCGCGTGCCCGTTGCGGTGAAGTCACGACCACCGCGACCGCGCCGTTCGATACCAGGCAGCAATCCAGCAGCCGCAGCGGCTCGGCGATGAAGCGCGAGGCGTGGTGGTCTTCCAGCGTCATCGGCTTCTTCATCTGCGCCCAGGGGCTGAGCTGCGCCCAGTTTCGTTGGTTCACTGCAATGGTGCCAAACTGTTCAGTTGTGGTGCCGTACAGATGCATATGCCGCCGCGCCGCCATGGCATACTCGGGATTGGCGCCGAAATTCCCGTAGGCGGCGCGCAGGCCGACCATGCCGGTCAGCGGGAACCGGTGCGGGCCGGCATAGGATTGCCCGGCGCCGCGCGTCGGCGACAGCGGCGCATCGGCGTAGACCAGGACGACGACATTCGCCAGGCCCTCGCGGATCGCCATGCAGGCATACTGCATCATGCTGCCGGCGGTGGAGCCATAGGCGCTCATGACGTTGACCAAGGTCAGGTTTTCGAAGCCCAGCACCATCTGCGTCCGCACGTCCATGTCGCCGGGCAGGTTGGCGTTGATCAGCAGGCCATCGACGTCGTTCTTGCTGAGGCCGGCATCGTCGAGCGCGAGGGCGATCGCCTCGGCGGCGAAATCGACCGCGCGGCGGCCGTAGATCTTGCCCATCGGCGTCACGCCCAGGCCGACGATCGCGCCCTTTGGCTGGTTCGGCATTGGTTTCCTCCGTTATCGGCCGGCGGGACGGAATTTTGGCAGAGAAACGTTCTCGCCAACGCCCTCGAACACGGCTTCCAGCTTCATGCCGATGCGCAGGGCATCGTTGCCGATGCCGACGACGTTGGAGGTCATGCGCACGCCTTCCTCCAGGTCGATCTGGGCGATGTTGTAGGGCACTGCCGAGGCGAAGCCGGGGTTCATCACCTGGTGCATGACGGTGAAGGTGTACAGGCTGCCGCGGCCGCTGGCCTGGCGCCATGCCAGCCGCGCGGCGAAGCAGTGCGGGCAGCGTTCCCGCACCGGGAAGCTCCAGCCGTCGCAGGCGGAACAATGCTGCAGCATCAGCCGCCCCTGCCGGGCGCCGTCGAAGAACGGCGCGCTGATTTCATCCGGGATCGGGACTGGTTTGTCTGACATGGACGTTACTCCTTTACCGCCAGCCTAGCCGCGGGTTCGGGCTGTGGCAACGCGGCTTCCCGTGCGGCAGCGGCGGCCCTATGCTCGGGTCAATGCCTGGCCGAAGCCGGGCCAACGAACAACCGAGGAAACCGAAATGAGCCAGCCTGCCGGACCGCGCGATCTGTCCACCATGCTGCAACCACGCTCCATCGCCCTGATCGGCGCGACGGACCGGTCCGGCTGGTCCCGGATGACCTATGCCAACCTGTCCAACGGCACCTACAAGGGAGAGGTGCATCTGGTGGCTCGCCGCGGCGGTACCGTGCATGGACGCACCGCCGCGACGTCCTGTGCCGCACTCGGAACGAAGGTCGATCTCGGCCTGATCATGGTGCCGGCCGCGGCGATCGAGGAGGCAGTGGCCGATCTGGGCGCGTCGGGGGCACGGAACGCGGTGATCCTGACGTCGGGCTTCGCCGAGACCGGGCTTGACGGCGTGGCGCAGCAGCGGAAGCTGGCGGAACTGGCACGACGCTTCAACATCTCGATTCTTGGCCCGAACTGCCTGGGTTTCGTGAACTTCCTCGACGGCGTGCCGCTGTGGACGGGTTCGTTCCGGTCGCCGAGCCAACCCGGCCCGATCGCCGCCATTTCGCAAAGCGGCGCGACCGGCGCCTTCATCGCCTCGCTTGCGGAACAACAACAGATTGGCCTGAGCCATTTGATATCAACGGGCAATGAAGCCGATCTGGACGGGGCAACGTTCGCCGCGCATTTGCTGGAGGATGATCGGGTCCGGGCGATCGCGATGTTCATCGAATCGATCCGCGATCCGCACCGCTTCGCTGCCGCGGCGCAGAAGGCGCAGGCGGCCGGCAAGCCGATCGTTGCGCTGAAAATCGGTTTGTCCGACGTAACGGCCCGATCGGCGCAGGCGCACACCGGCGCGCTGGTCGGCGACGACCGGGTGTTCGACGGCGCCTGCCGGCAGTTCGGGGTGGTGCGGGTGCAGTCGATCGAGGATCTTCTGTTTACAGCCGACATCATCGCCCGCACCGGCGTCATCGGCGCCAAGGGCGTCGGGCTGGTGTCGGTTTCAGGTGGTGCCTGCGAAATTGCGGCCGATCGGCTGCAGGCCGAGGGCGTTCCCTTGCCGCCTCTGCCGCCCGCCACGGAGAAGGCGCTGATCGACGTCCTGCCGAGCTTCGGCACGCCGCACAACCCGTTGGACATCACCGGCGGCGCGGTGCTGGAGCCGAACCTGTTCGAGCGCGCACTGAAGATCGTGGGCGGCGAGCCGGCGTTCTCGGCGCTGGTCTGCCTGTTCGACGTTCCGGGCGTGGACGCCCAGGCGTCGGAATTCCAGCTTGCCGCGCTGCGCCATATCTCCCAGGGACTGGCGAAGCAGCCGCTGCCGGCGCTGATGCTCAGCCACACGATGAAGCCTGTTACGGAGGTGACACAGCGGATCGTGGCGGATCTCGACCTGCCCTATAGTTCCGCGGGGATGTTCCATGGGCTGTCGGCGCTTGGCCGCGCCTGGTGGTGGTCGGAGCAGCAGCGGCGCGAGCGGCACGCCTGGATGCCACCGGCCCAATCGCAAGGTCTTGCCGTGTGGCCGACGACGGAGCGGCAGGTGCTCGATCATCTCGCCCGATACGACGTGCCGATCGTTCCTGCGACGCTGGTGACGGACGAGGCGACGGCGGTAGCGGTGGCGCGGGATGCCGGCGGACCGGTGGCGCTGAAGATCGCCTCGGCCGACATCCAGCACAAGAGCGACATTGGCGGCGTCGCGCTGAACGTTTCGGGAGACAGCCACGTTGCCGCCGCGTTCCGCCGGGTGATGGCGGCCGCCCCGGCCAGGGCACGTGTCGATGGCGTGCTGGTCTCGCCGATGCGGGAACGTGGGCTGGAATTGTTCGTCGGCTGCACGCGCGATCCGCAATGGGGGCCGGTGCTGGCCGTGGGCCTTGGCGGCATCTTCGTCGAAGTCCTGCAGGACGTGGCGCTGCGCGTGCTGCCGGTGACCCCCGCGGAGGTCCGGCGGATGCTCCGCGAACTGAAGGGCGCGCGCATGTTGCAGGGGCAGCGCGGCGTCCCGCCGGCCGACCTCGATGCAGTTGCCGAAACGATCGCGCGGATCGGCGATGCGGCTTTGGCGCTGGGGACGAAACTCGATGAGCTTGACGTCAATCCCTTGTGGGTGCGCGGCGCGCAGGTAGAGGCGCTGGATGCACTGGCGGTGGCGCGGGCGACCTGACCCGCGCCTTCCGGCGGCTACTGCACGGGATTGTAGCGGAAGCCGTCACCCCAGCGGGTCAGCCTTCCCTTCGATGGCGAGGGGAAGTGCGCCGGGCACAGCAATGTCGGCGTGTCGCAGATCTCGCCGAACAGTTTCCTGCGGGTGGCAATGCCCTGGGTGGTGTCGTAGTCAACGAACATGCCGAGTTCCGGGTAACGGACCTGCAGCGGTGAATGCACCATGTCGCCGGCGATGATCGCGTCCGCGCCGGACTTGCCGACACGCACGGAGAAATGACCAACCGTGTGGCCGGGCGTGGGAATCAGTTTCACCACGTCGCTGACTTCGTAGTCGCTGTTGACCACCTGGTGGCGCTTCGCCTCGACCACCGGCAGCACGGAATCGCTGATCCATGGTTGCGATCCGGGGTTGGATCGTTCCTGTTCCGTCCAGAAGGCAAGTTCCTGTTCGCCGAACAGGTATTTTGCCTTGGGGAAAGTCGGCACCCACCGGCCGTTCTCCAGCCTGGTGTTCCAGCCGATATGGTCCACGTGCAGATGGGTGCACATGACAAAGTCGATATCGCCGAAGCCAACGCCGGCCGCGGCAAGGTTCTTTTCGTAACGGTCGGAGGTCAACTGGTCCCACATCGGGAAGTCCGGGCGAGGCTTGTGGTTGCCGATGCAACTGTCAATCAGGATCGTATGGTGCGGCGTGCGGACGACATAGGACTGGATGCACAGCACCAGCCGCCCGGAGGCCGGATCAATATACTTCGGCTTCAGCCAGGCGGCGTTTTCGTCCAGGATTTCCTGCGTCAGCGTCGGAAAGAACATCTTCGGATCGAACAACGGCCCTTCCGATTCGATGATGCGATGAACGGTCAGGTCGCCGACAGTGAAGGTCTGGCTCATGATTTCTGCTTCCCTGGATTGTTCCCCAGAACAGTCTGTCATGAAGGGCAACAGGGCACCAGCCGCGGTGGCCCCGCCCGCGGGCTTTTCCGGCTTCGTGATCCGTGAATAATTCTACACCACCCGACATGGAGGCCGGAAAATGCAGCGTGATGCCCGCGGTCTGCCGCTTTCGACGGACAGTGCCGAGGCCGCCGTCCTGTTCGATCGCGCGGTGGAGCACTACCTGAAGTTCCACCTCGACACGATGGCCCTGGTGAACCAGGCGCTCACCGCCGATCCGTGCTTCGTCATGGGCCATTGCCTCAAGGGCTATCTTCTGCTCGCGGGCGCCAACCCGGCGCATCGTCCAGCCGTCGCCGCTGCGCTCGCGGCCGCCGAGGCGGGCACCGCCGTCGCCACGATGCGCGAGCAACGCCATGTGGCGGCTTTTTCCGCCTGGCAGCGAGGGGCACTGCCTGAGGCTTTCGCCATCTGGAGGGCGCTGCTCGACGACGATCCGACCGATCTGCTGGCGGTACGGATTTGCGACACCACGCATTTCCGTTTCGGCCACACGCAGGTGATCCTGGAGCAGGCGGATCGCCTCGCCGACGCCTGGACGCCGGAACTGCCAGGATACGACTGCTTCCAGACCGTCTGGGCCTTCGCGCATGAGGAAGCGGGCGACACCGCCGGCGCCGAACACGCCATCGACGAAGCCCATGCGCGCGATCCGGCGAATTTCTTCGCCCACCATGTCAAGGCGCATATCCTGGAGATGGAAAGCCGCCCCGGGGAAGGCGCTGACTGGCTCGGCGCCCAGACGGCGGCCTGGCATCTGGGCAACAACCTTGTGCATCACCTTTGGTGGCATCGTGCGCTGATGCAACTGGAGCTGGGCGAGCGGGATTCGGTAATCGAAAGCTACGACCGCAACATCCGCAACCTGGATGCGCCGCTGACGAAAGCAGCGCCGGACCAGTTCAACGACCTGCAGAACGCCACCGCGCTGCTGTGGCGGCTGGAGCAGCTCGGACTGGACGTCGGTAACAGATGGAACGAACTGGCCGACAAGGCTCAGGCGCGCATCGGCGACAGCGCCTATCGCCTGCTGCCGCCGCATCTGATGCTGGCGTTGGCGGCGACCGGGCGGGACGAAGCCGCCGCTCGCTTCCTGGCGGCACTGCGTGAGCAGGCAGCCGACGCAACCCGCTGGGATGCCGGCGTCATCGGCGACGTCGTCCTGCCGACCTGCGAGGCTGGCCTGGCGCACCGGCGCGGTCAGCACGCGCAGGTCGTTGCGCTGCTGGCACCACGGCTCGGCGCGATCCGGCTGCTGGGTGGCAGCGCCGCGCAGCGCGACCTGTTCCGGCAGATACTGATCAACTCGGCAACAAAAGCCGATCGGCGAGATGTCGTCGCGGCGGTAATTGCCGAGGAGACCGCCAGCCGCAGCGTTCCGCCATCGCATCGGATCGGCTACGCAAAGGCGGCACGGTGGCTGATGCAGGGAACCGGCATCGCAACGTAGCGGCGCTACGCCCGATCGTTCCCCGCGGCCAACAGCGCCGGCGCGACATGCTCGGGCCGCACGCCGATGCCGATGAGACGGGCCGGAAACCGCCGCAGCCAGCGTTCACTGTCCAGCACCCGCAGCGGCCATGCCGGCCGTGGCACCTGCCCGTCGCCCAGGATCGGCGCAATAAGCCGCCTCTGGATCAGAAGCTGCATCTGCTGTGTCGCATGCGCCGGCCAGGCGCGACGGCGCTGCACGGCGCGCAGGTCACCGTCGGTCAGATGCCGATTCTTCAGTCCGGCAGCGAGGATGTTGGCCGCGGCCACGGCATCCTGGATCGCCAGGTTGATGCCGACGCCGCCGATGGGCGACATGGCATGGGCCGCATCGCCGATGCACAGCAGCCCGGGGCGCCACCAGGTGGGCAGGTGATCCACCGCAACGGTCAGCAGCTTGATATCGTCCCAAGATGCGATCGCCGCCGCGCGTTCGGCCGCAAACGGCGCAAGGCGGCCAATGTGCGTGGTCAGCTCCGGCAACCCGCGCTGGCGCAGGGCCTCGAAACCGCCCTTGGGAATGATGTAGCCGCACTGCCAGTGCGTACCACGGTCGATCAGTATCAGGATCGCGCCGGCGCCAAACACGCCCACCGGATCACGCGGATCGTGCGCCTCGCGCGGCAGACGGAACCACAGCACATCCATGGGCGCGCCGGAACATTCCACTCTCAGCCTTGCGACCTCCCGCACCACGGACGATCGGCCGTCGGCGCCGATGACCAGATCCGCGCGTACCTCCAGAGGCCCGTCAGGCGTCTGCGCCCGGACGCCGGCGACACGATTTCGTTCCGTTATCAGACCAACAACCTCGGCGCGCAGGCGCAAGTCGAATTCCGGAAAGTGGCCCGCCTGCTGCGCCAGATAGTTCAGGAAATCCCATTGCGGCATGAAGGCAACGAAGGGACAGCGCACCGGCAGCAGCGTGAAATCGGCCACCCTGATGCGCCGGTCGCCGACGATCCCGCCAAGTTCGTGCGCCTTCTGGTGCGGCAGGCGCAGCAGGCCGTCCAACAGCCCGAGTTCCGCCATCACCTCCAGCGTCGAGGGATGGATCGTGTCGCCACGGAAATCACGCAGGAAATCCGCGTGTTTTTCCAGCACCACCGTCCTGACGCCGAAACGTGCCAGCAGATATCCCAGCACCATGCCGGCCGGGCCGCCGCCCGCAATGCAGCAGGTGGTGGCGATCTGCTCGGGCATGTGGTCCCTCCCCTGGCCTGATGCGGTTTCAGACTGAACGGTCCCGGCCGTCCTCCGTTTCAGCGAGTGGCGGGTTCCTGCTCAATGGGCGCCTCCTGCCCCGCCCGCGCCTTTCCGCAAGACGGCGATCGACACCGCCGCGCCGACCAGTATGACGCCGATCAGGGCGAAGCAGTCGGAATATCCCATGACCGTCGCCTGGGCACGGATGGTTTCGCCGACGGCGATCACCGCGCGGTGCATGGCCTCAGCCGGATCGGGCACGCCGTGCGCCATGAAGAACTGCTGCATCGACGACAGCCGCGACTGCGTCGCCGGCTCCAGCAGCGAGACATGGCTGTTGATGATGAAGGAATGATACTGCTCGCGCTTGGTGAAAAACGTTTCGATAGCCGCCGTGCCGATTGCCCCGCCCAGGTTGCGCAGCATGTTGAACAGGCCGGATGCAGCGCCGGCCTCGCGCGGCAGGATGCCGACCATGGCGATGGCGGACAGCGGCGTCATCACGATGGCCTGGCCCATGGCCCGGATGACGTCGGGAAGGAAAAGCTGCGGCGCGGCGTAATCGCGGTCCATGTGTAGGTTCATGAAGCAGCTCGCGGCGAAGATCAGCAGGCCAACGCCGACCAGCAGGCGTGAATCGATCCTGCGCATCAGGAACGGAACGAACGGGATCAGCACCAGTTGCGGCAGGCCGGTCCAGGCCATCACCTCGCCGCTCTGTTGCGCGTCGAATCCCTGGGACACCGCCAGGTACTGCGGCAGCAGGTAGGAGGAGCCGTACAGCGCAAAGCCGACCAGAAAGTTGCTGAATGTGCCGAAGGCGAAGTTGCGCCGGGTGAAAAGCCGAAGCTGGACCAGCGGTTCCTTGCGCACCAGTTCCAGGATGATGAAGGCACCCAGCGACACGGCCGCGACCAGGCTCAGCCGGACGATCAACGGCGAGCCGAACCAGTCATAGACGTTGCCGTCGTCCAGCACGGTCTGGAAGGCGGCAAGGCCGATCGCCATCAGTGCGATACCGGTCCAGTCGCCCTGCCGCAGCAGGTGCGGCTGCGGCTTGGAGCGCGGCAAGGCGTAGATCAGCGCCGACAGCATGACCACGCCCGGCACCAGGTTCATATAGAAAATTGTCTGCCAGCCATACGTATCCGTCAGCCATCCCCCGATGGTCGGCCCGATCGCGGGGGCGAACGTTGCGGTGACGGAGAACCCGGCGAACCCGGCGGCTCGTTTCGAGGGCGGCAGCAGCATGACGATGATGGTGAAGGCCAGCGGAATCAGCACGCCGCCGAAGAAACCCTGCAGGCCGCGCAGCGCGATCATTTCCGACAGGCTGTGCGCCTGGCCGCAGGTCGCCGACAGCACCAGGAACAGCGCGGTGTTGGCGATCAGGTAGCGGCGCAGCGAGAACACCCGGCTGAGGAAGTCTGTCATCGGAATGACGATGATCTCGCCGATCAGATAGGCCGTGCTGATCCAGGTGCCGTTGACGCCGCCGGTGCCTATGCCGCCTTCGATGTCCGGCAGCGAGGAGTTGGTGACCTGGATGTTCAGCACGGCCATGAACGCGCCGATCAGCGCGCCGCCGACGGCGATCCAGGTTTTCAGTGAAACCGATTCCTCGGCCGTGGACGTTGCCATGGCGGCTACGATCCGTGCGGGTGGGTATCGATCGTCGGCTCGACAGACATTCCGGGGCGCAAACGGCCGATCAGCGGATCTTTTGGATCGATGGTGATCTTGACGGGGACGCGCTGGACGATCTTGGTGAAGTTTCCGGTGGCATTATCCGGCGGCAGCAAGGCGAACTCCTGCCCGCTGGCCGGGGCTATGCTGTTCACCTCGCCATGCACCGTGGCATCCGGGAAGGTATCGACCTCGATCGTCACGGGCTGTCCGGCGCGTACGTCGGTCAGCTGCGTCTCCTTGTAGTTGGCAACGACATAAACGGCCTGCAGCGGCACCACCGCCATAAGCTGGGTGCCGGCCTGCACATATTGTCCGACGCGCAGCGTGCGGGCGCCCACCGTGCCGCTGATGGGCGCGGTGATCATGGTGTAGCTGACATTCAGCTGGGCCTGGCGCAGCGCCGCGTCCTGCAGCGCGAGCGTGGCCCGGGCCTTGCTGATCTGCGAATTCAGCACATCGACCTGCTTCTGCGCGACGGCGACGGCAATGACGTCCCGGTCCAGGGCGGCCTGCTTCTCGCGGATTTCGGAGGTCGCCTGCTGGGCGCGCTGGATCGTTCCGGCGCCGGTGCGCGACAGGCTGGCATAGCGGTCGTAGTCCTGCTTCGCAAAGGTCAGCGCCGCGTCATCGGCCGTCACCGTGGCGTGTGCCTGCGTCATCACCAGTTGCTGCTGGGCGACCTGCTGCATCAGGTTGTTGATATTGGCCTTTTCGGCATCCACGTTGGCCCGGGCCACGGCCAGCGCGGTCAGGTAGTCGCGGTCGTCGATGCGGGCCAGCACGTCGCCCGCGCGGACCGGCTGGTTGTCCTGCACCAGAACCTTGGCGATGTAGCCTGATATTTTCGGGCTGATGATGACGTTGTCGGCCTGCAGGTAGGCATCGTCGGTGGACACCAGGAACTGCCCGGTGGTCCACCAGTAATGGCCGTACCAGGCCGCCGCCCCCAGCAGCGCGACGGCGCCAACGGCGATCAGCAGCGTGCGGGCCAGCCGGCGGCGACCGGCCCTGATGGCTGCCTTGCGGTCGAAGGGCCGCCCGGAACGGCGATCCTGCTCTGCTTCCATGTGGGCGACGTGCTGGTCCATGAAGTCTCTCGTGGCAAAGGGCGTCGTACGGCGGCAGCGGCGGCGCCGGGAAACTGCGACCTTGACGTATTGTATGGTACAGTACACATCAAGGCCAGAGGTGAAAAAAACCTGGAGAGGCGATGAGCGACGAAGACTCCTCCGTGCTGGCCCGGCCCCGCCTGGAAGCGAGGCGGCGCGCATTCCTCGAGGCTGCGACAGCGGCTTTCCTGGAAAAGGGCTATGCGGCAACAACCCTCGACGACATCATCGCCCGCTCCGGCGGGTCGCGGCAGACGCTTTACGCGCTGTTCGGCGGCAAGCAGGGCCTGTTCAAGGCGCTGGTCGCCGAGCGCTGCACGCAGATTTTCGGCCCCCTGTGCGGACAGCACCTGCTGGACCGGGCGCCGGAGGACGTGCTGGTGGACCTGGGCGTCCGCTTCATCGCGACGGTGACCACGCCGGACACGCTCGGGGTTTACCGGCTGGTCGTTTCCGAAGGTATTTTCATGAAGGAACTGGCCGAGCAGTTCTGGGAAAACGGCCCGGCCCGTACCCGCGCAATGCTGGCCCGCTACTTCGAGCAGCAGGTCGAGCGCGGCACGCTGCGCCTGGACGACCCGGCGCAGGCGGCGCATCAATTCTGGGGCATGCTGCTGGGGAACTTCCAGTTCCAGTGCCTGCTTGGGCTGCGCGAACCGCCCGGACCGGAGGAGTCCGAAGCCTATGTGCGCGCCGCGGTCAGCCATTTCCTGGACGGCTGCCGCGCCGGCGGCCGGACTCCCTAGTTTCGTCCGTATCCATCGGCGGCGGTCAGCCGCCCCCGTCCGCCTTCGCCCGGGCAACCCGCGCCAGCAGCTTGTCGCGTACCGTCGCCGGCAAACCGTTCGGATCGACCGGCACGCCGTAAACGAGTTCGTTATGCGCGTGCAGCAAATGGTGCAGGCTGAAGACGTGCATCTGCGCGTTGCGCCGACCCTGCACGTCCTGCACGTGGTTCACCGCCTGCTTGGTCGCCTTCAGGGCGAAGGCCGGCTTCGTCGCGATTTTTTCGGCCAGCGCCAGGGTCGCGGCTTCCAGTTCCTCGCGCGGAACGACGCGGTTGACCATGCCGCAGGCGGCGGCGTCGCGGGCGCTGATCTCGTCGGCGGTGAACAGGAATTCCTTGGCCTTGCGGATGCCCAGTTCCCAGGGATGGTTGAAGAACTCCACGCCGCAGATGCCGAAATCGATCACCGGATCCTTGAAGCTGGCGTCCTCGCTGGCGACGATCAGGTCGCACACCCAGGCCAGCATCAGGCCGCCCGCAATGCATTTGCCCTGCACCTGGGCGATGGTCGGCTTTGACAGGTTGCGCCAGCGCTCGCACATCTCCAGGTAGATTTCCATTTCGCGTCCGTAGCGGGCCTCGGCGCCGGGGGCGTCGAAGGCCGCCCAGGTGCCGACGGTGGCGAAGTCGCGCCAGGTCTTGCCGCCGTCGCCGCTGAGGTCGTGCCCGGCGGAGAAGTTGCGGCCGTCGGCGGCGAGGATCACCACCTTGATGCCGTCGTCCTGCGCCGCGCGGTCGAAGGCGGCGTTGAGTTCATAGGTCATCTGCAGGCCCTGGGCGTTGTGCGCCTCGGGCCGCGCCATGACGATACGCGCGACATGGGGCGACGGCGTTTCGTAGCGCACCTGCGCGGGGGCGGCGGTGTTGTCGGCCATTGATCGTTTCCTCCTGCGGCATGCGCGGGCTGGTCCCGGCGCAGCAGCGTAACATCGTGCCGTCCGGGGGCCAAAGGGCGGTGCGCCGGATGTCATATCAATACCGCACCAAGCGCCCTGCCGCGGCGGAAAGCACTGATTGTCCACATTATTTCATTAGAGACACGTCAGGCGATGGCTCGGCGCTGGCGACCGCGCGGGTGCGTCCAGCCGGGGCGGCGGCGCACCCGCGTTGGTGGCCCGGAGGGCGGCAGCCGGACGCCGGGAGAAGTGACCGCGGTGACCACACGCGCCGTCGGTTGCGACGTGAAACGAACGGGGTTGCGCGTGGCGATTCCGAAGCAGTCGCGGAACGTGGCGAAGGGCGGTCGCGGGGTGGCCGTTGGGCGGCTGCGGCCTGCCTTGCGACGGCGCGACGTCGCTTGTGCCACCTAATCAAAAGTTCGTGCGTAGCGGCATGTGGTCTGTTTCCGGGCCAGCGGACCAAGCCGCGGCTGGCCGGACCGAGTCCCGGGGCGCCGCGCCGCATGGCGTGCCAAGGTGCGTCCCGCGTCACCGGTGGCTGTAAAAATGCATATCAGAATTGCATTTACATCATGGTTGATACCCTGGTCCGCACCACGGTGTCTTCAGGGACTGGGCTGGCGGCGGGTATCCCCGGCATGGGGTTCGGCCTGGCTGGCACCGGCGCGATGCCGCAGCAGCCGTTCGGCCAGGGCGCGGCCCCTGCGCTCTTTCGGCAAGGTCCAGGGGCACCCGGCGCCCAAAGGGGACAGGCCAGGCGGACAGGGCAAAGGGGGCAAGCCAAGCGGCAACGGGCGCGGCCATGACGGCAGAGACATGTCCGGCCACGACCGCCAACGGTCAACGCGGCCTCGCCCGCCGCACCGTCTGACTTGGCATGGGCGGCCGGCGCCCGCAGGCCCGCCAGCCGCCCATGCCAGCCTGAGCCCCGTGCGTATCAGTTAGAGCCTCGGGCGGAGCAAGGGCTTCTCCCTATCGTCATGGCCGGGACACGCCCGACCATGACGGTGAGAGAGCGGCTGCGGCGCCATTCCTTCTCCGGCCGTCGTCTTATCCTGATACGCATGAGCTCCTGATACGCATGAGCCCGCGCCCCGCGGGCGCGGCCCGGTCGTTCTTCGTCCCGGCGGTCATTACTGTGGCCTTCCGCCGGGACGTGCGGCGGCAGCGCGGCCGCCGGTACGGCATTCCAACTGCTGTTTTCAAGGTATTTCCAGGCCCGGGCCGGCTTGCGGCGCACGGCCGATGCGGCAGGCATTGCCGTGCCCATCGACCGTGCCAGGGCCATGATGGCGGGCTGACAGTCCCGCTAGACGGACTCCTTCAACTCCTTGGCGGCACGGAAGGCGATCTTCTTGCTGGCCTTGATCTGGATCGCCTCGCCCGTGGCCGGGTTGCGCCCCATCCGCGCCGCCCGCTTCTGCACCTGAAGGATGCCGAGGCCGGTCAGGCGGATCTTGTCGCCCTTCTTCAGGTGGCGGGTGGTCAGCTCGATCAGGTCGCCAAGCATCGCTTCCGCCTGCTTCTTCGGCAAGTCGTGGCTTTCGGCCAGCTCGGCGGCGATCTGCCGCAGCGTCACGGTTGCCTGCGGCGCGGCCTTTGCGGCGGCCGCCTTGGGCGGGGCGGCGGCCTTCTTCGCTGCGGGGGCGGCTTTCTTTGCCGGGGCTGCCGCCTTCTTGGCGGCGGGCGCCGCGCCCTTGGCAGGAGCGGCTTTCTTTGCTGGTGGCATAACTTATCCCTCGACCAATTTCGTTCAGCCAACCTGCGCGTACTGCCCCGATTCGGACAACTACGCTGATGCGGCGCCGGTACCGCCGTGAAGCCCGCTAGCACGGTTGTCATCAAGCGGGCGCCGGTTCATGCCATCTTCCGGGGCCACGGCGCGGAGTCTGACAGGTCGGACGCCATCCCGGCTAGTCAATATCCGGTCCGGACGGCAGACGCGCAGAGCCCGTCCCAGAGGGTTTTCCGGCCGGTCCGGCCGGGTGGGACCTGGCGCCGCGGCACGTCCGGGCATCCCGCTGCGTGCGGTTTGCGCCGGCTGTGGCGCCGGCCGCGCCGGCATGGGCTCTGCCGGGTGGCCCGGCCGTTGCGCGGCGCGGCCTTCGGCTGTCGGGACAGTCGTGCGGACAGCCCCCTGCCAGCCGCAGTGCGGCGGCCCGCGCGGCGTTCCGGGCCGGGCAACGACGCGGATCGCGCGGCGGCGCGCCGGTTGCCAGCATGGCGCAACGAACGGCCAAGCAAGCCAGTCGGTTCTTTATCGACATGTTAGCGCCGGGCGCGCAATGATGCGGCCCGGCGGATGGGGAATGCGATTTGCTACAGTACCGTCACGAACAGGGCATGGCGCCTGCCGCCGGCGGCACCGCGGCGGCAGGCGGCAGCGGCGGTTGCCGCCGTCGCCGTCCGGTCAACGGATAGGCCAACCCGCCGGCGTGATGTCGGTCAGCGCAGGCGGCTTGCGGAGCGAAAGATGCTCGAGCGCATCGGCCAGGCAGGCGTGCTTCTGCATCCTGCCCGGCATGGGCTGGACAAACACCGCATCGCCATCGTTCCAGATGATGAAATGAGCGCGGGCGCCGGTTGCGGCGCGGAATTCCAGGACTTCCTCGTACTCCTCGTCGTCGGAGCCATGATCGAGGCGGACCTGCATCGCCAGGTTGCGGAACGCGGCCCAGCTCTGCGCCAGGACGAGATCGGAAATCTGGAAGGCATGGCCCTTCGGCAGCCGTTTCGTTACGGCTGTTCCGCGTAGTTTCAGATCGCTCATGACCCGCTCCCGAGGAGCTGGAGGGCGGCCATGACCAGGGGTGCCAGCAGGCAAAGGGCCACTCGTGGTTCCATGATCATGCAGACGGATCGTACTTCCGGACGTGGTCTCATTGCAGCACCGCATCGTTGTCGGGTCCTCGTCATCCATCTCGAAAAGATGCCGCGGCGGAAAGTGCCTTCCCTCCGCGGCCAGAGTTGGAGGAGGAAACGGGGAGTTTCTTACCTCCCAAAATCGTGAGCCTGCAACAGCGAAATCACGCAATCGCGATCACGTTTTTCGCGCAAAATCGGAACGTTGCGTTAAGGTTTATTACACATTTTTATGCAAAATGTCTCAATGATGCCTGTCACCTCCGAGCCGTGCGCGCGATCCGCCTGATCCCATCATAGCTTCGATCGATTGATCGCATAATGGCACCGCTACGGCGCGCCGTCGCCACGGGTCCGCCCTGATCGGCGATATCGCACTGGCCGCCCCGGACCGACGGCGACCGTGGCCCGCCCTGGCCCTACGGGATGCACACATCCTGGAAACGAGTCGGAAATGACCGTACAATCAAGTGCTTGCCTGGGCGCCAAGAGCGTTCCACCATCGTCATGGCCCGGCTTGTCCGGGCCACCTGTCGCGGCACAAGTGCTGGAATAGGTGGCCCGGACAAGCCGGGCCATGACGAAAGGGAAACGCAGCGGCGGACCGTTTCCGAGATCTGTGCATTGCGTAGGCCCTGGCCCGGGTGACATGCCGGCGCGGCGGCCGATCGCCGCCATGATTCTGGTTGAGTTGGCGGAATTAGTTCGTTTAATTTCCAAATGTCAGCGATCCGGAGTTGCCCAGGCCATGCCGCCACCCCCCGCACCGTACCGCCACGCCCGTAACGGCCGTCGATGCGATCGCCGGAGCGTCCTGCCATGAGGCAGCGCGCCACGCTCGAGCGGAAGTTCCTGGCCCTGTGCCGGACACGCGGGCCACGCTGGATCGAGTCGGTGCTGCGCCCGCTGCGGCTGCCGGGCGCCACCATCAGCGTGCGCGACATCCCGACCACGGCGCTGCGGGCGGCCGTGCAGGTATTCGGCCGCTGATCCCGTTGACGGGCGATCCTGCCGCGGCGGGCGCCCCGCAGGCTACAGCAGGCGCTTCACCCGCAGCAGCCCGAAGGCGGCAATGCTCATCCCGTCCAGGATCACGCCGTCGCGGATCATCGCCTCCAGCTCCGTCAGGGAGAACGCGCGGGCGATCATGTCCTGCTCGGTGACTTCGCGCTGCGTCTCGCCGCTGGTCAGGCCGGTGGCGAGGAAGATGTGGCCGCGCTGGTTGCAGTAGCCGGGACCCTGGAAGATCTGCCCGGCATAGTCCATGCGCGCCGCGGTCAGGCCGGTCTCCTCGCGCAGTTCCGCCGCGGCCAGCACCGCCGGATCGGTGCCGGGCGTCTGCTCCCACATGCCCATCGGGAACTCCCACATCCGCGCCTGCACGGGATAGCGGTACTGCTCGACCAGGGTCACGTGCCCGTCCTGCAGCGGCACCACGACGACGAAGTCCGAGCGCTCGACCACGCCATAGATGCCTTCGGAGCCGTCGGGGCGGCGGATGCGGTCCTCGCGCAGCCGGGTCCAGGGATTTTCGTAAGCGAGACGGGTGGAGAGGGTCACGTAGGGGGACGTCATGAATCGCCTGTCGGTGGGAAGCGCCGGCAGGCTAGAGCGTTTCCTCGCGAAATGGAAACGGTTTGGCATATGGCTGCCGATCGGCCTGGCGCCGCGGCCGATTGCGCGCCTGGGCTTCAGTCCTGCCCGGGGCCCGGCTTCGCCGCGTTGCGGCGGGTGGTTGCCACGGTCACCGCCGGCTCGACCGGGGTTGGCGCGTTCGGCGGCGGGTCGCGGTTCTCGTCGCCCTGCGGCGCCAGGTACGGCTTCGGCAGGCTGCCGGGCGGCAGGCCGTCGCGCCCGCCAAGCCGGCCGTTGGAGGTTGGGGTGGGGGTTGAGGCCGGTGGTGGTTTGTCGTCTTGTGGGTTCATAAGCGGATAACGCATTCGGGGGTTGGGGGTTTCCGG
>NZ_NHRY01000050.1 GCF_002937115.1 Rhodopila globiformis | reverse complement strand
CAGCCCGCCGCGCAGCCCGACCACGTGTTCGACATGGTGTTCGCCAAGCACAACGCCGCCGCCAACGGCTTCAACCGCTGGACCATCAACGGCACCGCCTATCCGGACACGATGCGCCCGCAGCCGCGCCCGCCGCGCAGCCCGCCCCGGTGCCGAGCACCACGATCGATGGCGTGACCATCCCGCTGGCACCCGACAGCCTCGGTGCCCAGGTGCTGATCTCGGCGGCCGCCTTCGCCAACCACCTCGGCAACAAGGCGGCCCGGGCGCTGGACACGGTGCAGAGCCTGCCCCTGCTCTATGGCTGGATGGTGGTGATGGCCACCAACCCGGTCGCCCTCCACCTGCTGAAGGACATCAGCTGGCGGGTCGCCGTCGTCCTCGCCGCCGCCATCGCAACGGACTACGGCCTGCGCTGGGCGATGCGCCGGCCGATCCTGCGGCTGGAGGCGCTAGCCCCGGCCAGGACGCCCGATGAACCACCGGAGCCGCAACCCGAGGAGGAGCAGCCGGACGACCCGCTCGCCCGCGCCGAGGCCGGCGAAAGCGAGGCGCCGGTGCCGCCCCGCCGCCCCTCGGCCTGGGCCTTCCTGCGCCGGTTGCCGGTGGTGCTGGGCCGCTTGGTGCTGGACCTGGTTCCGGTGCTCGGCATCGCCGTGACTGGGCACCTTGTCGCCGCCTCCGGCGTGGGCGGGCAGACGGTCAGCCGGCTGACCATCATGGTGGTGATCGATTCCTACGCCGCCTGCCGGGCCATCCTGTGCCTCGTGCGGATGCTGCTCTCGCCCCGCACCGCGCGCCTGCGGCTGTTCCATCTGAACGACTCGGCCGCCTGCTACCTGATGCGCTGGATCCGCTGGATGGTCGTCGTGGTGGTGCTCGGCTACGCCATCGGCGAGGTCGGGCTGCTGCTCGGGCTGTCGGACATCGCGCATGATGCGTTGACGAAGGCCATCGGCCTGATCGTGCAAACCAGCCTGGTGATCATCATCGTCCAGAAGCGGCGGGCGGTGCGCCGCTGGCTGCGCGCGCCCGAGGGCGCGACCGGCTGGGTCGCCAGGACGCGCGACCGCTTCGCCAGCGTCTGGCACTGGGTCGCGCTGTTTTTCGTCGTCGCCATCTGGCTGGTCTATGTGGTGGAACTGCCGCACGGCTACATCGTCGTGCTGCACTACTTCATCCTCACCTCGGCGGTGCTGATCGGGGCGCGGATGGTCCTGCTGCTGCTGCTCGGCTCGGTCGACCGGCTGATGCGGCCCGATCCCAACAGCACCACCCCATTCCCGGCCGCGGCCGAGCGGCTGCACGCCTACCACGCGGTGGCGTCCGGCGCGCTGCGGCTGCTGGTCTACGTGCTGAGCGTCGTCGGCCTGCTCCAGCTCTACGGCCTGAATACCTTCATGTGGCTGATCGGGAGCTACCTCGGCCAGCGCATCCTCTCGGCGGTGGGCACGCTGCTGGCGACGATCCTGATCGCGCTGGGCATCTGGGAGTTCGCCAACATCAGCCTGCAGCGCCATCTGGAGAGGCTGCAGCGCGAGGCGCAACTGACCAAGTCCGCCCGGCTGCGCACCCTGCTGCCGCTGCTGCGCACCGGCCTGCTGATCAGCATCGCCGTCGTCGCCGGCCTGATGATCCTGAGCGAGATCGGCATCAACATCGCCCCGCTGCTGGCCGGCGCCGGCATCATCGGCGTGGCCATCGGCTTCGGCTCGCAGAAGCTGGTGCAGGACCTGATCACCGGCATCTTCCTGCTGCTGGAGAACGCCATGCAGGTGGGCGACTGGGTCACCGTCTCCGGCCTGTCCGGCACGGTGGAGGCGCTGTCGGTGCGCACCATCCGCCTGCGCGCCGCCGACGGCTCGGTGCACATCATCCCGTTCAGCGCGGTGACCAGTGTCACCAATGTCAACCGCGGCCTGGGCAACGCCTCAGTCAACGTCAGCGTTGCCTACGACGAGGATACCGACCGCGTGTGCGCCGAGCTGAAAGCCATCGTCACCGCGATGCGCGCCGATCCGGACCTGTCGGCGCGGATGCTGAGCGACCTGCAGTTGTGGGGCGTGGACAAGGTCGACGGCGCCTCGGTGACGATCGCCGGGCAGATCGTCTGCACTGATTCCGGCCGGTGGCCGGTGCAGCGGGAGTTCAACCGGCGCATGAAGCGGCGCTTCCAGGAACTGGGGATCCGGATCTTCAACCCGATGCAGCCCGTCCCCGTGCTGATCCCGGGCGACGTCCGTGCCGCCAAAGGGGAGGAAGCCCATGGACATGCTCAGGCAGCTGACTGACACGCTGCGGGCCGACGCCTACCGGTTCGTCCCGGCGGCGGACATGCGTGCCCTGCTGGAACAGGCCGGGCCGCTGACCGACTGGCCCGCTTTCGCGGCGAGCTGGGACGACCTGGGACCGGACACCTACATGGCCGACGGCGGCCGCTACCGGAAGCGGCGCCACGCGGTATACCGCGCCACCGCCGACGGCATCGTCCGCCAGCCGGCGCAGCCGCACTACCAGAGCCGCGACTACAACCCGCTGAACGGCGGCATCGAGCGCTGGTTCGAGCCGGTAAGGCCGCCGATTGGCGCCGGGCCGACGATGACGACGGTGCTGGCGTTCTGCCGCACCCTGTTCGGCCGGCTGACCCCGGCAAGCGCCTGGCACGTGGAGGTGCACCAGTTCCGCATCGACGCCCGTTCCGGCGAGATCGGCCGCCCGACGCCGGAGGGGATGCATCGCGACGGCGTCGATTACGTGCTGGTGCTGCTCGTCAGCCGCCGCAACATCGCCAGCGGAATGACCTCGGTGCACGACCTGACCGGTCGGCCGCTGGGGCATTTCACCCTGACGGAGCCGTTTGATTCCGCGCTGGTGGACGATGCGCGGGTGATGCACGGGGTGACGCCGGTGGAGCCGCTGGACCCGGCCGAGCCCGGTCACCGGGACGTGCTGGTCGTGACGTTCCGGCGGGAATAGGGCGCGTTCGCGGCCCATGGCCGCTTTGCCGCCAGGCATCGGATTGCGAGACGGGGATCGACGGCTTTTCGGGCTGATCCGAGGACGTGAGGCGGCGCCGGTTGGGCGCCCGCTTCGCTGAACGCGCTGCTTGGTCGCATGCGCCTGGCCGGGCTGGTTCCGCCGGAGCCGGGGTGAGCCAACGTCCTGGCCAGCCGCACGGCAGCCAACGGACCGGTCGTAAAGCCGACCGGCGGCGTCTTCAGCGGTCGCCTCCGGCCAGAAGAAAAAGTCATCGTGTTGCTTGGGAATTGCTGTTGGCTGCATTCGGCGGCGCGACAAACGCGCTTGTTTGTCAGGCCGCGGAAAAATATTTGCGTTTGTGAACATCTTGCGCGAATATCGATTCCGTAGATTACAACGGCATCTTTCTGCTATTGCAAATGAAACGGAGGGTCGGCGGCATGGAGCCGATGGAGCAGCGGCGGGTGCCCGTCCGCGGAGGCAGATCCGGGCAGATCAACCGATGAACCGCCCGCATGGACAACGGCGCCCGGCCACCGATCACGAGGCTCCGGGCGCCGATCGAAGCATGAATCCTCCAGATGCCTGCGCCTGACGGCCGGGAGCGCAGAAGCGCGGTCCGTTACGACATGAATCACCCCGTCAAGATCTGGCGTCACGGCGCGGAATCAGGTGCCATCGTGACGATAATGAACGTGTCCCTGACAGGCGTCGCGGTGCGGCTGCCGGAGGACATGGCGTCCGGGCATGAGTTGTACGAACTGGACCAGGGTGACGAGATCCTGCTGTCCGGCCTGGCCACGATCCCGCTGGAGTGCTGGGTTGTCGCCCGGGACGGCGACGTCCTGCGCCTGCACTTCTTCGCCACGCCTGACGCGGAAATGTGGCTGCATGACCTGGTCGAGCAGCATGAGGGACACCCGTCTGATCCGGAATCCCTCCAGACGGCAACGCCTGCCCATCCGGAATCCCTCCAGGCGGGAGGCGCGGCGCGGCGGCGGCGGGCAAGCCTGGTCGCTGCGCTGTGCGTCCTGCTGATCGTGCCCGCCTGGCTGGCCTGGCGCTACGTCACGCCGGTGGACAGGCACGGGAAGCCTCCGCAGGCGTCCGGCGCCGCGGCCGCCCTTCCGGCGGACGCAATCGGCCTGCCGAGCAGCCATGCGGCGTCAAACGCTCGGTCCAACGCGCTCGTCATGGCGCCGGGACCGAAGTCCGAACAGACGTCTCCCGCGCCAGGCGATTCGCCGCAGGCGCGGATGTTCTTCCTGCTTGCGGCCAATACCACGTTCGACGTGCGTATCGAAGGCTCGGTCGGACGCCCGGGCGACCCGGTCAGCGCCGTCCTCGAGGCCGATATCCGCGACACCGGCACGGGCAGGCGGATCGTCCTGCCGCGCGCCACGCGGATCAGCGGAGACTATGTCGGGCAAAGCCGCGGCGACGGCGCGCCGGCAGGCATCGTCTGGAAGGAAGCCACCTTGCCGGACGGCAGGAAGCTCCATTTCTCTGCCAGGACAAGCGAACAGCGCCCGGGCGATGACATGCAGGACGGCGCCGAGCCGCCCGTGGCAGGCAACGCCTATCTCGTCAGTTTGTGGCCGCCGGCGGCTGCTGCATTGCCTGCGGGAGGAGGGGCGCCGCTGCCTTCTCTCGCGCAGGACCGGACCCGCGTTGTCGTGCGGGTGCAGCACGACGTTCTGCTGCCGGCGTATGACAAGAACGGTCGCGGAACCGCCGCCGGGGTGGCGGCGCGTCGCACGGAAACCGGCCGCCCGTAGGGGTGGGCCACGGCTGGCGCCGCCGCGGGCGCCGGGCGCGCCGTCGCCGGCCGGGGCGGGGCGAACACCGCGGCGGGAAGCTGGCCCTGAAGTTGCATCACGACCATTATTGAATTCCTGCTCGGAGGCGGCATGCTGGTCGAGGCGGAACCGTATGACTTCAGCCTGAGACTGTCGGCGGCGGCGCTGCTGATCATCGACATGCAGCGCGACTTCCTGGAGCCCGGGGGCTTCGGTGAAATGCTGGGCAACGACGTCTCGCAGCTTCGTCGCGCGATCGGACCAAACCAGGCACTGCTGTCTGCCTGGCGCCGGATCGGCGGGCTGGTGATCCATACCCGCGAGGGCCACCGCCCGGACCTGGCCGACCTGCCGCCGACGAAATATCGCCGCGGCCGCGGCGAGACCCGCATCGGCGACCCTGGCCCGATGGGCCGCATCCTGGTGCGCGGCGAGCCTGGCCACGACATCATTCCGGAGCTGTATCCCGCTGCCGGCGAGCCGGTCGTCGACAAGCCCGGCAAGGGTGCGTTCCATGCCACCGACCTGCACGCCATCCTGCAGAACCGCGGCATCGCGCAGCTTGTGGTGACAGGCGTCACGACGGAAGTCTGCGTCAACACCACGGTGCGGGAGGCCAACGACCGCGGCTACGATTGCCTGGTCGTTGCCGATTGCTGCGCGTCGTACTTCCCCGAATTCCACGATGCCGGCCTGCGGATGATCAAGGCGCAGGGCGGCATTTTCGGCTGGGTCGCGTCCTCGGGCGCGGTGCTGCAGGTGATCAAGGGAGCGGCAGGATGAGCGGAAACACGGCAACCGGCTTCCGGCCGAAACTCTGGGTTCCGGGCGACTGGAACGCTTTGTTCGGCTTTGGCACTAATATCCTGGTGAACATCCTGGTGCTGACCGGACTGCTGCGCTTCGTGCTGAAAATGCCCGATGCGCTGGTGTTCGGCCGCATCCTGCCGGCACTGGGCCTGATGCTGTTCCTCAGCACGGGGTATTACGCCTTCCTCGCCTGGAACCTGGCGCGCAGGACGGGGCGCAGCGATGTCTGCGCGCTGCCGTCGGGCATCAGCGTGCCTCACATGTTCGTGGTCACTTTCGTGGTCATGCTGCCGATCAAACTGGCAACGAATGATCCGGTCCAGGCATGGGAGGCCGGGCTGACCTGGGTGTTCGTGCAAAGTTTCGTTTTGATGTTCGGTGGGTTGGTCGGCCCCTATCTGCGCGCCATCACGCCGCGTGCCGCCCTGCTCGGGTCGCTGGCGGGCATTTCCATCACTTTCATTTCCATGAGTCCTGCAGCGCAGGTTTTCAATACGCCGATCATCGGGGTTGTCTGTTTCGCTGTTATACTGGCGAACTGGTTCGGCGGCGTGCGTTATTTCGGTGGTGTTCCGGGCGGGCTGGTGGCGATCGCGCTGGGGACGCTGATCGCCTGGGTCTCCACCGCGTTCGGGCTGGGCTATGGCGACCTGAGCGTGGGGAAGCTGGTCACGTCGGTCGCGAACTTCGGCTTTTCCGTTCCGCTGCCGGCGTTCCATTACACCTTCGACGGATTCCGCTATCTCGGCATCATCCTGGTGACGGCGATTCCGTTCGGCATCTACGACCTGATCGAGGCGCTGGACAACGTCGAAAGTGCCGCCGCGGCGGGCGACAGCTTCGCGACGATCCGGGTGCTCAGCGCCGACGGCGCCATCAGCCTGGTCGGTTGCCTGATGGGCAATCCGTTCATCAACGCCGTGTATATCGGCCATCCCGGGTGGAAGGCGATGGGCGGGCGCATCGGCTATTCGGCGATGACCGGGATCATCGTCCTGGTGCTGACCTGGTTCGGCATCATCGCGGTGATCAGCGCGCTGATCCCGGTCGTCGCGATCCTGCCGATCCTGCTGTATATCGGCATGCTGATCGGTTCGCAGGCGTTCCAGGAATCGCCGCACCGGCACGCGCCGGCGATCGTGCTGGCGCTGCTGCCGCAGCTTGCCGCCTGGGGCAAGACGCAGGTCGACAACGCGCTCGCCGCCGCCGGAACGAATGCCGCGGCGGTCGGCGTCGGCAAGCTGGCGTCCGTCGGGGTGCTGTACGACGGCCTGGCGACGCTGGGCGGCGGCGCGACGCTGGCCGGCATCATCCTGGGCGCCATGACCGTGTTCATTATCGACCGCGCCTTCGAGAAGGCCGCCGCCTTTGCCCTGGCCGGAACGATCCTGAGCTTCTTCGGCTTCATCCACGGCGCGGAAGGCATCGGCATCAACAGCGCGCCGACGGTCAGCGTGTCCTATCTCGGGGTCGCCGGCATCCTGTTCTACTGCGCCCGCTACGCGCAGTTCCACCCGGTGGTGGCCGAGGTACACGGCGCGACGGCGGAAGCGGACTGACACCAGCCGCCCGGATGTTCGACAGACCGGCACGGACGGTTCCTTCCGTCATGGCCGGCGCAGGGCGCATTGGCGCTAAAACAGGGGAGCGGGCGGCGCGGCCGTTTCCACACCGTCATGGTGGGCACAGGCCCACCACCCACGCCTTTGGCTGATATCAACACCGCAAGGCCTGGATGGCGGCCCGGAGCCTGTGCCCGGGCTTGACCCGGGTAGCCGCCATGACGGTGAAGACGCGTCGTTTCTTTGGTACTTCCGCCACGGCCGCTATTTCCGGTCAGCGTGAAAACGCTTCAGCATCAAACGCTGCCAGGCATGATGCAGCCGCATCCGGCCAGGAACGATGGGTAAAGCTGTTCAGTATGTGCTGGTATTCGACCCGGCCCAGTCCATAGGCCTTCGCCACGACCGCGTCGATCTGCGCCCGCAGAACGCGGCGCACCACCGGCCGATCCGGATTTGGCATCGTGCATTGGCCGGTTTGTTCCTGCCACAGAGCGGCATATGCCGCATGATTGCAGGACAGGCGCAGCGCCGCCTCGGCCAGGAAGCGCAGTTGGCTGCCGGTGAACTGCGGTACCGGCAGGGCATCCAGGATATAAAGGCTGAGATGCGTCGCTGCCTTCTGCCGCACCAGCCAGTCGAACGGGAAGGAATTGAACAGCGCACACAGCACCAGCGCATCGGCCGTTGCCCGCGCCCAAGGTGCCTTTTCCACCGTCGCGGTATGCCCAAAAACGGTCCCTGGCGGCGCCATGCAGGCGATCATCGTTCGCTCGTTGGTCGCCTGCGCGATGTCGCGGAACACCAGGCGGTAATGGCGGGCGGCCTCGGCGATCTCCGGCCGCAGCGTGCCGCTTGCCACGGAATAGCGCGGCGGGGTATCCCACGAATCGATATACTGATGGAACGTCTTGCCCTCGTGCAGCGTCAGGTCGCCAACGTCCGGGCGCAGGAGGCTGTGGGCGTCATCGGTCATGTGCAGATCGCGGCCAAGGCGCATGCGGCGTTTGGCGCACCACGGGCCGAGCCGGTTGGGTTGCGCGAACAGAAGCCGCGCGATCGCCAGGTCCGCATTCCCGCGCAGTTCCAGCGGGGTCAGGCTCGGACCACCGGACAGGCTGAGAAAGCCGCGGTCGTAGGTCATGATCTTCGCCGCATCCGCCGCATCATCGATCCGTTCCAGATAGAAGCCGCAAAGGAAGGACGTCGTCGGCCCGGGGCGATGCGCGACAATCAGGTCGAACTTGAACCGGCTGTCGATGTCGAAGACCCGGCGCCGGTTCTCGAACGACAGGCACCAGGCCAGCGCAGCCTGCTGGAGATACAGATGCCGCATTCCCGTGGTGCCTTCGTTGGCGTGGAAGGCGGACGGCACCAGAAGGCCAATCGATCCGCTTTCGGCGGCCAATTGCATGGCACGCTCGGAAAACAGGCGGAACAGGTCGAGATTGCCGGCAGTCGAATCGGTGCCGATGCTGATGCGCTGATGCTGATAGAGCCGGTTGGAGATGCGCTTCATGTGCTCGAAGCCCGATCGGTAGGCTTCGAACCGGGCAGCGACGTCGGGACAGGACAGGACGGCCTCTTCGATCTTGCCGCGAGCCGATCGGGTCTTGGCGGTACGCACCGAGGGATCGTAGGTCGCAACGAAGTCCTTGGTGTTGTGCTGCACGACATCCCAGGGCGGATTGCCCAATACGGCGGAAAAACCTGTGGGAAAGACCTCGGGAAACACCAGGTCCCACGCGACCGCGTCCTGTCCGGCCTGCAGCAGCGCAGTCTGACGCGCCGTCAGCATATCGGGCCAGGTGGCCGTAGCGGCGACATGCCTGGCCAACGCCAGCCAGTTGTCGTCGGCGTCGCGGTCCCGCAACATCGCTGCGCCGGCCCAGGCACAGGCCAGCCGGCGCAGCGGCAGCAGCACCGCATCCAGACGGGCCTTGACGGTCGCCTTCACCGCCAGATCCGCCGTATCACGGCCAATCGAGCCGTTCAGTTCGGCGACCAGGCGACGCGCCTGCTCCAGGCCGGCATTCAGCCGTTCGGAAACACCCGTTGCCAGCAGAGGATCCAGCGGCCCGCCAGTCACCGGCATGGTGGACAGCATAGTGAAAAACGGTCCGGTCAGCGCGTCGCCATGGATCAACCGATGATCGAGGAAGGTCAGCGGCAGGCCCTCAGCGTAGGACTCGAGCCACAGCGACAGCTTGGCAAGCTCGACCGCCAGTTTGTTGCGGTCGCAACCGTAGAGGCAGTGCACGGCAACCAGGCGGCGGCAGATCGCGCGGGCATGGGCCTCGGCGTAGCCGCGGCTCGGCAGGTACGGCGCAATGCTGGCGTCGGGATCAGGGATCTGTGCCAGGCGATCGTGCAGGCCAAGTTCGTCGCACCGGCGGCAGGCGGCCAGCAGCGCCTCGCCCAGGTGGCGGCAGGCTTCGACCAGGAAGTGGCCGCTGCCCGCCGCCGGATCGACGATTTTCAAGGTCAGCAGCGCGGCCGGGTTGGGATCGTCGTCCGGGCTGAGCGCGGCGATCCTTGCATCCAGCGTTTCGCGCACCAGGAAGCGAACGAATTCATGTGGCGTGTAAAACGAACCGGTGGCTTTGCGTCCGGGGCCGGCGCGCAGATAGAAGCGTCCGATACCGATATCGGCAGCGGCGCCGTCAGCCGGCACCACGGCCTCCAGCTTGCCGGTGCGCAGACGAATCAACGGCTCCGAAGCAATCGCCGGTTCCTGCTCCAGCAGCGCTTCGTAAACGCTGCCGAGATCTTCGACGTCGAGCGACCCATAATGCACGCGTATCCGCTCGCGGTTCTGTCCGGTGGTCCAGATCAGGCGATCAAGCAGGATGGCGACCGCACGATCGCCCCAGGACAGGCGGTCGAGCAACGGCGTGGCCCGGCCGCCGAACAGGGCGCCGCCAAGCGGGGTGATGGCGAGTTCAGAGCAGGACAGGCCGTCGCTGAAGCACCTGAACAGCAGTCGCAGCCCGTCCTCCAGCATCCGTCCGGTGTCATGACCATGATCCAGATGCCGCCGCACCAGAGGCGCGAGCGCAAAATTCGGCGACAGCGCCAGCCGCCACAGACGGGTGGAGGCGAAGCTGAAGCCGGCGCCAGGTTCGGCAGGGCATTCCAGCTTCAGGATGAACAACAGGCGGTAAACCAGCACCAGCCCTTCCTGCCACAGCACCGCCGGATCCACCGTGTTGCGATCGGGCATGTGGTCCAGCATGGCGTTGATGAAGCCGACAATTGCCTCCTGGGCCTGGCGGCGTAGTGCCGTGGTGACCTTCGTCTGATACAGCCGTGCGGAGTCCAGGATCTGGGGCAGGCGCGGCAGGCTGCCGGCACCCGCCAGCGCCAGCAAGACCCGGAACGAGTCCGGCGGCAGCGGACGGTCGCGCCAGGAGTCCAATGGAATCGCGAAGAAGCTGTCGGCGCGGGATGGATCGCAGAGCAGCAGCCGCAGCGTCTCGCCATTGGTCAGCAGCCCGGTGCGTTCGCCGCACGCCAGCAGCACGCGCTGGGCGACGCGGGTCGGACTGAAGCGATGGGATCTCCCGGCGGCATCCAGATCGGCGCCACGGTCCACCAGCCATGCCCGCAGCGATACGCCCTGCGCCTGCAACAACCAGCCGCCGTCCTCCTGCCCTTCCCGCGTTGCGATCCGGTCCTGTCGCACCGCGCGGCTGTAGCCAAGCGCGTGCGCCAGCTTCATGGTGATGCGCTGGTGCACCCGCTGCGAGCCGCCGCCACGGAACGCGCCGCGCATCACGTCCCAGTCCACCTCGATTGGCCGGGCAAGGTTCAGGACCTGCCCCATGCCGTCGCGCAGGAATGGCGCGGTCAGCGCGGATCCGGACAGGCTGCAATCATCGAGGTCGAGGGTCACGCCGCCGGCACCAGCATGAGCAATCCCAGGCGGCGGACTACCGGCTTCGGCAATGCTGCGCGCCGCGCCGTAACGGCTGTGACGCGCGCCAGGATATCGGCCGCTTCCCGGCGCTGTAGGGCAGGCACCGAAATGTCGGCGGCAAAGGCCGCCAGGCGCTGTCCCGGCGGCCGGCTGCACCGCCAGTCGTCGGTTCGCGGCACCGTATCGAACAGGTCTCCCACCGGATCGACGGGCGCGCCGCAAAGTGCGTTGGTCCGCTGGGTCAGCCAGGCGTCCAGGGTTGCGGCGGCGCGATCCTGCCGTTCCTGCCAGGTCGCCGAGAACGCCGCGGCAATTCTGGCGGCAACCGCCGCCGCCTGCGCGCCAGCCGCCTCCAGCGCCATGGGTGCCCAGCCGGCAAAACGGTCATGCCATAGTCGGCCGGACGGCACGGCCTGCCCTGCCAGCGTCAGGATGTCCGCTGGCTTGTCAACCGCGCCATCCGGCGTCAGCAGCAGCCCGAAGACCTTACGCAGCAGCGTGCCAGAGTGATCGCCAATCTCGGCATCGTAGGTTACCAGCAACGACAGGACAGCACCGCGGGCGGCGCTCACCCGCCCCGCCTGTCCGGCACGGATTCGTGCGATGGTACGACGGGTCAGCGGGTGGCTGCGGCCCGGATACAACAGCGTGCGCCCCTCCGCGTCACGGATGCGGGACGGATCGTTTGTCAGCCGGATCGTGCCGCTGGCGCGGTCAAAGCCCGGCAGCCCGTCCAGTTCAGCATGCCAGTCAGCGGGAACACGATCGCCACCTGGCAAGACTGACTCGACGAACGCGGCAAGATCGACGCTGCTCGATTGTTCCTCGGGCGACGTGGCCGGCATCGGGCCGCTGCCCATCCAGCCATGCCGCACGGCCATGTGGTCGAAGCTCTGGAAGGCCCGGTCGATCTCCCGCAGCAGGTCACGATAAGCCTCGCCGTCGCCGTCTTCGGCCGCCAGGTCCAGCGAATGGACCAGACGCGGCATCGAACTGAAGAGATCCTCGGCAAGTCCGCGCAGAAGCGGCTCCCCAAGGCGGCCTGGCTCAGCGGTGACCGCCAGCGTGTTCGGCATGAACGACAGGCAGGCACGGGCCTTTTCGTATTTGGCGATCAGCTGCAGCAGCAGCCGTTCCTCGAAGGTGCCGGCGAGATACAGGTAGCGGATTTCCGGGTCCTTCTGCTGCCCGTAGCGGTCGATCCGGCCGTTGCGCTGCTCCAGCCGGTTTGGGTTGTACGGCAGGTCGAGATGGATCAGATGACAGCATCGCTGGTGCAGGTTGAGGCCCTCGGCCAGGGAATCCGTGCTGACCAGGACGATCCCGTCCTCTTCCGCGCAACGTTCCGCCGCGCGCGTGCGATCGGCTTCGCTGTCGGCGCCACTGATCGTCAGCACCGTGCCCTCGAGACTGCGCAACGCCTCCACCGCCGCGCACTGGCTGTCGGCATACTCCGTATAGACGAGGATATTGGCGCCCGGGTGGTGCAGCCGGATCAGCCGTACCTCCAGCACCAGCGCCGCCAGTTTGGGGTCTTCGGTTTCGGCCGCCTCACCCAGGCGGATCAGGTCCTGGAGCTCTGATGCGGTGCCTGATCCGGCCAGGCTGGCCGCCATCTCTTCCGCCTCCAGCGCTGCAATTTCGGCTTCCTCGGCGGCATCCAGGACGCCGAACCGGGAAACGCGCCGGCGGTAAGCGCGCAGGGCCCGTTGCCGCTCCCGCCGTGCCGCGCCGCTTTCACCGCCGGCGTAGCGTTCCGCCACGACGCGGAGGGTCGCCACACACGCGGCGATGCTCGACATCGACCGCTTCAGCAGGCTGACGAAGGCGAGCGCGTCCGCCAGGCCGTTGCGGTCGCGCGACCGTCGCAGCCTCGGCGCCACCAGGGCCGACAAGGCACGATGGAACGCCTGCACGGCCGGCGCATCGGAGACGTCAACCCGCACCGGCACCACGACCCGTTCGCGGAACAGCGGCAGCCCGGTATGCGGGTCACGAATGTGCGACTTCAGCCGGCGGACGACATGGCGGCGATAGGTCGAGCCAATGAGGCGTCCGGACCCGTCCACCAGGCTGGGATCCAGCAATGCGATCAGCGAGGCGAAATGCGCATCGTGCCCGTCATGCGGGGTGGCTGTCAGCAGCAGCAGGCCGTCGGATCGCCGTGCCAGCACCTCGGCCAGCAGGCGGCGCTGGCTGTCCTCGCCCGGCCCGGCGCCGCCGGCGCAGTGATGCGCCTCGTCGATGATGACCAGGTCCCAGGCGGCGCGCTCCAGTTCCGTCAGCACGCGGTCGGACTTGGCGAAATCCATCGAGGTCAGGCACAGCGCCGTGGCCTCGAACGGATTGCCGCCGAGTTCCAGGCCGCGCCGTGCCTCCCGCAGGCTGGCGCCGTCGACGATAGGCGTGAAGCGCAGGCCGAAGCGCAGGCGCATCTCCTGCTCCCACTGCCGCAGCAGCGGGCCGGGCGGGCATGCCACCAGGATGCGGTGCGCGCGGCGGCGGACGATCAGTTCGGCGGCGATCAATCCCGCCTGGATCGTCTTGCCCAGGCCGACGCCATCGGCCAGCAGCAGGCGCGGCCGCACCATGTCCAGCGCCCGCAGCAGCGGCACGCGCTGGTAGGCTTCGATGGCAACTCGCCCGGGCGAGGCCGCCGGACCGGGTACCTGATCCAGCAGCCAGGCCGTATGATAGCGGCGCCAGTCGTCCAGCGAGCCAACGTCCTCCGGCCGCGGATCGGTAGACAGGATCGCCACCGGTTCAGCGGGATACAGCACATCCCATTCGAGGCCCTGGAGATCGCCGCTCGCGCAGGCGAGACGCAGGCGCTGCTGCGGCCCGAGTTGCTCGACCTCGGTCACATCCCATTCCAGGCCGCGGGCGGCGACCTTGATCCCAACCGACACTTCCATGCAGGGTCCACATCAGAACCCGGACACGGAACCATGAACTGGTTGCCAAACCGTTAATAAGCCGCAGGAGGAAGCAGATGATCGCATTGCAGGACCGGTTCGCCGGAACAGTGGCCGTGGTGACCGGCGCCGCTTCCGGCATTGGGCTGGCGATTGCCAGACGCCTGCTGGCGGAGGGCGCACAAGTCGTCGGCGCCGATCTTCAACCGATTGAAGACCTGGGCGACCGCTTCGTTGGGGTCGAAGGCGACGTGACCAGGGAAGCGGCAGCCGAGGCGCTGGTGGCCACGGCGGTGGACCGGTTCGGCGCCGTCCACGCTGCCTTCAACGTCGCCGGCGGTTCCCGCCCCGGGTATATCGTCGACCTGTCCGAAGCCGACTGGGACTTCACCGTCGATCTGTGCCTCAAGGGCGTGTTCCTCGGCATGAAGCACCAGGCGCGGCAGATGATGCGGCAGGGCGGCGGCAGCATCGTCAACATCGCCTCGTTGAACGCGCATGTGCCGATGCATGCCGGGTCCGCCTACGTGGCCGCCAAGGCCGGTGTGGAGATGCTCAGCCGCAACGGCGCGCTGGAGCTGGCGGACTACGGCATCCGGGTGAATGCCGTCCTGCCCGGCCTGGTGCAGACGCCGCTGACGCGCCGCCATTTCGACAATCCCGACGCCCTGGCGGCCTTCATGCAGCGGGTTCCAATGGGCCGCCCGGCGCAGCCCGAGGAGATTGCCGCGCCTGCTCTGTATCTGGCCAGCGCGGACGCCAGCTACGTCAACGGCGCCAGCCTGCTGGTGGATGGCGCCTGGGCGGTCAGCGGCTACCCGGACATGCGGCCGTTCCGCGGGCCTGTCGCCTGGAACCAGGGGGCAAGATGATGAGCGAACCCCCCGTCATCGTGCGGCGTGACCATGACGGCGCCGTCGCCACCGTCTCGATCAACAACCCGGCGCGGCTGAACTGCCTGGGCACGCCGCAGATCGCTGCCTTCATCGACGCCGTGACCGCGTTGGCAGACGATCCGGACCTGCGGGTTTTGATCGTCACCGGGGAGGGTGAACGCGCGTTCATAGGCGGGGCGAACCTGATGGAACTGGGCGCGCTCGATCCGCCGAAGTCGCGCGATTTCCTCACGCTGATCCACCGCATGTGCAAGGTGTTGCGTGACCTGCCGGTGCCGGTGATTGCGCGCGTCAACGGCTTCTGCCTGGGTGCCGGGCTGGAGGTGATGGCCGCCTGCGATATGCACCTCGCCAGCGACGCCGCTTCGTTCGGCATGCCCGAGGTGCGGATCGGGCTGCCGTCCGTGGTCGAGGCGGCCCTGCTGCCGCAGCTTATCGGCTGGGGGCGGACCAAACTGCTGCTCTACACCGGCGACACGATCGATGCGCGAACCGCGCTGGACTGGGGTCTGGTGGAGAAGGTCGCCCCTGCCGCCGAACTCGATACGGCCCTGGACGCCTGGATCGGCGCGATCCTGGAATCCGGCCCGCGTGCCGTTCGCCTGCAGAAGGAACTGATCCGCGAATGGGAAGCGATGCCAGTCGGCGATGCGATCGAAGCCGGCATCCGCTGCATCGTCCGTGCCTACCAGACTGACGAGCCGACCCGCATGATTGGCCAGACGATCGAGCGGTTGCGGGCGCGTAAAGGCGGCCGCTAAACCGCGCGCCGGAAGAGTCGATCCTATTGGACGTGGCGGAGGGTGCTCCGCCGCTTGCCTTGGCCATGGGCCGCAACGACCGGGGGGCTGGGTCTTTGGCGGATGGTGCCAGCGTCATCCGGAACCGTCCGTGCTTGTTCATCCTTCCGTAATTTTCAACACGGAGAAAGCGGAGGACCACAAAGGGCCACGAAGACCGGACCTTGCTGGCGGATCGGGACCTGGCCAGCCGCATGATCGGGCTGGCGCATCGCAGCGACGGCGCAGGCATGCCCAGATGCCGCGTGCCTGAAGGCGGGGCGGCACTGCTTCATTGTCTGACGCGTTCACACCCCTTCGTGGCCCTTCGTGATCCTCCGTCGTCCTCCGTGTTGAAAATCGGTAGGCGATCCAGGCTCCGCCGCCTTCGACCCACCCGGGACAGCCGCACCGCTTGCCACAAACGCCCTTTGCCGTTCGGCCCGCCATCCACGCCTTGCCATGCCGATATCAGCAAGGGGTGGATGGCGGGTCTCCGCCCACCATGACGTTGTGGCAACGGCCATGCCCCTGGCCGCCTTAGTCAGAGCCTATGCGGCTCGTCCGGGCCATCACGATGAGGCGGCGCGGTCGCCCTGTCTCAACCGGCCTGCGGCCTGCTGTCGTAACCCGCCGCCGCGTCCCCAAACTGCAGCCGCAACGTCGGCTTGTGCACCTTGCCTGTGGCGTTGCGCGGCAGCGCGTCGGTGAACACCACCGAATGCGGCAGCTTGTAGCGGGCCAGGCTGGCGGCGCAATGAGCGACGACATCGGCCTCGGACAATGACTGCCCTGGCCTGAGCACCACCACCGCCCGCCCGACCTCACCCCACCGTCCATCGGCTATGCCGATGACCGCGGCCTCGGCGATGGCCGCGTGCTGGTACAGCACGTTTTCCACCTCCGCCGGATAGACGTTCTCGCCGCCCGAGATGTACATGTCCTTCCAGCGATCGACGATGAAATAGTAGCCCTCGTCGTCGACCATGGCGGCATCGCCGGTGTGCAGCCAGCCGTCGGTGAAGGCGGCCGCGGTGGTTTCGGGCTGATTCCAGTAGCCCCTGGTGATGTTGGGTCCCCTGACCCAGAGTTCGCCGACAGTGCCTGGCGGCACCTCCGCGCCGTCCTCGCCGGCGATGCGCGTTTCCATGTGCAGCCCTGGCTTGCCGGCCGATCCGGCCTTGCGCACCGCATCCTCCTTGTCGAGGACCAGCACCAGCGGACTGGTTTCGGTCATGCCGTAGCCCTGCTGCAGGATAACGCCGTGTGCCGCCCAGGTTCGCAGGATTGCGTCGGGAGTCGGTGCGCCGCCGATGCCGGCGAACACCAGCCGGCTCAGGTCGGTTTCGCCAAACCGGCGGTGCTGTGCCATGAACTGGTAGTTCGCCGGCACGCCAAAGACGTGCGTGATGCCGACGGACGGATCGCCGATGAGTTGCAGCGCCTCGCCGGCGTCGAAGTTCCGCATGATCAGCACCGTGCCGCCAACCTGGAACACCGGATAGGAAAACACATTCAGCCCGCCAGTATGGAACAGCGGCAGCAGCCCGAAGAACACCGTCGATCGCCCGATGCCGGCCATGCTCATGCTGTGGACGGTGTTCCAGAAGTTCATGCCGTGGGTGATGATCGCGCCCTTGGGCCGCCCCGTCGTGCCGGACGTGTAAAGAATGGTCGAGATATCATCCAACGTCGCGGCCACCGGCTTGTCGAGCCGCGGCCCGTCCAGCGCAAGCTGCTCGAACGCGGCGCCGAGCGGGCAGAGCTGACGCGCACCGAGTTCCTGCGTCCGTTCGGCGAATTCCGGATCGTGGACCAGCAGCGCCGGGTCGCAGTCGGCCAGAATCGCTTTCAGTTCCGCGTTTGCCAGCCGCCAGTTCAGCGGGACGAAGATCGCGCCGATACGGCCGCAGGCGAACTGAACCTCGAACGTATCGGTTGTGTTGGGCGCCAGCACCGCGATCCGATCGCCCGGCCCGATACCGAAGCGCGATCGGAACGAGCCGGCCAGGCGCGCGATCCGGTCGTCGAACGCCTTGTAGGTATGCCGCCGCCCGGTTGCCAGATCCACGGCCGCCAGCGACTGCGGCCGGCGCATGGCGTGATGAGCGATGGCGTCATAATAGGGTATCGACATGGTCAGCCTCGCTGCGGTCAGGCCGGGATGCGAACAGGCAACGCGCTGATCGAGCGCAGGATGTTGGAATAGACCCGCACCGGCGGCCCCATCACCTCGATCATCGGCCAGTCGCGCTGGAGGATTTCCTCCCACAGGATCGTCAGTTGCATCTCCGCCAGCCGGTTGCCGACGCAACGATGGATGCCGAAGCCAAACGACAGATGCTGGCGGGGGCGCGCCCGGTCGATGACGAAATCCTCAGGGCGTTCGATGGCGTCCTCGTCGCGGTTGCCCGAGATGTACCACATGGCGACTTTGTCGCCCTTGCGGATCGTCTTGCCGGCCACCCGGGTGTCTTCAAGCGCCGTGCGGCGCATGTGGATCACCGGCGTCTGCCAGCGGATGACCTCCGGTATCATGCTGGTCACCAGCGCCGGATTCGCGCGCAGCTTGCGATATTCATCGGGATACTGGTTCAGCGCCAGCAGGCTGCCCGACATCGAATTGCGCGTCGTGTCGTTGCCGCCGACGACCAGCAGCATGATGTTGCCCATGAACTCGTGCGGGCGCGACGGCAGGTCGCGCGTGGCCTCGCCGTGCGCCAGCATCGAGATCAGATCAGGCCGCGGCGGCTGCTTCGCCCGCTCGTGCCAGAGCGCGGCGAAGTATTCCAGCGCCTTGTCGAGGATCTGGTTGCGCTTTGCTTCGGAATCGACCTCGGTGCCGGCGCGCGTGTTGGCGGTGGCGATATTGGACCAGTAGGTCAGCTTGCGCCGTTCCTCGAACGGGAAGTCGAACAGGGTCGCCAGCATCTGCGTGGTCAGCTCGACCGAGACGCGATCGACCCAGTCGAACGTTTCACCGCGCGGCAGGCTGTCCAGGATGCGCCCGGTGCGCTCACGTATCGTATGCGCCAGCTTCGCCAGGTTGCCCGGGGCGACAATCGGCGAGACGGTCTTGCGCTGCTCGTCATGCTTCGGCGGATCCATGGAAATGAAACTTGGCCGCCGGAAATCCATCGGCAGGTCGCGCAGCACGATGCCGCCCATCAGCGCGTCGGACGAAAACGCCTGGTGATTGGTATCGACCGACATGATGTCGCGATAGCGCGTGACGGACCAGTAGGAGCCGTAGATGCCCTTTTCGCACCAGTGCACCGGATCCTCCCGGCGCAGGCGCTCGAAATAGGGGCGCCAGGTATCGTCCTGGTACAGATGCGGGTTGCTCACATCAATCTGATCGATCGCCGTGGCGTAAGCATCATGCCGCGCATCGACATGGACGGGTGCGTTCATTGTCGGCCTCCCTGTTCGGACGGTTCACGCTCTGACGTCGCTGTTGTTCGTCCAATCTGCCAAGCATAACGCAGATTTCCACAGATGGTGGAACAGGAATGTGCGATGCGGGCGGCCGCTCTGGCCATCCCCGCAGAGCCGTGCGTACAATCGAGCCGGGAGAAAGAAACGCATGACAGAACGAACGCTACGCGGACAGGCAGTGATCGCCGGCATTGGCGAAACGACCTATTACAAGCATGGCCAGTCGCCCGACAGCGAGTTCAAGCTCGCGCTGATGGCGATCCTGGCGGCGGCGAAGGATGCCGGCATCGATCCGAAAAACATCGACGGATTCACCTCCTATTCCAACGACCGCAGCGACCCGTCCCGCCTGGCGGCCGCGCTCGGCACCCGGGAACTGCGGTTTTCCAATATGCAGTGGGGCGGCGGCGGCGGCGGCGTCGCGGCGGCGGTGGGCAACGCGGCGGCGGCGGTCGCCACCGGCATGGCCAACTGCGTCGTGGCGTTCCGCGCCCTGGCGCAGGGGCAGTTCGCGCGCTTCGGCCGCGGCAGCGGCGCGCCGCTGGCAGCCGGTGACGACGCCTTCACAGTTCCCTATGGCGTAATGTCCCCGGCGCAGAAATTCGCCATGAAGGTCACGCGCTTCATGCATGACCACGGCGTGAAGCAGGAGGCGCTGCGGGCGATCTCACTGGCGTCCTACCATCACGCGCAGAACAATCCGCGCGCGGTGATGTACGGCCGACCACTGGACGAGGCGAAGTACGACGCGTCACGCTGGATCGTGGAGCCGTTCCACCTGTTCGACTGCTGCCTGGAAAACGATGGCGCCGCCGCGGTGATCATCATGCCGGCGGACCGCGCCAGGGATCTGCCACACAAGGCCAGCTACCTTCTGGGCGTCGCCAGCGGCTCCGACCACCGCTGCGCCGCGCCGGTGCACAACGGCCCGAACTATGCCAGTTCCCACTTCGCAACGGTTGCGCCGCATTTGTACGAGATGGCGAAGCTCGGTCCGAAGGATATCGGTGTCGTCCAGTGCTATGAGAATTTCACCGGCGGCGTGCTCATGAGCCTGGTGGAGCATGGGTTCTGCGCGCCGGAGGAGGCCAACGACCTGCTGCGGCTGGAAAACCTGATTGCGCCGACTGGCCGGATGCCGCTCAACACCAGCGGCGGCAACCTGGCCGAGTGCTATATGCACGGGCTGGAACTGGTGAACGAAGCGGTGCGCCAGATCCGCGGCGTCTCGGTCAACCAGGCGCCGCGCAACGATACCGTCATCGTCGTCGGCGGACCCATGGTCACGCCTGTCAGTTCCTTGATTCTGGGGTCGGAGGCCGCACTCTGATGTCGTATTTGCCGGAAGGCTTGCCCATCCCGTCAGCCGGAGCCGATGGCCTGTCCACGCCCTATTGGGAGGGCACGCGGCGTGAAAAACTGATGATCCAGTTCTGCCGCGGCTGCAAACACTGGCAGTGGGGCCCGGAATGGATCTGCCATCGCTGCAACAGTTTCGACCGTGACTGGCGGGAGGTCGCGGGCAAAGGCGTCATCTACAGCTACCAGCGCGTCTGGCATCCCGTGCATCCGGCGCTGAACGGGCATGGTCCGTACATCGCCGTCCTGGTGGAACTCCCCGCCGCCGACAACGTCCGGATGATCGGCAATCTGCTGGGTGACCCGAAGCAGGACGTGCCGATCGGCGGCACGGTGGAGGCGGTGTTCGAGCACCATGCGTCCGCCAGTCCACCCTATAGTTTGGTGCACTGGCGGCTGGTCTGACCTCTGGACCGAGCCAGAATAACTGATCCATGGAAGCCGGCGGAGCGGTTATTTCTCTCCAGGCATTGAAGGAAGCGTCGGGGAGTAACCGCGTCATCGGGTGCAGGGCGCCGGCGCCCCAGCGTCATGGCGGGTGCAGGCCCCATTGGCGTTAAAATAGCGTGGCGGCGGCACGATGCTTGCCATTCCGCCATGGCCCGGCTTGTCCGGGCCACCTGTCGCGGCACAGTGCTGGAATAGGTGGCCCGGACAAGCCGGGCCATGACGAGGAGGCAACAGCCAGCCCCATTTTTAACGCCAATGGGGTGCAGGCCCGCCATCCACGCCTTTGCCGCGATCAGCATCGCGAGGCGCGGATGATCCGCCTCCGCGGACCATGACGGGAAGAGGGCGGTGGCCCACGCCCAACGACGTGGTCATTCCCTGACGGCCCTTCAGCATCGCGGCCGCACGGGCTGGTCAGGGCGGGTGCCGTCGGAAGCTCGACCCCCACTTGCTTCCGCCACGAGTTCGTGATCAGCTGTTATCGCGCCGCCCGGCACCGCCACGGCACGCCATCGGTAGCCGCGCACCCGGACTGCCGCACATCGCGTCACCATCGCCGCCGGACCGGGCGCACCGTCCGGCAGCACAGCCCACCGCCACCTGTTGCCGAATAGCCACAACATGGCCCAACCGTCATGCAACAGCGGTTTAACCGCCGCTGCAATATTTCTATATTCGACAGCGAAAGCCCTTTCCGCGGCCGGGACCGCGGATCGACAACGGGGACTGAAGCAGGATGAAGCACTGGCGGATCGAGGATGTGGACTGGGATCGTTTCGATCCCTCGGCCGTGGACCCGGCCATCGTGCCCCTGGTCAAAGCCGCCGCCATGGTCGAGCGCAACGGCAAGGACTACGCCCTTTACCTCAGCGGCGTGTTCCGCGACGACCCCGACTTCCGGCAAGCCGCCGACAGCTGGGCGCTGGAGGAGGTCCAGCACGGCGACGCCCTGGCGAAATGGGCCTCCCTGGCCGATCCCGCATGGGACTATGAGGCCGCGTTCCACCGCTACCGCACCGGCTACGCCATCAAGACCGATGTCGAAGCCTCGATCCGCGGCTCCCGCACCGGCGAGCTGATCGCCCGCTGCATGGTGGAAACCGGCACCTCCAGCTACTACAGCGCCCTGGGCGAGGCAGCGACGGAGCCCGCGCTGAAGCAGGTCTGCAAGCTGATCGCCGCCGACGAATACCGCCACTTCAAGCTGTTCTACGACCACATGCGCCGCTACCTGTCGCGTGAGAAGCTTGGCGTGCTGACCCGCCTGCGCATCGCCGTGGGCCGCATCGGCGAGTCGGAGGACGACGAACTCGCCTATGCCTACCACTGCGGCAATGAACCCGAGACGCAACCGTTCCAGCACGCCCGCTGCACCGCCGCCTACATGGCCCGTGCCATGGCCTTCTACCGCTACCACCACATCGAGCGCGGCACCGGCATGATCCTCAAGACTGTCGGCTTGCCGCCGCGCGGCCGGCTGTCCGGCCTGATGACCAGGGGCGCCTGGCACCTGCTGCGCTGGCGCCAGGGCCGCTTCGAGCAGCAGCTCCGCACCGCCTGATCAGCGGCGGCTGCGTAGGGCGGCGGTTGGAGAAGGATGTGGTGCCCGGTCCGTTGCCACCCGCCCGGCCATGACGGAGAGAGAACGGCCTGGCCCATCACGACAGCCTTCACTGGCTCGGGCCACCGGCATCATTGCTCGCCGTCGCCGGCGGCTTGTCCTGGATGGTCGTCAGGAACGCCAGGATCTTGTGGAAATCCTCGTCGGTGAACACGTCGCGCCAGTTCGGCATCCCCTTGCTGACCCGGCCGTGCGTCACCGTGTAGAAGAACGTCTCGGCCATCTTGTCGCCGTAGCGCGTCCGCAGCAGGCGTAGGTTGCGGCGCTGCTCGCCCTGCACGGCGTCATGTCCGTGACAGTGGGCGCAGGTCGTGTTGAAGATCTGCCGCCCCTCGGCGACATCCGCGGCCGAAGCGGTGGGTTCGGCCATCACCTCCTCGGCGCCCGGTGAAGTCCCGGCCTGCTCCGGCGCCGAAGCGACAAGGCCATAGCGCACCGACAGTGCCTTCACTGCCGGCTGCAGCCGATCGAGCGCCTGGTTCACGGCGTCACGCAGCGCCACCTGGTTGCGCGGGAAGCCGATGGCGGCCTCCCACCGCATGTGCGGACCCTCGACCGGCACCACTTGGTAAGCGTGATGCAGCTTGCTGATGTCCACCCAGCGGGCCGAGGCGCCCCAGATGAACGCCGCGTCCGCCTTGCCGTCCACCAGGTCCTGCATCGCCTCCTCCGGCGACATCGCCGTGACAAGCTGCACGTCGTTCCACGTCGCCAGCCGGCTCTGCGGCGGCGAACCCCACTGCACCGCCACCCGATGCCCGTGCAGCCCGTCAACCGACGTCAGGTGCATCGCCGGCGGCGCCACCAGCGCGTAGCCCAGCCGCGCAACCGGCTGCGAGAAGATCAGCCGCGGCCCCATGAACTCCGGCGTGTCCGGCACGCCCACGAACCCGTCGCACTGCCCGGTCAGCAGCTTCTTCCGGATCTGCCGCTTGGTGTAGTACGTCGGCACCCACACCGCCTGGAACCGCCGCCCCAGCGCCTGCGCGATCTCCTGCCCGAGTTCGATATAGAACCCCGGCGTCGCCTGATTCGCGCTGCTGAACGGCAGGTTGTCGGGATCGGCGCAGAGCCGCAGCGGTGCCGGTTCGTCCGCCCTGGCGGCGCAGGCGAACCAGCAAAGCAGGCAGGCGGCCAATGCCAACACGCGCCGCCTGCCCCCAGGAGTCAAACGTCCCACTACAAAGTAAACCAAACGTCGCACTACAGCGTGAACACGAACAACGTGCCACCTTCCGGCGTGGCCGCCATGATCTTCTTGCCGACTTCACCCATGAACGCGGGAGGCGACTCCGCCCGGCCCGTCAGGATGGCGACGTACTGCTTGCCATCGACCGAGAACGTCATCGGCCCCGCGCCCATGCCGCTGCCAACGTTCATCTGCCACAGCGGTTTGCCGGTCTTCGCATCCAGCGCATGGAAAATTCCGTTGATGTCGCCAAAGAACACCAGGTTCCCCGCCGTCGTCATCGTGCCGCCGTTCCACGGCAGCGGCAGGTTCATCGTCCAGGCCGGCTTCTGCGTTGCCGGATCCAGCGCCAGCAGCTGGCCCAGGTGGTCGCCATGCCCCGGGTTGACCGAGAAGTCGTTTCCAAGATAGAAGGACCCGCGCCGGTACGTCACCTCGGCAGTCTGCATGTCCTGGCACATGTTGTTGGTGGTCACGTACACCAGGCCGGTCTCGGGATTGAACGACATCGGCTGCCAGTTCTTGCCGCCCATCCAACTCGGGCAGATGTCGGTGGTCTTGGCATCCATGTGCGGCCGTTTCGCCGGATCCTCGATTGGCCGGGCCTTGGCGATGTCGTAGCTCTTCGCCCAGTTCACCGGCACGAACGGCTTGGCCGAGATCAGCTTGCCGGTGTCCCGGTTCGCGACGAAGAAGAACCCGTCGCGATCCGCCTTCATCATCACCGGCGTCTTCTTCCCGTCGATGGTAATGTCGGCCAGCACCAGCTCGTTGACGCCGTCGTAGTCCCAGGCTTCCGCCGGAGTCGATTGCAGCGCCCACTTGATCTTGCCGGTGTCGCCGTCCAGCGCCAGCGTGCTGGAGGTGTACAGGTTGGTCAGCTGCCCGTAATCCGAAGTACCCGTGCTGCGCACTGCCGCGTTCCACGGCCCGGGATTGCTGGTGCCATAGAACACCGTGTTGGTCTGCGGATCATACGACCCGACCTGCCACGCCGCCCCGCCGCCGTGCTTCCAGCTGTCGCCCTTCCAGGTGTCGTTGCCCGGCTCGCCCGGACCAGGAATCGTATAGGTCTTCCATACCTGCTTCCCGGTCTTCAGGTCGTAGGCCTGCAACGCCCCGCGCGCGCCATACTCGCCGCCGGCATAGCCGATGACCGCCAAATTCTTCACGATCGTCGGCGGCGAGGTGATGGCCATGCCCCCCTTGTAGTCCACCACTACGGTGTTCCAGACCGGCTTGCCGGTCTTCGCATCCAGCGCGATCAGGTGCGCATCCAGCGTGCCGAACAGGATCTTGCTGTCGGCATACGCCACGCCGCGGCTGTCGAGGTCGCAGCACACGAACGGATCCACGTCCTCGGCGATCACCGGCTGGTACTGCCAGCGGATCTTCCCGGTCTTCGCATCCAGCGCATAGACGCTGCGCGGCCCGGACGAGCTCGAAACATACAGCGTATCGCCAATGACAATCGGCGTCGCCTCGTTCGAGCGCAGCGCGCCGAGCTGGAACGCATAGGCCAGCTTGAGCTGCCCGACATTCTGGTCGTTGATCTGCTTCAGCGGGCTGAACCGCGTATTGGCCTGCGTGCGGCCATAACTCGGCCAGTTGTTTGGATTCTGCAACGCCTGGTTCAGCGCCTCATCCGCGACCGCCGGCGCCGCGGTGATCAGGCCAAGCGCGAGCGCAAGACCCGATGCGCTTCCAACCCATGATTGACGCTTCCGCCTCATGACGATCCCCCCTGTTCTTCCATTATTCTGCATGGCATCCGGTCGGCGAGCGATCTGAACTGAAGCCCGCGGCGCGGTATTGGTCAAGTCCCGCGCCCGGGCGGCGATCAGGCCCTGGCGCTCGGGCGCTGGTTCACGTCGTCGTACCAGCGCTGCAGGTGGCGGCAGGCGTCAGGGATTTTCACGTCGCTCCAGCCCGCGAAGTCCACCGCAGCCAGGGTCGTTGCATCCGCAATGGTGAACCGCTCGCCCGCAACGAAGGTATTGTAGGCAAGCTGGCGATCGAACTTGGTGAAGAACCGCTCCAGCCTGGCGCGGCCACGGTCACGCAGTTCCGGAATCGCCGGAATGGCGTCGGCCGCGCCCGGCAGGCCGCGTTCCGCGAACTTCGGGTGCGTATTACGGAACAGCTCCGAGGCGGGAAGCATGCCTTCTTCGTTCGCCCGCTTCTCCCACATGTCGACGATCGCCTTGTCCCTGGCGTCGGTGCCCATCAGCGGCGGCTCGGGATTCAGTTCCTCGAAGTAGCGCGCGATCGCCATCGCCTCGCCGATTTGCGTGCCGTCGTCCAGTTCCAGCATCGGCACCATGGCATGCGGATATTTCTGCCTGAACCAAGGCGCGAGCGTCAGGTCGTCCTGCCCGACTTCCACCAGGTCGACCCTGATGCCCTTCTCCGCCAGGTAGATGTGCAGACGGCGCGGATTGGGCGCGATGTGCCAGTCATAGATCTTCATCCTGACCCCTCCCTGTGCATCGGTTCTTGTTCTTGAATCGGTAAAGCTTCAGTCGCCCTGCAACGCCGCCAGATGCACGTCCGGCAGCACGTCCGGCGAGCGCGGCGGGATATACGTCAGCCCGGCCTGCTGCGCCATCGGCGCCAGCGCGTCATGCGCCTTCAGGTCCGCCAGTGCGGCATCGACCTGGCGGATCAGGGTGGCGCTGCCGGCCAGGCCGACAAAACCCATGTTGAATCCAAGCGAATGGGCATACCCCGACAGCGCCAGCCCGTCCGTGCCGTTGTGCAGCCGCCACGCATCGACGGCTCGCATGTCGACGAACGCCGCATCGATCTCGCCGGCCCGCAGCTTCGCGAACAGGGCCCGCGAGTCCGGCAGGTGCACGATCCGGTTCGCCAGCAGGCCGCCATCATAGCGCATCGCGATCGCATCGGCCAAAGTCGCGGTCTGCACGCCGATACGCAACCCGTCCAGATCCGCCAGCTTCCGCACCGGCCGGTCGGCATGGCTTTTGCCAAGAACGACGGTCAGCGTGTCGAAACGATAGGGCTGCGTCGGCATCAGTGCGCCCAGCTTCACCCAGCGCTTGCGGTCATCCGGCTTCGCGCCGTCGAACGGCGGCAGTTTCCCGGTCGGGGACAACGGACGAGCCAGGGCGCCCGCGGTCAGCGGATACTCCGCCACAAGCTGGCAGTGCCCGTCCGACAGCAGCGCGTTGGCTTCCTTGGCCGGATTGGCATCCGGATCATCACGGCTGACGAACCATTGAATCTGCAGGCCGCGGTCCAGCCGATCGGCGATGGCCCGGGACAACGCCAGATCGAACCCAGCCGGCTTGTCGTCAGTGCGGAACGAAAGCGGCGGGTTCCTCGTCTGCAGGCATACTGTCAGATCCGGCCTGCCGGCCGCCCGCGCCCCGGCCGATCCGGCCAGCAGCATCGCCAGCAGAAGGGCAATCGGCGGTTTCATTTCGGCTCCACTCCCCCGGTCCGGACATAGGCCCAGACCGCCGCGATCTCGTCCGGACGCAGGATGTCCTTCCATGGCGGCATGGAATTCTTGCCGTTTCGCACCGAGTTGAAGAACCGCGCGCGTTCGTCATGAGGAAATTTGCGAAGGTCGAACGAGCCGTTGCCGGGATTGACCATGTGCGGTCCATGGCAATGCGAGCAGATGTCCCTGAAAAACTCTGCGCCTTTCTCCCACTCCGCCTTCGAGGGCGGCGGTTCCGGCGCATTGTGCGGCCACGCCGGCAGTGACAGGGTAAAGAAAATTGTGGCCGCAACCACACAGGCGGCAAATCTCATCCGGAACTCCAGGCAGGAAAACCACCGGAGGCGCCCCGCAACCGGGGCGCCTCCGGCAGGCACGCTTACTTCGCCAGAGCGAACACCCACAGCGAGCCGCCGGCCGGCACCTTGGACAGCCGCTCGTCGCCCGCGAACAGGTCATACACGCCGCCAATGCCGCTGGAGACCGCGACATACTGCACGCCGTCCTGCTCCCACGTTATCGGCTGGCCCTCGATGCCCGAGCCGGTCTTGAACTGCCACAGCTTGTGGCCGTTCTCGGCGTCGAACGCCTCGAGCTCGCCGGTCAGCTTGCCGGTGAACACCACGCCGCCGGCGGTGGACAGCACGCCGGAGAAGCGCGGGATATCGCTCGGCACTTCCCACTTCGACTTGCCGGTCAGCGGGTCGATCGCCTTCAGGAAACCGCGCGGACCCTTCGGCCAGATCCAGTCGATGTCCGCCCCCCAGTAGGGCAGGCCGGCGCGGTATTGCACGTCAACGGGCTTGTAGTGCATGCCGAAGTACAGCGTATTGGCATAGACCAGGCCGGTCTGCGGATCATAGGAAGTCGGGCTCCAGTTCTTGACACCCATGGCGCCCGGCCAGACATCCACCGCCTCGCCCTTGCGCACCTTGTCGGTGACCTCGCTGGGGATCGGCCGGCCGTCCTCGTCGATGCCCTTCGCCCAGGTCTGATGTCCGTACTGGTTGGCCGCGATCAGCTTGCCGTTGGTGCGATCCAGCACATAGTAGAAACCGTTCCGGTTGGCGTCCATCACCACCTTGGTGGGCTTGCCGCCGACATCCAGGTTCGCCAGCACCATTTCCGCGACGCTGTCATAGTCGTACGGATCGTTGGGCGAGAACTGGAAGTGCCACTTGATCTTGCCGGTCTTCGGATCCAGCGCCAGCACGGAGCACGTGTACAGATTGTCGCCCGGATGCTGCGTCGGGTTCCACGACCCGGTATTGCCGGTGCCCCAGTACACGGTGTGCAGCTCCGGATCGAACGAGCCGGTGATCCAGGTCGAGCCGCCACCGTGCTTATACGTGTCGCCCGGCCAGGTCTTGCCGTTCGGATCATCCGGTCCCGCAACGGTATAGGTGCGCCAGAGATGCTTGCCGGTATCCGGATCCCAGCCGTCGATGAAGCCGCGGATGCCATATTCCGCACCCGAAATGCCGGTGATCACCACCCCGTCGGCAACCAGCGGCGCCACCGTCTGGGAGTAGCCGTCCTTGAAGTCGATGACATGCGAGCGCCAGATCTCCTTGCCGGTCTTGGCGTCGAGCGCAATGACGTTGGCATCGAGCGTGGTGCGGAACACCTTGCCGTCGTACAGCGCCAGGCCGCGGTTGATGATGCCGCAGCAGACGATGCGCGGCGTCTCGGCCGGATACTCGACCTTGGTCTTCCAGATCTGGTTGCCCGTCTTGGCGTCGATCGCCATGGTCGCCGAATTGGTCGTGACGTACAGCACGCCCTTGTAGACCAGCGGCTGGGATTCCTCGCTCTTGTTGTCGTCGTAGCTGTAGTTCCAGACTGGCACCAGATGCTTGACCGTGTCGCGGTTGATCTGGGTCAGCGGGCTGTAGCGCTGAAGATTGTAGCCCATGCCGTAGTTCAGGACATCGGCCGTGTCCTTCTGCGAGCCCGCCATCAGTTCCTGGGCCGTCTGGGCATGGCCGGCCAGTGGCAAGGAAGCCGCAAGCGTCGCCGCCAACAAGAGCTTTCTCATGACATTTCCCCCGGACCTGGGTGTCCTTTATGGACACTCCATGTCTCCAACACTGATCCGCCCGCGTGGCTGACGCCATTCAGGAGGCGGACAATTTTGCGAGTACGCCAGGAGACCAGGCGGCGCTTGCCTGTCTCCTGGCGTTACGGTTTGTCAGGCTGCGGCTCAGGCCGGCGTCACGGCCCGATACAGCCCGCTCTCGAACTTCGCGAAAAGATCGAGCACGTGCGCATCGGCGAACGGCAGCAACTGCGACATGATCACGCCTGTAACCTTCTGGTTCGGATCGACCCAGAAATAGGTATTGAACAGCCCGGCCCAGGCGATGCTGCCCGCGCTGCGACCCGCCGGTCCCGGCTGCGTGTTGATGTCGAACGACAGGCCCCATTTCTGCACCATGCCGGGGAACAGGTTGGCGTCGTTGGACAGGTCCGGCTGCACCGTCTTAAGCGTCGTCACGTTCAGGTCGCCCATGTTGTTCTGCCGCATCAGCGCCACCGTCTCCGGCTTCAGCACCCGAGCGCCGTTGAACGTGCCGTCGTGCAGCAGCATCTGCGTGAACGCGATGTAGTTGCGCGGGGTACTGAACAGCGCGCCGCCGCCCATGAAGAATTCCGGACGCTGCGGCATCTCGAACGCCATCGGCTCCAGCGAGCCGTCCTGCCGCCGCTTGTACATCTGCGTCACCCGCGCCTTCTGCGGCGTGCTGATCAGGAAGCCGCTGTCGTTCATGCCGAGCGGGGCGAAGATGTGCTCGCGGAAATACACCTCCAGCGACTGGTCGCTGACCGCTTCGACCGCCTTGCCGACCCAGTCCATGTTGATGCCGTATTCCCAGCGGTCGCCTGGGTCGAATTCCAGCGGCGCCAGCAGCGAGGCATACTTGCAGGTGCCGACGTCCGGCAGGCCGGTCACCTTCTGGTAGCGGGTCAGGTTCGCGCTCCAGATCGCATAGGTGAAGCCGGCGGTGTGGGTCAGCAGGTGCCGCAGCGTGATCGGCCGTTTCGCAGGACGCAGTTTCGGCGCGCCGCTGGCGTCGAATCCCTCCAGCACTTTCGGCGACTGCAGGTCCGGCAGCAGCTTGCCGATTGGCTCGTCGAGCTGCAGCTTGCCCTGCTCGACCAGCTGCATCGCGGCGGTCGCGGTGATTGCCTTGGTCATCGAGGCGATCCAGAACAGGCTGTCGGCCGTCACGTTCGGCCCGAACGCGCCTTCATAAACGATGCCCCGGTCGTTCGCGCCGATGGCGACGATGCCCGGAACGGTCCGGGCGTTGACCGCCTGGCGCAGCGCCTGGTCGACTTCCTCGAGCGAATTGTTCAGCGCCGGCTCGGCGGCGGCCAGGGCGCGCCCGCCCGTCATTGCGGGGACCGAAGCGCCGGCGGCCAGTGTCGCGGCTGTCATGAGTACGTCACGGCGGCTTGGATACTTGGTTTTCATTGGTATTCCCCTCCCGGACTACTGTTGATAGACAGGCAGCGGAAAAAACCTGCGCCCAAAGCGCGAGGGGCGTCAAGAAGCGGGGCCAGAGCCTATACTTGGATACGATACAAGAGACAAAGTCGATGGAAAAAGAAAACCCCGCGGAAAAACGTTGTGTGTCCGCATTTTCGCCCGGGACGTCATAGACAAGAGTGGAACGGCACAGGCTCCGCCGGTTTGGCCCGGAATTGCGCGGCGATCAACGCCCGTTGCAAACGAAGGGCAGGGACATCGCCGCCGTGCTGCGCAGGGCAATGCCGCACAGGCTTGCATCGCCCTGGAACCTGATGTCATTGGCGGCGCCGCGCCTTTTCGGCTCTACGGGCTTCGCCGTGTCCTGACACGGAAATGCGGACTTGCAGCGGCGATGGCCGCGCGGAGCAAGGTCGTCTCTCTATCGTTATGGCCGGTGCCGGTTTCACCGACGGCAATCAAGCGAACACGGAGTTCCACGGTGTTTGCACGGAGTTGCACAGAGGAAGTGGATATTGCGCTGCGCGCGAAATCACCGGACGCAGCCAGGGGGACGACCATAGTGCGGGTGCCCCGGAAGACTCTGCGCAACTCCGTGGCATACTCCGTGCAACTCCGTGTTCGCTTGATTGCGGTGGCAACCCCACCCCCCCCCCGCATCCCGGTACGCACGACA
>NZ_NHRY01000049.1 GCF_002937115.1 Rhodopila globiformis | reverse complement strand
ATCGGGGCGGCAGTCAGACGGGGCATGAAGGCTCCGGTGAATCAGGGCGAGGCGTGAGCCTGTGGCCTGCCATATTCAGGCCGCTCCTGACTCGCCAGAACGGCTCCTGACGGCGGCTGGTCACGGCGATTGCCGCCAGACTGTGGCAAACCAGACTCACCCGCGCCGGGCCACCCATCAACGGAGTCGCCACTTCCGGCGAGGTGTACTAGCGCCGCTTTCCCTAACAAATCGTAAACGGCGCGCCCGCCGGCGTCACCTCGGCCACGACCTGCACGGCAAGATCGACGCCCGCCGCGTCCACGTCGATATGGGTGCAGGCGCGCACCCGGTGCGCGCCCATCGTGGACACCAACACGCCTCTCGACCGCGCCTGCTCCGCGAGCGCGTCCGCCGTCAGGCCGGCGCCGGCGGTGTCGAAGAACACCAGGTTGGTCTCCGGCGTCTCCACCCGCAGCCCCGGCACCTGCGCCAGGCCGGCGGCGAGGCGCCTGGCATTGGCATGGTCCTCCGCCAAGCGGTCGACGTTGTGGTCCAGCGCGTACAGGCAGGCGGCGGCGCAGATCCCGGCCTGGCGCAGCGACCCACCCAGGCGCTGCTTCCAGCGCCACGCCGCGTCGATGAAATCGGCGGATCCGCACAGCACCGCCCCGAGCGGCGCGCCCAGCCCCTTGGTGAAATCCAGCCAGACCGAGTCGCACCCGGCGGTCATCGCCCGCGCCTCCACCCCGGCGGCCACCGCGGCGTTCATCAGCCGCGCGCCGTCCATGTGGATGCGCAGCCCGCAGTCATGCGCCGTCGTCAGCACCTCGGCCAGCAGGTCCACCGGCCAGACCGAGCCGCCGCCGGCATTGCTGGTCTGCTCCACCGCCACCAGGGTCTGCGGCGGGGCGTTGCGCCGCTTCTCGCGCAGCGCCGCCTTCAGCGTGGCGGCGTCGAACATGCCCCGTTCGCCGTGCAGGCCCAGCACCACCGCCCGGGCCAGGGCGCCCGGGCCGCCGCCCTCGCTGGCGACGATGTGCGCGCTCTCATGCGCCAGGATCTCGTCGCCCGGACGGGTATGCGTCAGGATGGCGATCTGGTTGCACATCGTGCCGGATGGCAGGAACATCGCCGCCTGCTGGCCAGTCAGCGCCGCCATCCGCTCGCACAGCGCCATAACCGTCGGATCGTCGCCGGCCTGCTCGTCGCCCAGTTCGGCCTGCATCATCGCCGCCTTCATCGCGGCCGAGGGACGCGTCTGCGTATCCGAGAACAGATTCACCCGCACGGGCGGGAGGGACCGGTCCGGCCGGACGGGCGCATAGGCCATGGCAGCAGGCTCCTACATGGGCAGCGGCGGACCATAGACGTCGCGGGCGCGCTTGAGGAAGGCGTTCACCATCCGCCGCACCGCTTCATGGAACACGACGCCGATAGCCGCCTGCAGCATGCGGCTGCGGAACTCGAAATCGACGAAGAAGCCGACGTCAGTGCCGCCGTCCCTGGGCGTGAAGTCCCACTGGTTGTTGAGATAGCGGAAGGGCCCGTTCTCGTACGTCACCCTGACCTGGTCCGGGCGCTTCAGGGCCACCCGGCTGGTGAAGCTCTCGCGGAACGGGCCGAAGCCGATGGTCAAATCGGCGACCAGTTCCGTCTCGGTCTGGCTGCGGACGCGGGCGCCCACGCACCAGGGCAGGAACTGCGGGTACTTGCCGACATCCGCGACAAGGTCGAACAGTTGTTCCGGCGTGTACGGAATGAACTTCCGCTCGGCATGTCTCGGCATCAGATGGTCGCGTATGTCAGTTTTGCCTGGCGAGCCTCGCGCAGGGCGGCGAAATCGGCGTCGGCGTGGTAGGAACTACGGGTCAGCGGCGTGGCGGACACCAGCAGGAAGCCCTTGGCGCGGGCGATGGCGGCGTAGTCGGCGAACTCTTCCGGCGGCACGAAGCGATTGACGGCGGCGTGCTTGACCGTCGGCTGCAGGTACTGGCCGATGGTCAGGAAATCCACCTCGGCAATGCGCAGGTCGTCCATCACCTGGGTGATCTCCGCGCGGGACTCGCCCAGCCCCACCATCAGGCCGGACTTGGTGAAGATGCCCGGGTCGATCCGCTTCGCCGTGTCCAGCAGGCGCAGCGACTGGTAATAGCGCGCACCCGGCCGGATCGAGGGATACAGCCGCGGCACGGTTTCCAGGTTGTGGTTGAACACGTCCGGCCGGGCGGCGGCGACGGCTTCCACCCCGCCGGGTTTGCGCAGGAAGTCCGGGGTCAGCACCTCGATCGTGGTGTCCGGCGCGGCGGCGCGGATGGCGGCGATGACCGCGGCGAAGTGCGCCGCCCCGCCGTCGGCCAGGTCGTCGCGGTCCACCGAGGTGATGACCACGTGCCGCAGCCCCAGCTTCGCGACCGCATCGGCCACCCGGTTCGGCTCGTCGCCGTCCAGCGCGCCGGGCTGGCCGGTGCGGACATTGCAGAAGCTGCACGCCCGCGTGCAGGTGTCGCCCATGATCATCATGGTGGCATGGCGCTGCGACCAGCACTCGCCGATGTTCGGGCAGGCGGCTTCCTCGCACACCGTGACCAGGCGGTGGTCGCGCATCAGCGACTGCGTCTCGTGATAAACCGGCGACGTCGGCGCCTTCACCCGGATCCAGCCCGGCTTGCGCTGGATCGGGTTGTCCGGCCGGTGGGCCTTTTCCGGATGCCGGAGCGTGCCGCCGCCCTGGCCGCTGGCGGGCGTCCCGGGCGGATGGCCGGCGCGATGGTCGATGGTCAGGCGGGTGGTGGTCATGACGCGGGACATGTGGACGGCGGGCGCCGAACCGTCAAGCAGGACCGCGTATTGATATGCGCATGGCCGGACCGCCGGCGCCACCGTCCGGCTGACGCCGCAAGAGGCTCATCAGCCGTCCCGCAACGGTGCCCACCGCCGATCGGCCGCCAGCCCAGGTGTCCGGCGCCACATAGGATTTTTATCCGCGGTTGCAGTCGAGGACAAGACCTTTTTGGGCTTGCATCCACCCGGGCAGACTCGCTTATGGTCAAATGCCTGTCAGTATCATTGCACCCCCCAGGAGGCAGCCCAGCCGCACCGGCGGTCTTCGCTCCCATCGCGAAGGATAGAAATTTCACATGGGACTCGCATGCGACCTGACGATCAGCTTCGCGACCGCCGGCAACAGCCTCGGCTACCTCGGCGGCGGCTGGGCGCGGTCCGAGCCCGGGTTCTCCTGGGGCATCGGGACGGAGAGCCATCTGGTCCTGCCGCGGCTGGCGCCGGCCGACGCCTATATCCTGACGCTGGACGTGGTGCCGTTCGTGCATCCGCCCGAATTGCCCCGCCAGCTTCTGACCGTGTCGATCAATGACACGGTCGTCGGCGCCACCAGCCTGTCCCGCCCGACGCTGCTGGGGTACCGCATCCCCGGCCGCCTCGCCCGCCAGTCGGAGCGCATGCTGGTCACGCTGCGGCATCCCGACGCGGCGCGGCCGCAGGATGTTTCCGGCGCGGCCGATGACCGCGACCTGGCGTTCGCCGTGTCGGAAGCCAAACTGTACCGCGTCGCCGATGCGCTGCCCGGGACCGAACTGCCGCCCGGACTCCTGCTGGGATCGACCGGCGAGCCCGCCCCGAACGTTGCTGAATGGGCCACGGCCCGCACTGGGCTGACTGTCTCCGATCTCGCGCTGCAGTTCGAATCGCTCGGCGAAAACTGCGAATTCGGCCTGTTCCAGCGGCGCTGCGACTCCGAGCCGCTCGGGCTGCTGCGCTTCTCCAGCACTTTCATGCGCAACCTGGTCCGCGGCATCGACAGCGGCTTCGACGGCCTGGGCGAAGCCGAGGCCATCGATCCCCACCTGGAGGGCGGGCCACGCAAGGAGTTCATGATCCACGAGAAACGCTACGGGCTGGTGTACCACACCTTCGTCTATGAAGGAGAACGCAGCGTCTGGCTGATGCGCGAGCAGGAATCCGCCCGGCTGAAATTCCTCCGCCGCAAGTTCCTCGAGGAGCTGGAGGCCACCGACAAGATCTTCGTTTACAAGTTCAACGCGCCGATCGGCGAGGAGGAGATCCTGCCGCTGCAGATGGCGCTGAACCGCTACGGCGACGCCACCCTGCTGTGGGTCGTCCCGGCCGAGCCTCATCGTCCGCCCGGCACGGTCGAGGTGATCGCGCCCGGCCTGCTGAAAGGCCGCATCGACCGCTTTGCCCCGGATGACAACGCCCACGACCTGTCGTTCGACGGCTGGCTGCGGGTCTGCGCCAACGCCCTGGTGCTGTCGCGCTTGCAGAAGTCGCTGCGGCAGGGCAAACCGGCTTCCGTTGCGGCGGCGGACTCCGCCGATACGCTACGGAACGTCGAGACAGGCAACGCGTGACATACTCTTCTGACACGGATCCCGGCGCCCTGCGCCCGTCGGTCCTGTTGTACGACTGGGACAACACCCTGGTCGACGGCTGGGCCGGCATCACCGCGGCGCTGAACGTGGTGTTCGCCGAATTCGGCCACGCCCCGTGGACCAGGGAGGATACCCGCAACCGCGTCCGCGTCTCGCTGCGCGACAGCTTTCCCGCCATGTTCGGCGACCGGTGGGAGCACGCAAGGGACCTGTTCTACGACAGCCTGAGGCGGCAACACCTGGACCATGTCGCGCCAATGCCCGGGATCGCCGATGTGCTGGAAGCCGGCCGCGCCTGGCCGCAGGGGGTGGTTTCGAACAAGGCCGGCGCCTTCCTGCGCCGCGAGGTCACCCACCTGGGCTGGGACCACTATTTCGGCCCGATCATCGGCGCCGGCGACGCCGCCATGGACAAGCCGGATCCGGCCCCCCTGCAGATGGCCCTGCAACACCTTAAGCGTGCAGCCGATGCAACCGTATGGTATATTGGCGATACCACCCTGGACATGCAGACGGCGCGGGCTGCCGGGGTGACCGCCGTACTGATTGGCTATGCCGCGCACGATGGGGGAGTTGAACGTGCGGCGCCCGATATCCATTTCCCGACTCCGCTTTCCTTGCGGACGCGTCTCCACAAGCTTGCGTGAGAAGGGCGTTTTGCTAAGTTGGTGGCTTGCCGGTGGCCGTGCCACGAACCGCCGGGAAACAGTTTTCAACCCATTCAGCCTATAAAAAGAAAGGTTTGGCCGTGGCCAACGAGAAATCGCAGAATGTTCAGGACGTCTTCCTGAACCACGTGCGGAAAAGCAAAACGCCGGTAACGGTGTTCCTTGTGAACGGTGTCAAGCTCCAGGGCATCATCACCTGGTTTGACAATTTTTCCGTTCTGTTGCGCCGGGATGGGCATACCCAACTGGTGTACAAGCATGCCATCAGCACCGTCATGCCGGGTGCGCCGATCCAGCTGTTCGATGCGTCGAAGGTGGAGGGTGCCGCGGCGGCGCCGCCGGCTCGGGAAATGAGTACTGTCTCCGGGAACGACTGATCGCCAGACTCCCCACACATCGGCCGGCTGACCCGCCGCAGGGCGAGGTTCCCGACCAGCCATCCGGCGGGCCTGTTCGCGCGGCCGTCATCCTGCCCTGGGAACCCCAGGGCCGGGATGTCGCCGGTGCCGACCAGCCGCGGGCGGCGGAGGCGCGCCTCGCCGAGGCCGTCGGCCTGACCGCGTCCATCGGCCTGGTCGTCGTGCACACGGCGATCCTGCCGCTGCGCGTCCGGCGCCCCTCGACCCTGCTGGGCGAGGGGCATGTCGCCTCGCAGGCCCAGGCCATCGGCGAGCACCGCATCACCTTGGCAATCATCGATGCGGCGCTAACGCCGGTGCAGCAGCGCAACCTGGAGCGCGCCTGGGGCTGCAAGGTGATCGACCGCACCGGCCTGATCCTGGACATCTTCGGCGAGCGGGCGGCAACGCGCGAAGGCACGCTGCAGGTCGAGCTGGCGCACCTGGAATACCAGCGCTCGCGCCTGGTGCGGTCCTGGACCCACCTGGAACGCCAGCGCGGCGGCTTTGGCTTCCTCGGCGGCCCCGGCGAAACCCAGATCGAAGCCGATCGGCGGTTGATCGACGATCGGCTGGTGAAGATCCGGAAGGAGCTGGAGAAGGTCCGGCGCACCCGGGGCCTGCATCGCTCCGCCCGGCAGCGGGTGCCGTTCCCGGTGATCGCGCTGGTGGGCTACACCAATGCCGGGAAGTCCACCCTGTTCAATACCTTGACCGGCGCCGAGGTCACGGCGCGCGACCAGCTGTTCGCCACGCTCGACCCAACGATGCGCGGCCTGCGGCTGCCGTCCGGGCGGCGGGTGATCCTGTCCGACACCGTCGGCTTCATCAGCGAACTGCCGCACGAACTGGTCGAGGCGTTCCGCGCCACGCTGGAGGAAGTCTCGGAAGCCGACGTCATCCTGCACGTCCGCGACGCGGCGCATCCGGAAACGGCGGCGCAGCGGTCCGACGTGATCAAGGTGCTGGACGACATGGTGGCCGACGGCACGCTGGACGAAGGCTGGCCGCGGCGCACGATCGAGGTGCTGAACAAAGCCGATCTGCTGGGCGGCGTGGCGGAGGTGCCGCTGCGGCCCGGGGCGGTGGCGGTGTCGGCGATCTCCGGCGAGGGGCTGGACACCCTGAAGGCGGCGATCGATCGCCGGATCGCCGAAGGGATGGAACTGGCGCAGTATGACATCCCGCCGCAGGACGGGGCGCGCCTGGCTTGGCTGTACCAGCACGGCGAGGTGCTGGAACGGGCCGATGACGAGGACGCCGTGCACGTGACGGTGCGGCTGTTGCCAGCAGATCGGGCACGGTTCGAACGACAGGGGTAGCAGCCGGGAGGAAAAGCCATGACGATCAGGGCCGTCGTGTTCGATGCCTACGGGACGCTGTATGACGTGCAATCGGTCGCCGGCGTGATCGAGGCCGCGTTTCCGGGGCACGGCGACTACATCACCCAGGTCTGGCGGCTGAAGCAGCTGGAGTATTCCTGGCTGCGCTCGTTGATGGACCGGTACGAGGACTTCCTGGCGGTCACCCGTGATTCCCTGAACTACACGCTCGGCACCCTGGGGCTGGCGGCCGATGCCGCGCTGTTTGGCCGGATCGTCGAGGCCTACAACACGGTGTCGCCATATCCGGACGCAGCCGCGGCACTGGAGGCGCTGAAGCCGAACCACCGCCTGGCCATCCTGTCCAACGGCAGCCCCGCGATGCTGGATGCGTTGGTGCGGAACAGCGGCCTGGACCGGTATCTGGACGCCGTGATCAGTGTTGACGCGCGCAAGGCCTACAAGCCCGATCGGCGCGCCTATGAACCGGTGGAGCATCGCCTGGGATGCCGGCCGGAGGAGGTGGCGTTCGTGTCCTCCAACGGCTTTGATATTGCGGGCGCGCGGAGCTTCGGCTTCAAGGTGATCCGCATCGAGCGCGTGACCCCGGCGGCCCTGCGGGCGGACCTGACCGGCGGGGCGCCGATTGGCCCGGGGACCCTGTCCCGGGCGTTGCGGACGCAGAGCGAGAGGCTCGGGTTCGATCCGCATGCGGTGGTCAATGCCCTGTCGGCCTTGCCCGAGGCCGTGGGGCGGCTGGACAGCGCCGCGCAGGCATAGCCCCGGACGGTGCGCGCCTCCGGCCGCCGGGGGTGGGGCGAACCGGTTCGGCATCATAATGCCGCAACCCTGGCGGCAACGCGGCCCACATGATGTCATTTGATACAATACGTAAACAATGATGCTTCGGTTGCCGTAATTCCCCGTTGTCGGATTCTGACTTTTTCATCATGATTGTGTTGGCTGGCCCGGCTGTACCAACGATTGGGCAGCGAACTGCCCTGACAGCGCGACATGCTGGACAAAACAACGACGGTACATCCTGGCCACCCAGCAACGGGAGGTTTCATGATGTCCACTGCGTCTTCTGCAATCCCCGCCTATGGCGGGCTGTCTGAAGCTGAACATGACCGGCAACTTCGCCGCGCGCTGATTGCCAGCACCATCGGCACCACGATCGAATGGTATGACTTCCTGCTGTACGGCACGGTTACCGGCCTTGTCTTCGGCAAGCTGTTCTTCCCCGGGTCCGAGCCGCTGATCGGCGTGCTGCAGGCTTTTGGCGTGTTCTTCATCGGCTTCGTCGGCCGTCCCATCGGCGCGGCGATCTTCGGTCATTTCGGCGACCGCATCGGCCGCAAGGCGACGCTGATCACCACCCTGCTGCTGACTGGGCTGGCGACCGTGGCGGTCGGGCTGGTGCCGTCCTATGCCATGATCGGGGTGTGGGGCGCGGTGCTGCTGACGGTCATCCGGCTGGTCCAGGGCATCGGCGTCGGCGGCGAATGGGGCGGCTCGGTGCTGCTGGCGATGGAATGGAGCAAAGGAAACCATAACCGCGGACACATTGCCTCCTGGCCGCAGTTCGGCGCGCCGGCCGGGCTGTTCCTGGCCAACAGCGCGGTGCTGCTGTTCAGCTGGCTGTCGGGCGACCAGTTCCTGGTGTGGGGCTGGCGGATACCGTTCCTGATCAGTATCATCATGGTCGGCGTCGGGCTGTGGATCCGCATGGGAATCCTGGAAACGCCGGTGTTCCAGAAGATCCTGGACGAGGATCGGGTCGAGCGCGTGCCGGTGCTGGAGGTGCTGAAGCGCCAGCCCAGGCAGGTGCTGCTGACCGCCCTGCTGCGGCTGCCTGAGCAGGCGCCGGGTTATCTCGTCGCCACCTTCATCTTCACCTACGGCACCAACGTGCTGGGCATGTCGCGCAACTTCCTGCTGCTGGCGGTCATCCTGCAGACCGTGCTCGGCTTCATGTGGGTCACCTATGCCGGACGGATGTCCGACACAGTCGGCCGCAAGCGCATGTACATGAGCGGCTGCGTGATGATGGGGATTTTCGGTTTCCTTTATTATGCGTTGCTGGATACCGGAAACCCGGTGGTGATCTTCCTGATGGTGGCGCTTTCGCTGCTTCCCGTCATGACTCTGTATGGGCCCGAGGCGGCGCTGATCGCCGAGGCGTTCTCGCCGCGGCTGCGCTACAGCGGCGCGTCGCTGGGGTATCAGCTTGCCTCGATCATCGCCGGGGGCCCGGCGCCGTTCATCGCGACGTGGCTGGTGGCGCGGTATCATTCCAGCCTGCCGGTGGCGATCTACATCATGATCACCGCGATCATCGGCCTGATCGCGACGGCGCTGCTGGAGGACTACACCAACAAGGACATTTCCGCGGAGTATGAGAATGTGTGAGTGAGGGGCGGTGGGGCGGGCCGTTGCCCCTCCGTCATGACCGGGCGTGTCCCGGCCATCTGCGCTTCGACGGTGGGGGTAGATGGCCGGGACACGCCCGACCATGACGATATAGTAACGCCCCGGCCCGACAATAGAGTAACGTTCTGGTCCAGGCGATGGAGCAACGTCCTGGTCCAGGCACTGGCGTAACGTCCTACGCCCCACGTCCCAGAACCTCATGGGCCAGCACGCACCGCAACCCCAGCGCCCGGGCCACGGCGGCGTGGGTCACCTCGCCCTCGTGCACGTTCAGCCCCTCGGCCAGATGCGGGTCGTCCAGCATCGCCTGCCGCCATCCCTTCCCGGCCAGCGCCAGCACGAACGGCAGGGTGGCGTTGGTCAGGGCGAAGGTCGAGGTCCGAGCCACGGCGCCGGGCATGTTGGTGACGCAGTAGTGCACCACGCCCTCCTCCACATATGTCGGCTGGGCGTGCGTCGTCGGGCGGCTGGTCTCGAAGCAGCCGCCCTGGTCGATGGCGATATCAACCAGCACCGAGCCCGGGCGCATCCGCCGCACCATGTCCCGCGTCACCAGCTTTGGCGCCGCGGCGCCCGGCACCAGCACGGCGCCGATGACCATGTCGGCAGCCAGCACCATCTGCTCGATCGAGGCGGTGGTGGCGAACAGCGTGGTGGCGCGGGGGCCGAACTGCAGGTCGAGTTCCTTCAGCCGTGGCAGCGACTTGTCGATGATGGTGACGCTGGCCTCCAGCCCCACCGCCATGCGGGCGGCATTGGTGCCGGCGACGCCGCCGCCCAGCACCACCACCTTGGCCGGGGGCACGCCGGGGACGCCGCCCAGCAGGATGCCGGCGCCGCCCTGCTCGCGTTCCAGGCAGTGGGCGCCGACTTGCACGGCCATGCGGCCGGCGACCTCGCTCATGGGCGAGAGCAGCGGCAGGGTGCCGAAGCGGTCGGTGACGGTCTCGTAGGCGATGCAGGTGGCGCCGGCGCGCATCAGGCCATGCGTCTGTTCCGCATCGGCGGCGAGGTGCAGGTAGGTGAACAGGATCTGGCCGGGGCGCAGCAGGGCGATCTCCGATGGCTGCGGTTCCTTCACCTTGACGATCATCTGGGCCGCGGCGAACACCTCGGGGGCGGAGGCGGCGATGCCGGCGCCGGCTTCCTGGTAGGCGTCGTCGCCGAAGCCGAGGCCGGCGCCGGCGTCGTGCTGGACGATCACCTGGTGGCCGTGGTGAACCAGTTCCCGCGCGCCGGCCGGCGTCAGGCCGACCCGGTATTCGTGGGTCTTGATCTCCTTGGGCACGCCGATTTTCACGCGGAGTCTCCTTCAGTGCGCCGGGGCGCGGGGTTTCGTTGCATCCTCATGTGAGATTGGCTCGGCGCGACTCGCTATCACTTTTTCGTGTAAACGGCCACGGCCGGTCCGGGTATCGCATGGGGCGGACGATATTCAGCGGACGCTGGTGCCATGGCGGGGGAGAACGCATGAACACGGACCTGTTCGAGATCATCCGGACCACGCGGTCGATGCGGCGGCTGAAGCCGGACCCGGTGCCGCCGGCGCTGATCCGGCAGGTGCTGGAGGCCGGCACCGCCGCGCCGAGCGGCGGCAACATGCAGGCTTGGCGGTTCCTGGTGGTGCGCGACCCGGCGATCAAGACCGCGGTGGCGCAGTGGTACCGCCGCGGCTGGCACGAGGTCGTTGCGCCGCGCTATCGAAGTGGCGCACCGGCGCCGGGGTCGTCACGCGAGCGGTTCGACCGCATGCTGGCCGCGGCCGAGCACCTGGCGGAGCATCTGCACGAGGCGCCGGTGTGGATCGTTCCATGCCTGGAGGGCGGGACCCATACGCGGACCTCGGGTGCGTCGATCTATCCGGCGGTGCAGAACATGCTGCTGGCGGCACGGGCTTTGGGCCTGGGGGCGACGCTGACGACGCTGTATCTGCTGTTCGAGAAGGAAGCCGAGGCGGCGCTGGGGTTGCCGGAGGGGACGCATTCATATGCGATCCTGCCGATGGGATACCCGCTGGGGAAGTTCGGGCCGGTGGCGCGGACGGCGGTGGAGGATGTTGCGTTCTCCGATCGATGGGGAGAGAGGTGGACGGAGGGGTGAGGGTGCAAGGGATCGTTCCCGATCCGTCATAGCCCTGGCAGGACCGATATCAGGGTATCTGCCCGTCCGTCCCGCATTTCGGGCAGCGGCCGCCGTGGCAGGCGCGGCAGAACGGCCGGCCGCAATTCACGCACGGCGCCAGGCCGGCCGGCACCACCAGATGCAGCTTGTCGTCGCACACCAGGCGCGGCCGCTCGGTGCCGAAGGTCGCCTCGCACACCGGCGGCTCCAGCCTTCGCGCCAGCGGGTTCCAGTCGAGTGAAATCATCCGGTCGGCCTTGCGCCGGCGGATCTGCACGGCGAAACGATGCACCGGCGTCACCAGTTCCAGCGTCTGCACCCAATCGACCGTCACCCGCGTGGCGTATTGCCGCTCGAGGTCGTCCAGCTTGGCGCGGTACTCGCGCTGAATCGCCTCGGCCCGCTGTTCCTCGCGCGTGCGTTTCGCATCGCCCTCCGGCAGGCCGAAGGCGCGGCGCATGGCTTCGTGGTACAGGTCGTTGTGGTATCTGTACAGACGATCCTGGTCACGGCTCAGCCTCCGCTGCATGCCCTTGACGAACGGTTGCAGCGCCGCCTCCAGCCGCGGCGGCAGCGCCCGCTGCACCAGGGCCGTCAGCCGGGCGTGATCCCACAGCGGGGGCAGCGCGGCCTGCGGCGCGGCGGGCTGCCCGGCGTCTTCCTCGTCCCACGGCACGCGGTCGAGCGCCGGACCCAGCGCCGTCACCACCGCATCCGGCAGCGAGCCGGTCGCCAGGTTCACGCCCAGGCGGACGATCAGGTCACGTTTGTCGTCCGAAACAGCCGAGGCGCGGAAGTCCATCACCAGGTAGCGCGTCCAGGCCCGGGTCACATCCTGCAGCCGGAACGTTGCGTTATCCAGCACCAGCTCGTGCGCCAGCGCCCGCTCGGGATCGCCCGGCGCCTTGGCATCGGCGGCCAGTTCGCGGCGCATCCAGCGCCCGCGCGCGCCCAGCAGCCGGGCGAACCGCTCCAGCCAGTCGCCCTCGATGCCGACCCGCTGCGCGCCCGGCGGCAGGGTGGTGCCGAAGCCCAGCCGCGCCAGTTCGCCGATGCCCAAAGCCTGCTGTACCGGCGGCGGCGCCAGGACTTCCAGGCCCTCCGGCTCGATCGGCTCGACCAGCGCGTCCTCGTGGCGCAGCAGCGCGGTGACGAAGCGCTGCATCCGGCCCGGTTCGGCGGTTTCAGGCTGCATCGAGCTCGTTCCCGAACAGCGCGTCGTCCAGCTGCTTGATGCCTTCGTAATCCTTGCGCGCCGCCAGCACCTGCGCCTCCAGCTTGCTGAACGCCTCGGCGCGGCCCTGTTCGGTGGTTTCCAGCCAGGCCTCCAGCACCAGGGTGGAGAAATCCTGCTGCTCGTCGATCTCGCCCAGGATGGCGCCGACTTCGCCGACGACCAGCTCGAACATGTTGATCTTCTCGTCGAGGATGCGCAGCACCGAGTCCTCGATCGTCCCGGCGGTGACCAGGTTGAAGATGAACACCTCGCGCACCTGGCCGATGCGGTCGATGCGGCCGATGCGCTGCTCGATTGCCATCGGGTTCCAGGGGATGTCGAAGTTGATCAGCGTATTGCAGAACTGCAGATTCCGCCCCTCGCCCCCGGATTCAGTACACAGCAGGACCGGCACGCTGTCGCGGAACGATTCCACCGCCGCGTCCTTCTGCGGGCCGGTCATGTCGCCGGAGAAGGTTGCGAACGACATCTTCCGCTGGCGTAACACATCCGCCAGGTGGTGCAGGGTGTCGCGCTGGTGCACGAACACCAGCTTCTTCTCAGCGGGATTCTGCGCCAGCAGCCGCAGCAGCGCCGCCTGCTTCGCCCCCGCCGGCAACGCCTTGGTTCGTTTCAGCAGATCGGCCCAGCGCTTGTCCTTCGGATGGCGCTCGGCGAAGCGGGCGATGGCGGCGGAAGCGGCGGCAGGGGACGATCCGGCGGCGGCCAGCACGTGCTGCAAGGACAGCCGGTGCGCGCCCTCGTTGCTGCCCGCCGCCATCTCCCGCACCAGCGCGGTCAAATCGGCGTAGCAACGCGCCTCCGCCTCCTCCGGCGTGGCGCGCAGCGTGGAGGCGTGGCGGCGCGGCAGCTTCAGCGCCACCACCGCGCGGGTGTTGCGCACCATCACGCCGCGCATCAGGTCGCGCAGCTTCTCGCGGTTCACCGGCTCGCGCGGCTTGCCGGGCACCATGTAGGCCTGGCGGAATTCCTTCTGCGTCTTGAAGATGCCGGGCTGCAGCAGGGTCAGCAGGTTGTACAGCTCCAGCAGGCTGTTCTGCACCGGAGTCGCCGACAGCAGCAGCAGGAAACGCTTCTGCAAGCGGTTCACCAGCTGGTAGCTGGCGGAGGACTGGTCGCGCAGGTGATGCGCCTCGTCCACCGCCACCACGTCGTAATGCAGGCCCGCCAGGATCTCGGCATGTTCCTTGCGGCGCGCGGCGGCGATCGAGGCGATCACGCGTGGCTGGGCCCAGAACGCGCCCGGATCGGCGCGCAGCAGCGGATCGTGGGTGGTGGCGCAGTCGATGCCGAACTTCGACTCCATCTCGTCGCGCCACTGCCCGACCAGCGAGGCCGGGGTCAGGATCAGGATGCGCTCGGCCATGCCGCGCAGGATGTATTCCTTCAGCACCATGCCGGCCTCGATGGTCTTGCCAAGCCCGACCTCGTCGGCGAGCAGGACGCGGCCGCGGTATTGCTTCAGGACCTTGCGGACGGTTTCGATCTGGTACCAGTGCGCCTCGACGTCGTGCAGCACGGGCAGGCACAGCAGTTCGTCGAAGCCCTCGAAAAGGCTCAGGCGCACCAGTTCGCTGCGCAGGTGGAACGCCGCCGGGTCGGGCCGCGGCTCGGTCGTTGCAATCGCATCGACGTTGGCGAGGTCGTACGCCATGTCGAAATGCGCCTCCAGCTTCGGCAGATCCGCCACCGTGGGCAGCGCCGGGAGCACCGGGGCGGGACGCGGCGGCTTCGCCGCGGCACGGGCAGCCGGCTTCGTCCCGGGGCGGGCGGGCGGCCTGGCCGGGCCCTTCAGGATGTTCGCCAGCGCGGCCTTGCGCCTGATCTCGTCCAGGCTGCCGAGCAGCCAGTCCCGCATAAAGGAATCGCCGATGAAGGCGGCAAGGGCGGCGCGGTCGGTTTCCAGCTTGCTCTCACGGAGCACCGTCATGGCCTTGGCATATTGCTTCTGCTGGCCGAGCGCGAGGGCGGTCAGCAGTTCCGCATCCTTCGCCGTCGCCCAGCGCTTGCGGAAGCGCTTCAGCATGCGGTGCGCGCGTTCCGGATCGTCGTTGGCCAGCGCGGTCAGCGCCGCCAGCAGCAGCAATTCGGGATCGCCGGGACACGCGGTCAGGGCCTGTTCGGCAACCAGCATGCAGCGCGGCGACCGCGCGGCCAGCAGGGTGCGTATCTCGATTTCCCAGTAATCCCGGTCATGCTTGTCGGGCGCCGGCGCCGTGCCGCCGAGCAAATCGTCCTGCGCGGCCGGGCGGCGGCCTTGGTTACGCGCGGTGTCGTCAGCGCTGCGTCGATTCGTTGGCTGGTCGTCCATAGGGGATATTCCCCTAAATGGGATGTCCTGCCAAGCGTGCAAGACGATAATCCGCCTGGCCACGCGAGCAGCGTGATGCCGGACCGCCGCATCATCAGCGGGAACTGGTCGGAGTGAGAGGATTCGAACCTCCGGCCCCTGCGTCCCGAACACAGTGCTCTACCAGGCTGAGCTACACTCCGACCGAGGTCGCGGCGTATAGCCTCCCCGGCCGAGGCAGGCAACCCACATTCTGCATCCTGGCGCCGATTATGTGGCGGGAAGAGACTCGGCCGCTTTCTTGCGGTTGTGCCAGCTCTCCATCAGTTGCAGCACCGTCGCCGCCGTTTCCTCGATCGAGCGGCGGGTGACGTCGATCGTCGGCCAACCGCGGCTGTTGCAGAACCGCCGCGCCCACAGCAGCTCGGCCTTGACCGCGTCCTCGTCGACGTATTCCGAGTTGTCCTGCCGCATCGGCCCGGTATGCGCGCCGCCGCCAATCAGGCGCAGGCGGTGGCGGCGGATGTCGATCAGCGCCTCGGGCGCCAGGGTCAGGCCGATGACCGGGCACTTCACCTCCTCCAGGCCCGGCGGCGCCGGCAGGGCCGGCACCAGCGGCACGTTCGCCGCCTTGATGCCGCGGTTCGCCAGGTAGAAGCATGTCGGCGTCTTGGAGCTGCGGGAGACGCCGACCAGCACGACGTCGGCCTCGGCCAGGCCGGGCTGCGCCTGGCCGTCGTCGTGCGCCAGGACGTAGTGCATGGCGTCGATGCGGGAGAAGTAGTCGGCGTTCAGCACGTACTGCCGCCCCGGCCGCGCCTCGGCGGTCTGGCCGATGGCTTCCTGCAGCACCTCGATGACCGGATCGAGCACGTTCACCACCTTGACGTTCAGCCGCTGGCAGGTGGTGTCGAGCTCGGCGCGCAGGGCGCGGTCGATCAGGGTGGACAGCACCGGGCCGGGCTCGGCCTCGATGCCTTCCATGACGCGGTGGAGCTGGAAGCGGGTGCGGATCAGGCTCCAGCGGTGATAGACGATGTCCGCTTGCTCGAATTGAACGGTGGTCGCCCGGGCGATGGCGTTCAGCGTCTCGCCGGTAGCGTCCGAGACCAGGTGCAGGTTGATCCGATGCGTGTCCATGGCGCAACCATATCCGGGTTGCGGCGGTTCGCCACCAACTATTGATGGCTGTGCCGTCGTTGAGTGGGAAGCGGGGGACGGGCCGGGCCGGCATCGCGATGGGGGAAAATGGGGATGATCCGTTGGCCCTCCGTCATGGCCGGGACACGCCCGGCCATCTGCGCTTCAACGGTGGGGGGGGTGGATGGCCGGGACACGCCCGGCCATGACGGAGAGAGAACGGTCCCGGCCGCCTACTGCCTCGCCTTGGTATAGGGATAGATGATCGCCCCGTCCTTCAGTGGCGGCGGATCCAGGATTGTCTCGGTCTTGCCCGGGTCCCTGAACTGCGCCAGGTCGTTGCCCTTCACGTCGTGGAACTGCACCTCCATCACCCGCGCCTCGGTCCACTCGCCGTCCGGCCCGAAGGTGATGTCACCGGTAATGGTATGGATGGTGTGCGAGCGCAGGTAGTCGGCGAGCTTCTCCTGGTCCAGGCTCTTCGTCCCCTCGACCGCCGCCTGCAGAACCTGCATGTCGGCATAGGCGAACGGCGGCAGGTAGTAGCCCAGCACGTCGACCCCGGCCGCGGGCGCCTGCGCCTGGTAGCGCTTGAGGAAATCCATCGCCGCGGGCGTGGCGAGCTTTCCCGTGGGCAGCCAGAACTCATAATCGACGACGCCGTTCATCAGCGGGCCGAGCTGCACCTTGAGCGGCGTATACTGCAGGCCGACCATGCCGCCGCCGAAGAGTTTCGTCTGCAGGCCGACTTCACTGGCGGCGCGCAGCATGCCGACGGTATCGGGCGGATAGGACGCGACGAACACCAGGTCCGGGTTGGTGACCTGGATGGCGCGGATGATCGGGCTGTAATCGGCGGTCGCCGGCGGATAGGTCCGGTCATAGACGATCTTCAGCCCAGCCTCCTTGGCCAGTTGACGCACGCCGTCGATGGCATTGTGCGCGAATTCCGCATCGGCGCCGACGATCGCCAGTGTCTGCGGCTTCGGCGTCTGCGCCATGGCGACACTGAAGAAGGGTTTGGCGAAGCTCTGCTTCGGATGCGGCCCGCCGGTCGGCACGATCGAGAAGTAGTTCGGATAGTGGAACTCGGAATTGGCATCCAGCGCGAACAGCCCCAGGAAGGTGCGCTGGTGCTGGATGATCACCGGCAGCGCCGGCACCACCATGTTGGTGCCGTAGCCGCTGATCACCAGGTCGACGTGATCGACGTCCAGCAGCTTGGTGTACAGGCCCGGCACCGTCGCCGGATTAGACTGGTCGTCATAGTACACCAGCTTGACCGGCCGCCCGAGCAGGCCGCCCTTGGCGTTGACCCCCTCGGCCCAGATCTGCATCGCCAGCAGCGCGGCCTTGCCGCTCGGCGCCAGGCCACCGGTCAGCGCCATGCCGAGGCCGATGGTGATGGGATCGGCCGCGCGCGCGGCGGCCGGAGCGGCACAGGCGATGACGGCCGCCAGCATGGCGCCGCCCAGATGCTTGAGCATGACGTGGTTTCCTCCCCGTTATTGCGCGGCATCCTAGGGCGACGCCGCGGCGTGTGGCAAAGCACGCTGTTTCGACCTATGCTCCGTGGCATAAAAACCCGCGGGAGGCCATGATGCAGGACCTGGACGAATTCACCGTCACCGACGCCGCCCTGGCACAGATGGAAGCGACGGCAAGCCCCCGGCTGAAGCAGATCATGGACGCGGCGGTGCGCCACCTGCACGCCTTTGCCCGCGACGTGGACCTGACGCCCGAGGAATGGCTGCAGGGCATCCAGTTCCTGACCGCCGTCGGCCAGGCCTGCACGCCGATAAGGCAGGAGTTCATCCTGCTGTCGGACGTTCTGGGCTTAAGCGCCGTGGTCAACGCGCTGCACGACCGGAAAGCGCGCGAGCTTGGCAGCCAGAGCAGCCTGCTCGGCCCGTTCTACCGCGAAGGCGCGCCGGCCCTGCCCCTCGGGGCGCAGATCGTGCACAACCCGACGGCGCCGGAGATCGTCCTGTACGGCACGGTCACCGACAACGCCGGCACGCCGGTACCGAACGCGCTGATCCAGGTCTGGCAGACCAGCGAGCGCGGCTTGTACGACCTGCAGGAAGGCCACGGCGACGTCATGGACATGCGCGGCAACTTCCGCACCGGCGCCGACGGGAAATTCCACTTCCGCACCGTCCGGCCGCTGGGCTACTCGATCCCGATGGACGGGCCGGTGGGCGCGCTGGTGCACCGGCAGAACCGCCACGGCATGCGCCCGTCGCACATCCACTGCCTGATCAGCGCCAACGGCTACCGCGAGCTGGTCACGGCGCTGTATTTCGCAGACGATCCGAATATCGGGTCCGACACGGTGTTCGGCGTGTCGCAATCCCTGGTGGTGCAGGCGGCGGATGATCCCGCCAGCCCGTTGCCCGGTCTGCAGGCGGTTCGCTACGACTTCCGCCTGGCTCATGCCGCGCCGGGCGAAACCGGCCGGGTCGGCGCGGACCCGTCGAAGCTGGCGAAGGCGGCCGAATAATGGCCCGCCACATCGTCGATATTTCCTCGCCGCTGAAGGCCGGGATCAAAAGCGATCCGCCGCACATGCTGCCGAAGATCGACTACATGGACCACCGCCAGACTGCTCCGGCGATGGCGGAATACATGGGGGTCCGCATCGACCAGTTTCCCAACGGCGAGTTCGCCGCGGTGGAGCAGGTGCAGATCAGCACCCACAACGGCACCCACATGGACGCGCCGTGGCACTTCTTCTCCCGGATGAACGAGGCGCTGACGCCGGGCGGCGAGCCGTCGTGGCGGATCGACGACGTGCCGCTGGACTGGTGCTACCAGCCCGGCGTCAAGCTCGATTTCCGCCATCTGCCCGACGGCTACGTCGCCACGCCCGGTGATGTCGAAGCCGAACTGAAGCGCATCGGCCACGACCTGCGCCCGCTGGAGATCGTCGTCGTCAACACCGCCGCCGGCGCTCGTTACGGGGAGGACGATTTTATCGATCGCGGCTGCGGCATGGGCAGGGCGGCAACGCTGTGGCTGGCCGAGCGCGGCGTGCGCGTCGTCGGCACGGATGGCTGGAGCTGGGATGCGCCGTTCTCGTTCACTCGGGAAAAAGTGAAGGCTACCGGCGACGTGTCGCTGATCTGGGAGGGCCACCGCGCCGGGCGGGAGATCGGCTATTTCCAGATGGAGAAGCTGGGGAACCTGGCGGCGCTGCCGGGAGATGGTTTCGACATTGTTTGCTTTCCGGTGAAGGTGCATCGCGCCTCGGCCGGCTGGACGCGGGCGGTGGCGATCTTCAACGCGTAGCGGAACATCGTCGGGATTTTCCCGGACGCTGCGGCAGACTGCAGACCGGTTGAGAGGCGCGGCGATCGCCTTTGGCCCACCGCGACCACAGGTCGAAACAAACTCTTCTCTGCGTACTCTGCGCTCCGCTCGGCGATCTCTGCGTTGAATCGCGGTGGTCGGAGCGCCACCGGTGCTTCAGGTTGGGCGACTCATGGGCAATACCGTCCTTTGTTGCAGCACCGCATTTTTCAACGCAGAGATCGCCGAGCGAAGCGCAGAGCGCGCAGAGAAGCGATTCAAGCCACCTGTGGTCGCGATGGCCGGTTCGCTTGCCGTGGCTTGCTTACCAAGGAAACGGTCAATGGCGTGCCATCCTCGGTCATCATGCCGGCCCTGCGGCTGCCATGACGGGAACCTGAAGGTCTTCCGGAGCCGCCGTCACAGATCGGCCGGCTTCCCGCCTGTGCCGGCCAGCTTGCGGTCTTCAAGCCGGACCGGTTCGCCATCGTTCAAATGCTGGATGTGGTCGGTTGCGACGATGTCGCCGCTGCTCAGTCCCTTGGTGACGACCGTGTCCTGGCCGTGCTCGCCGCCAACCTCCACCTGCTGCATATGCGCCGTTCCGCCCTTGATCAGGTAGACGAGGTGCTGGTCAAGCTGCGTGAACAGCGCCCGGCTGGGCACGACCAGCTCATGCTGCGTCCCCGTCGTCAGCCGGACATGCAGGAATTCCCCCGGGACCAACCTGAAGTCGGCGTTGTCGACGACTGCGCGGACGAGCAGGCGGGCCGTTGTGACGTCGAACTGGTTATCGACTTCCCTGATACGCGCAGTGCGGTGTTCAATCTTGCCGTCAGGATCGACGATTTCCAGCTCGGGCGTTCCGCCCGACGCCAGCGCGGCCTGCACAGCCTGCGCGTCCGGCTGCGAAAGAGCCACCTGAATGCGGATCGGATTGAGCTGGATCAGCCTGACAAGGTTGCTCTGATCGGCCATCACAAGGTCGCCGACGTTCACATTGGTGATGCCCGTGCGTCCGTCATAGGGCGCGCGAACGTTGGCATATTTCAGGTTGAGTTCCTGTCGCGCGATCTGCGCCGCGGCAATGGCGACCTGGCCTTCCGCCTGGTCGCGGTTGCGCTGCGCGGTCTGGAATCGCTCCTGCGAGGCAAACCCTTTGCGCGCGAGCGGCTTGTACCGGTCCACCTGCGCCTGGTAGAATTCCACGGATGCTTGCGCTTCCTTGCGCCTGCCGGTTGCCTGTGCCAGCGCGACGACGAAGGGACGCGGATCAATCCTGAACAGCACGTCGCCGGCCTTCACGCTTTCCCCCAGCTTGAAGTTCCGCTCGATCACATATCCGGTGACCCGTGCGCGCAACTCCGTGTTCAGCGGCGAGACGACAACGCCGGTGTAATCCGACTCTATCGGCAACGCGACGCGCCGCACCTCGGCCGCCTGGATTTCCAGCGGTTTCGGCTGGGTTTTCTGACTTTGGCGGCTGCTTCCGAACGGAGGTAGCCCGAGCACGAACCATCCCGCCGCCACGCACAGGACGGCGGCGCTCCCGATGCTCCACCACAGCAGCCGTCGCGGCATTTCGTCTCCGGTTGTTCTGAAGCAGTCGCAACGTGCAACTCCGGCACGGGGCTCGCGTTCCCTGCCCAGCATTTCGCCGATCGATTCCTCCTGAAAGAAGGCGGCGTTCGGGTCGAGCCTTGGAGGAGCGATGCTGTCCTACTTCGTCAGGCGCCCGATCTTCGCGTCCGTCATATCGATCATTCTGGTGATCGGCGGCGGCGTGTTCCTGATGACGCTGCCGATCGCGCTGTATCCCCGGATCACGCCGCCGACCATCCACGTGACTGCGGTATTCACGGGCGCCAACGCTGAGGCGACCGCGAAGACCGTCGCGATCCCGCTGGAGCAGCAGATCAACGGCGCGCCCGGCATGATCTACCTGGCGTCCATGAGCAACAATGACGGCGAATGCGATATCACCGTCACGTTCCGGATTGGTTACAGTCTGAACGCGGCGGCGGCCGAGGTGCTGACCCGCGTGAACCAGGCCTTGAGCCAGTTGCCGCAGACGGTGCAGCGAAGCGGCGTCAAGGTCACCAAGGCGACGCGGCAGCAACTGGCCATCGTCGTCCTGCACGGCGACAAGGACCATCCGTTCGACCAGCTGTTCCTGAGCAACTGGGCGGAAACCCGGGTCATCAAGGCGCTGAAGCGCGTCTCCGGCATGGGCCGCGTGCACAACATCAACAAGCGGATCTACGCGATGCGGATCTGGCTCGATCCGCTCAAGATGGAGGCGTACGGCGTTGATCCGCAGATGGTGGTCAATGCCGTCTCGGCGCAGAACACGCAGGTTGTGGCCGGCCGGCTGGGCGGGCCGCCAACCGATGGCCATCCGCCCGGTTATACGCTGATCCTGTCGGGACAGGAACGACTCCAGCACGCGAGCGAATACGACGACATCATCCTCCGTGCCCGCCCTAATGGGGCCGTGGTCCGCATCAAGGACGTCGGTCACGCCGAACTGGGGGCGGAAGACTACACGGCCGGGTCGGAATTCTCCGGGCTGCCGGCAGCCGCGATCCAGCTCTACCAGGTGCCGGGCGCGAATGCCATGCAGGTGATGGCCGGCGTGCGCAAGACGATGCAGGAAGCCGCACAGCGATTTCCGCCCGGCATGACCTATACGATCACGGTTGACCGCACGCAGATGATCCGGGCGTCGATCCGGGAGGTGATCAAGACCCTCGGCATGGCGATCGTCCTGGTGATCGCGGTCATTTTCCTGTTCCTGCAGAACTGGCGGGCGACGCTGATCCCGTCGATCGCCATTCCGGTCGCGCTGATCGGCGCCTTCATGCCGATGGCGCTGTTCGGGTTTTCCATCAACACGCTCAGCCTGCTCGGCCTGATACTGGCCGTGGGACTGGTCGTGGATGACGCGATCGTGGTGGTGGAGAATGTGCAACGGAACATCGAAGACGGCAAGGACCCGAAGCAGGCCGCCGAGCAGGCCCTGTCGGAGGTCGGCGAGCCGGTGATCGCGACGGTGCTGGTGCTGCTGGCGTTGTTCGTTCCGGTCGCATTCGTTCCGGGGCTGACCGGGCGGTTCTACAACCAGTTCGCCCTGACGATTGCCGTTGCCGTCGCGCTGTCGGGACTTGTATCGCTGACGCTGACGCCGGCCCTGTGCGCCCTGTTGCTGAAGCGGTCCGAAAACAGGACGCAGTCCCGATGGTGGCACAAGCCGGTGGACTGGTTCAACGCCGGGCTCGAGCGGCTGAAATCGGCGAACGGGCGGGCCATCGAATGGCTGTCCGGCCATGTCTGGATCGCGATCGCGGGCCTTGTGGCCGTAGTCGGCGCCGCGATCCTGTTTCTGCTGATCGTCCCGAGCGGTTTCATTCCGATCGAGGACCAGGGCTTTTTCTTCGTTGACGTGCTTCTGCCGAAGGGCGCCACGCTCGGCCGGACCCAGGCGGTGGAGCGCCGGGTCGCGGGCTGGATCCGGCGGCAGGAAGGCGTGGCCAATACGCTGTCGGTCTCCGGCCAGAACGACCTGACGAATGTCGCCGGCCTGCAGCTTGGCTCGATCTTTCCCGCATTGAAGCCCTGGAGCCAGCGTTCGGTCAGCGCCGGTGACCTGATCGCGGACGTCAGGCGGCATTTCGCGGATGATCCGGATGCGATCATCCGCGCGAACCAGCCGCCCCCTGTCCCCGGCCTGGGCGCGCTAGGCGGCCTGACGTTCGAGATAGAGGACCGCAGCGGCAGCGGCGGGCGGTCCCTGCGCCAGGCGGCCGACAAATTCATCGCCAAGGTGCAACAGCTCAAGGCGGTTGCGCACGCCGAGCCGACGACGGAAAGCGGCATGCCGGAGCTGCAACTGGATGTCGACCGCGCGCGGGCCGCCCAGTTGGGGGTCAGTCTGTCGGACCTGTTCACGACGATTGGAACGTATACGGGCTCAACCTTCGTCAACCTGTTCGACCGTTTCGGATATGAATACCATGTCTACGTCGAAAGCGAAGCCAGCGGCCGGCGGACACCGAAGAACCTGGACAGCCTGACGGTGCTGAACGCCGACGGCCGGCCGGTGCGCCTTGGCTCGGTGGTGCGCACGCATTTCCAGACCGGCCCGACGGCGGTATGGCACTATGACACGTATCCGACGATCGAGGTGAACGTCACGGATGCGCCCAATGCCAGTTCGGGCCAGGTGATCGCCGCCATCGGCAAGCTGGCGCAGAACGAGCTTGGCCACCAGTACGCGCTGAAATGGACCGATGTCGCCTACCAGGAACGGAAAACCGGCGGCTACGCGCCGATCATCTTCGCGCTGGGCGTGATCATGATCTTCCTGGTGCTCGCGGCGCAGTTCGAAAGCTGGCTGCTGCCGTTTGTCATTATCCTGGCGGTGCCGATGGGGGTATTTGGCGCCTTGCTGGCCCTGTGGCTGCGGCAGCTCGATCTGAATATCTTCGCCCAGGTGGGGTTGCTGATCCTGGTCGGACTGGCGGCGAAGAATTCGATCCTGCTGGTTACCTTCTCCCGCCGGGTGCGGGGCAACAACGAAGGGATCGTCAAGTCGGCGGCGGATGGCGCCCGCCTGCGGCTGAGGCCGATCCTGATGACGTCGCTGGCGTTCACGCTGGGGAACGTGCCGCTGGCGATTGCCACCGGCGCCGGCGCGCATGCGCGGATTGCCATTGGCACGACGGTGATTGGCGGCATGCTGACGGCGACCGTGCTGGTGCTGCTGCTCAATCCGGTGTTCTATATCGTTGCGGAACGTTTCCGCTCGCGCCGGGGCTACGCCGATACGGGCGAGACCGAGGAAGACGCAAAGGCTACGGCTGATCCGGCCTGATGCGGCGGCGGAGCCCTTTCCAGTCCGCGGCTGACGGCCTGCGCATTCGCACGGTTCAAAAATTGATCTGGTAAGCAAAGTAGGTGTGGAACCGGTCGGCATTCGCGCCATTGACCAGGCCGCGCCCGACAGCGAAGTAAAGCTGTTGATTATTACCGAGCTTTAACTTCCCGCCGACGTTGAAGGCGACAACATCCTTCAGCCCTGTCTGGGGGGAGCTCTGGTAGTACAACTCCGCGCCCAGTCGAAGCGGCTGCGTAATCTCCCGCGTCAAAGACGCGCCGGCGAACCCATAGCTCTTCTCGCCGCTGCCAGGATTGATGCCCACCGCCAGGTTACCGACGGCGTTCCATGGACCGAAATCCTTTTCGGCTATCAGCGGCAGGTAGCCGTGCATGTAGCTCGTGCCGATGTGGTGGTCGCCCAACGCGGACGGGAAGCTCAGTTGCGGCCCCACACCGATTGACGGTATCCAGGATTCGTTGCTGCTGTCATGGATGCGGTAGTTCAGCACCACCGTTGTCGATCCACAATTGTAGTACGTGCTGCTGCCAATGCTCAGCTCGACCGGTATGGCGATATCGACTTCAATGTCGTTGTGGAAGCGATAAAACCCCTCGAAGCGAGGCAGGTCGAACAGGGCGTACCCCTGCTGAAGGGTGTAGGTCGTCACGGCACGGAAGCCGGTTTGGCCGGGATCGACGGAGAACAGACTCTCGGTCTGGAATGGCGCTGTGAACGCCAATGCCCGGCTCGCGCTGCAGACCGCTATCAACGCAACGGCAAGCCTGCCGGCCAGGCGGCGCGCGGACCGCCGCTGCGGCCTACGTCTCGTGGGACGGCGGCATGATCTGCCTGTTCGGAAGCGGAATGCCGGGTTCGACCTGTCGAGGCAGCCAAGCGTCGATGCGCCTGCGCAGCCATCGCCTTGAAGTCTCAACGTATGGATGCACAAATGTCGTTCCACTGGCAAGAAGAATGAAACGTATGTCCACAACAGGGGCGTCCCGCCCTGGATGCGCCGGCGCCTGTATCAGATACAGGGAACAACTGGCGGCGCCAACCACCACAAGCGGTTTTGTGTGCAAGAGCGACGGAACCATGCTGTCAGATACTGAGCGCAAGGCGGTTGAACAGGGGGATCGCCGGCAGGCCGACCGGCGAGATTGTCATGAACGAGACCACCCAAGGCAGCGAGCGCGATCAGGATCATTGTCCTGGGCCAGTCCTGCAGTTCCATCTGTCGCGTCATCCGGCCAGGCAGGCCTCCGGTGTCGCCGTCGGCGACAGGATGCCGGCCGGAAGCAATGGAGGCCGTGCCCGCGGCTCCGGCGCCGGCAGCGCGGCTGTCCAGCGCAAGCAGGGCCGCTTCCGGCGCCATTCATCCAACCGTGACCGCAGGTCGCAATAAATTCTTCTCTGCGGGCTCTGCGCCCCGCTCCGCGCGCTCTGCGTTGAATCGCGGTGGCCGGGGCGCCACCGGCGTTTCAGGTTGGGCGCCTCACCGGCAACGCCGTTCTTTGTTGCGGCACCGCATTTTTGCAACGCAGAGCGCGCAGAGCGGGGCGCACCAGAGCACGCAGAGAAGGGATTTCGAATGGCCTGCGCCCGCATTGGCCTGGCATCGATCGCGGCGCCGTGCGGATCAACACCACCGCGCCCGGAATATCGCTACATAACCGCCACCCTTTCCGCTCGTCATGCAAGCCGTCCCGCCGGCCGGAGCGGTTGCAGCATCGGCGTCTCCCCTGAAGCCATATCCCAGGACAATGCAATGCACCTCGATAACGAAATCGTGCAGGCGCGAACGGGCCAGCCACGCTGCCCAGCAGGGTCCCGCCCTCGCGCCGAGGCTTGCGGAACGGGCCCCGGTCCGTCACACCATGCCGCGTGCGGTGCCGACCATCCGCCGCCCCATGCTGCCTGCCGCCAGCGAGTACACTGCCGCCGATGCTGTTCAACTCCCAGGTCTTCATCGTCTTCTTCCTGCCCGCCGTGCTCGGGCTGTATTATGCGCTCGCAGCGAACCGCCCCGCGCGGCAGGCCGTGGTGGTGCTGGCCTCGATCGGCTTCTACGCCTGGTGGGACGTGCGCTTCGTGCCACTGCTGGTTGGCCTGACGCTGGCCAACTGGCTGATCGCGCAGTGGTTCGGCGTCTGGCGGCGCGGATGGATTCCGCTGCTGGGCGTGGCAATGAACCTGCTGGCGCTGGCGCTGTTCAAATACGCCGATTTCCTGCGCGGCACGGTGTTCGGCCTGCTCGGCGAGCCCTGGCTGCCGTGGTCGCTGATCCTGCCGCTGGGCATCAGCTTCTTCGTGTTCCAGAAGATCTCCTATCTGATCGACCTGCGTCGCGGCGACCGGCACATCTACGGCTTCCTCGACTTCTGCATGTTCGTCACCTTCTTCCCGCAACTGATCGCCGGTCCGTTGGTGCGGCATAACGAGATCATCTATCAGTTCGACGCGGACCCGAAACGGCCGCAGATGTGGGAGAACCTGTCGCGCGGCTTCATCCTGTTCCTCATCGGCGTCACCAAGAAGGTCGCGATGGCGGACACGTTGGCGATGCCGGCGGACGCGCTGTTCCGGCAGGCGCAGCACGGCGTGCTGGGCGCGGCCGGTGCCTGGGTGGCGACGGCGGCGTACACGTTGCAGATCTATTTCGATTTCTCCGGCTATTCCGACATGGCGATCGGGCTCGGGCTGATGTTCGGGCTGCGGCTGCCGTTCAACTTCAACGCCCCGTACCGCGCCGTCTCGGTGCGCGACTTCTGGCGCCGCTGGCACATGACGCTCAGCCGCTTCCTGCGCGACTACCTGTATATCCCGCTCGGCGGCAACCGGGTCGGCCCGGCGCGGCAGGTGGTGAACGTCATCGCCACGATGCTGCTGGGCGGGCTGTGGCACGGCGCGAACTGGACCTTCGTCGCCTGGGGCGGGCTGCACGGCGGCGCCCTGGCGGTGAACCACCTGTGGGAGGCGCGCGGCCGCCGCCTGCCCACGCCGCTGGCCTGGCTGCTGACGCTGCTGTTCGTGATGGCGGGCTGGGTGCTGTTCCGCTCCCCGGATTTCACCCATGCGGGGCAGATGCTGCTCAGCATGGCCGGGCTGCACGGCGCCGGGCACGTGTCGCTGGACCGGGAATACGTCATCGCCCTGGTGGCGGGCGCCGGCATCGCCCTGCTGGGGCCGGTCAGCCAGGACGCGGCGCTAGCCCGGCTGCGACCGGCGCCCTGGCTGGCGGTCCCGGCCGGCGCGCTGCTGGCCTATCTGCTGTTGCTGGTCGGGGGGCGCCTGCCCAATGTCTTCATCTACTTCCAGTTCTGACGCCCCGGCCCAAGCCCCGGCCGCCTGGCGCCGCTTCTTCCGGCTGGCGGCCGGCTCGACGGTGGCGTGTGCCGCCGTGATCTTTCTGTTCGTCGTGCTGGTCGATCCCTGGGGCATGCTGCCGCTGTCGCCGCCGTTCGACCGGGTGCCGGTCACCGGCAACCAGCGCTTCTCCTATCCGATGCTGGCACGCTCACCGCAGTTCGACAGCGCGATCCTGGGCACCTCCACCAGCCGCCTGCTGCGGCCCGCGGCGCTGGATCCGGTGTTCGGCGCCCGCTTCGTCAACCTGGCGATGAACGCGGCGACGCCGTTCGAGATCTCCAGCCTGTTCACCGTCTTCCGCCGCGCCCACAAGCAGCCGAAGGTCGTCCTTCTCGGCCTGGACTTCCCCTGGTGCGCCACCGGGGACAGCTATCAGAAACTGACCGAGCGCGAGTTTCCCGCCTGGATGTACGGCCGCGACCGCTGGCGCGGCTATGGCGAGATGTTCAACCTGTTCACGGTGCAGGAGGCCGGCAAGCAGTTCGGCGTGCTGACCGGCCTGAAGCGGCCGGACATGGGGCGTGACGGCTACACCCGCTTCGTCCCGCCGGACTCGCAATACGACCCGGCGCGGGCGTTGGCGCATCTGCGGGCCGACGGCGTCGTCGTGCCGCTCGGCGAACGGACGGGGCCGCCGGAGACGTGGCGCTTCCCCGCCCTGGAGGTGCTGCGCGACGATTTGTCGCGGTTGCCGGCGGAAACCCATCGGATCCTGTTCTTCACTCCCTACAACCACCGCCTACTGGCCCCGCCGGGCAGCGCGGCCGCGGTGGTGTGGAACGAGTGCAAGCGCCGCGTGGCCGGCATGGCGCGGGACCTGCCGCACACCGAGGTGGTCGATTTCATGCTGCCAAGCCCGATCACCAATAACGACGGCAACTACTGGGATGGCCTGCACTATCGCGTCGCCGTCGCCGATCGGCTGGCGCGGGATCTGGAGGCGGCGGCGCGCGGGGAGACGTCGGCGGATTATCGCTTGCTTTCCGGCCCGTCCGGGCCTTGATAAGCAGCGGATAACCTGCCTGAAGGATGAGTGCGATGTCTGTATTCCGCGTGCCCGACATGCATTGCGACGGCTGCGTCCGTTCCGTGACCGGCGCCGTGCGCGACCTGGACGAGAAGGCAACGGTGCAGGCCGATCTGCAGACAAGGCAGGTGCGGGTGGAGACGACGGCGTCGGACGAGGCCGTGGCGGCGGCGATCCGCGAGGCGGGTTTCACCGTCGAGGGCTGACACGGCCGCTGGGCGGCATGCGGCCTAGGGCGTGTCGTCAATTGGAGCCAGCCGAGTGGGTCTGGGCTGCAACAGTGCGGCGGAATCGTTGATCAACAAGCGGCTTCCCGATTCCAGCAGCCCCGGTTCTTCGATTCATAGGCAGTCAGCTTTGGAGAGGCTGACCGATGCATCGACATGCCTTGCGCGACGACCAGTGGGAGCGGATCAAGGACCATTTGCCGGGCCGTCCGGGGTCCGTTGGCGTGACCGCTGCGAACAAC
>NZ_NHRY01000048.1 GCF_002937115.1 Rhodopila globiformis | reverse complement strand
TCGAGGCCTTCATCGCCTACTTCAACCGCACCCTCGCCAAGCCGTTCAAGTGGACCATGACCGGCAAGCCGCTCGCTGCGTGAGCGGCCGTCGAAATGGGGTTCGTTCTTCCGGCGAGGTGTACTAGTCTTGCCTGGTCCCCACTCAGACCAGGAAGACCCCCATGCGTGGCCTTTTCAGCATCGTGCTTGTTCCCGGATTGTCGCTGTCCGTCCTTGCCCTGCCGGCTGCCGCCGCCGACGGCGCGCCGGCCGCCTCGGCCGCCGCCCCGGCGGCTCCAGCCGGCCAGTCTGCGGCCCAGTCTGCGGCCCAGTCTGCGGCCCAGTCTGCGGCCCAGTCTGCGGCCCAGTCTGCGGCCCAGTCTGCGGCCCAGGCGGCTCCGGCGGCGGTGAAGCCGCATGTCCGCCGGAAATGGGAGGAACACTTCGCCCAGGCCAACAAGGCGCATGACGGCCACCTGACCCTGGAGGAAGCCAAGGCCGGCTATCCGACGATTGCCCGGCATTTCCACAGCATCGACGTGGACGGCAAAGGCTTTGTCACCGTGGACGATGTCCGGGCCTGGCACGCGCTGCGCCGGGCGACCGCGCATCTGCACCAGACGTCCGACGACGGACTGCGGCCGCGCAACGCCTTCCAGCGCACCTACCCTGACGAGCCCCCGAAGCCGCAGAACACCAGCACCACGACCCAGGTATCCGCCCGGCCATAGCGCCCGCGGCGTCAATCGGCCGGATTGAGCCGTCCGGCCAGCGGCGCGTGGTTCAGCAGCGCGGCCAGGATGGTGCCGCCGGCGACGTTGCCGAGCAGCGTCGGCAGCAGGAAACGGCTGACGTAATCGCCGAACGCCGCCGCGCCGGTGATCACGCCGAACGCCGCCTCGACCGAGCCGGCGATGATGTGCGGGAACTGGCAGATCGCGATCACATAGGTCAGCAGGATGATGATCAGCGGCCGGCTTGGCCCGGCGCCGGGCAACAGCCAGACCATCAGGCCGATCAGCCAGCCGGCCGAGCCACCGGTCAGCACGGTGTGCCAGAACGAGCCGACCATTGTATGGGCTGACAGCTCGGCCATGGCCGTTCGTGTCGCCCCGGGGAAAACGTCGGGCACGGCGGAGATCCCGGCGAACACCCAGGTCGCGCCCAGGTTGGCCAGCAGGACGATGGTCCAGACCCGCAGGGTCAGCAGGATGGTCCGCCGGTTGCGCCGGGTCAGGGCGGGGATCAGCGCGGTCAGCGTGGTCTCGGTGAACAGTTGCTGGCGGATGACGATCAGGAAGCCGACCGAGTAGCCGAACCCGGCTACCAGGACGCGCCAGGGCGTATCCGGCAGGCGGGCCTGCAGCTCGGCCTGCACCAGGAAGGAAAAGCCGATCGACAGGCCGGCGGCGACGCCGGACCAGGCGAGGCCGCCGAACGAGCGTTCCAGTTCCTCCTCGCCCTGGTCGCGGACGATCTCGTGGATGACCAGCGCGCCGATGGGCGCGCCGGCGGCCGCCTGGCGGCGTTCCTTCTTGTCGAGGTGTGGGGATTCTTCGCCGGCGTCGGCCATGGTGGCTCCCAGGATTGTGCGGGGGCCTAACGTCGTCGGCGGGCGCGGGTCGCATCACATCGTCCGCTGGGCGAAGCTTGCCAGCCGGGATGGTTTTCGGGACGATCCCGGCGCAACGGCGTCTTTTCCGGAGGATCGCATGACCGAGTACCCCGCCGACACGGTGACCGCATTGCTGCGCAAGGGGGCCAGCGATGCCCCCGCCATCGGCGCGCCCGGCCGCCCCCGGGACCGTGCATGGCTGACGCATGGCGGCCTGCGGAACCTGGTGCGGCTGACGGTGGCGGACCTGAACACGATGGGCATCGGCCGCAACGACCGGGTGGCGCTGGTGCTGCCGAACGGGCCGGAGGCCGCGTCCAGCTTCGTCGCCATCGCCTGCGGGGCGACCACGGCGCCGCTGAACCCGGCCTACAAGGCCGAGGAGTTCAGCTTCTACCTGACCGACCTGCAGGCCAAGGCGCTGGTGGTCCTGGCGGGCATGGAGACCTCGGCGCGCGCGGTCGCGGCGGACCTGGGCGTTCCGGTCGTGGACCTGGTGCCCGACGCGGACGGGCCGGCCGGCGCGTTCACCCTGAAGCCGCCGCCGGGCCTGTCCGGCCTCGCGGCGCATCCCGGCGAGGCCGAGGCGCAGGATGTCGCGCTGGTGCTGCATACCTCCGGCACCACCTCGCGGCCGAAGATCGTGCCGCTGCGGCATGTCAACATCACCGCCTCGGCCTACCACATCGCCGAGACGCTGGCGCTGACGCCGGACGACGTCTGCCTGAACATCATGCCGCTGTTCCACATCCACGGGCTGATCGCGGCGACGCTCAGCAGCCTGGCGGCCGGCGCGGCGGTGTGCTGCTCGCCCGGGTTCAACGCGTTCCGCTTCTTCACCTGGTTCAGCGAGGCGCGGCCGACGTGGTACACCGCGGTGCCGACGATGCACCAGGCCATCCTGGAGCTGGCGCCGCGCAACCGGGAGGCGATCGAGGCCGGGCGGCTGCGGTTTGTCCGCTCCTCCTCCTCGTCGATGCCAGGGCCGGTGATGACGGCGATCGAGAAGGCGTTCGGCGTGCCGCTGATCGAGGCGTACGGCATGACCGAGGCGTCGCACCAGATGGCCTCCAACCCGCTGCCGCCGCGGCCGCGCTATCCGGGGTGCGTTGGGGTGGCTGCGGGGCCGGAGATCGCCATCATGGACCAGGAGGGCGCATTGCTGCCGCCCGGCGCCCTGGGCGAGGTGGTGATCCGCGGCCGCAACGTCACCGCCGGGTATGAGAACAATCCCGCCGCCAATGCGTCCGCCTTCACCAACGGCTGGTTCCGCACCGGCGACCAGGGCGTGCTGGACGAAGCCGGCTACCTGCGCCTGACCGGGCGGCTGAAGGAGCTGATCAACCGCGGCGGGGAAAAGATCAGCCCGCTGGAGGTGGACGAGGTGCTGTCGGATCATCCCGCCGTCGCGCAATGCCTGACTTTCGGCATGCCGCACGCCAAGCTGGGCGAGGAGGTCGCCGCGGCGGTGGTGCTGCGTCCCGGGGTGACCGTGCGCGACACCGACCTGCGCGACTTCTGCGCCGGGCGGCTGGCGGCGTTCAAGGTGCCGCGCAAGATCGTCTTCCTGGCCGAGATCCCGAAGGGCGCCACCGGCAAGCTGCAGCGCATCGGCCTGGCGGAGAAGCTGGGGCTGACCGCATGAAGGTCGCGATCTTCGGCGCCGGGGCCATCGGCGGGTTCCTCGGCGTGAAGCTGGCGCAGGCGGGCGTGGACGTGACGTTCATCGCCCGTGGCCCGCATCTGGCGGCGATGCAGGCGAACGGAGTGACGCTTCGCTCGGAAGGCGAAAGCGTGACGGTGCATCCGCGCTGCCTGGCCTCGGCCGAGGAAGCCGGCGTGCACGACTATGTCGTGGTGACGCTGAAGGCGCACGGGCTGCCGGGGGCGGCGCCTGCGATCGCGGCGATGCTGGGACCGGACAGTGCGGTGGTGACCGGGATCAACGGCATTCCGTACTGGTATTTCTATGGCCTCGACAGCCCGTACCGCGACCGGGTGGTGGAAAGCGTCGATCCCGGCGGGCGGCTGTGGCCGGTGCTGCATCCCTCCCGCGCCATCGGCTGCGTCGTCTATCCGGCGGCGGAGGTCGTCGAGCCGGGGGTGATCGAGCACAGCTACGGCGACCGCTTCACCCTGGGCGAGCCGGACGGGTCACGCAGCGCCCGCGTCGAGGCGTTCTCCCGCGCGCTGATCGCCGCCGGGCTGAAGGCGCCGGTGCGGCCGCGGATCCGCGACGAGCTGTGGGTGAAGCTGTGGGGCAACCTGGCGTTCAACCCGGTCTCGGCGCTGACGACGGCCACCCTGGACCGCCTCATCGCCGACGACGAACTGCGGGCCTTGTGCCGCGGCATGATGCTGGAGGCGAAGGCGGTGGCCGAGGCGCTGGGCGTGCGCTTCGGCATCGACGTGGACAAGCGCATCGCCGGCGCCGCGGAGGTCGGCGCGCACCGCACCTCCATGCTGCAGGATCTTGAACGCGGGCGGCCTATGGAGATCGACGCACTGCTGGGCGCGGTGGTGGAACTGGGCGGGGTGGTCGGGCAGGCGATGCCGCTGTGCCGATCGGTGCTGGCGCTGGTGCGGGAGCGGGCGCGCCAGGCGGGGTGTTACTGACCGGGTGCTAATGGCCGGGTGTATTGGCCGGGTGTATTGGCCGGGTGCTACTGAGCCGCGACCAGCATCGCCCCGCCGCTGTGGGCGGCGGCCGCCGAGGCACGCTGCGCAAGACGGTCCTGCTCCTGCTGCCGGCGCTGCGCCTTCTCCGCCTGGCGCTCCAGCGCCCGGCGCTGCTGGCGTGACAGAACCGGCTGGGTGCGGGCGAAACCGGCAAGATCGGCGGGCTCCAGGCTGGCGGGCAGGTCGAGGGCGGCTTCGGCTGGTTCCTCGGCCTGGGGGTGTTCGCGCAGGGCTTCCAGCGCCTGCTCGTTCTGCAGGGCGGCGCGGTTCAGGGCGTTGGCGTTGCCGCGCAGGCGCAGCACCTGGTTTGCGGTGAGCTCGCTGTTGAGCGAGCGGCTGAGCGCGTCGAGGGCGCCGAAGCTGAAGGCGATGGCCAGCGCGGCGTGACGCAGTTCGCGGTCGGTGCGGGGGTCGTAGGTTTCCAGCATGGCACGGGCGGCCTCCCGCGCCGCGGCGGCGTCGCCGGCGACGTCGAGGAAGAGCGGGGCGAGGAAGGCGAGGACTTTCTCCAGGATCACGGCGGTGATGGCGGGTGCGCGGTGCATGGCGGTGGGTCCGTTGATGTCCGTGTGGTCTCCTGGTGGTCTTCTATTCTTAGTTGTGGGGAAAAGCAAGAACAAATTGCAGCCAGATTTCAGAGGCGCTTAATTCGGTTCGAACCGTGGGCGAAGAAGCGCCTTGGTTATCCGTCGTCGTCCATGGACGATGCGCAGCACCGTGACGGCATCGATGGTCATCGTGTGACGGTAGAGCACGATGTAGGGATCTACGATGCCGATACGAACATCCTTGCCGAGAGGCCGGCCGCGGCGCTCCGCTGGCTGGAAAGAGTTCGAGACAATCATAAAGGTGTTCAAACAAGCCGGCATATTTCGCTGCGACCTGCGAACCGGCCTTGTCGGCAAGATCGATCAGAATGTCTCGCGTATCAGACGCGGCCGCCGGCGCGATGATGATGCGGGTCATCAGTCCTTGAACGACGCAAGCAGGGCCTTAATTCGGGACTGGTGCTCCTCACGGGTCAGAACCTCGCCGCGCTCGACCTGGGCCAGGGCTTCATCGACAAGCGGCTTCGCCCAGGCCAGATCGTCTTCCTCGATGGAAAGCTCGGCGATCCGCTCATCGATCAGCTGGCGCACCGCCTGCTCGACCGAGGCGAACTCACCGCTCGCGATCCGGGCGTTGATCCATTCCTGCTGGTCGGGAGTCAGGGTGATCGACATGAGGATACGCTACACCGGAAAAGACGGCAGAGGCAAAAGCGAATAGTCTCGCAATAGAATCTTGGCCGATCAACCGTAGCGTGTCATGATCGGCGCGTGCCACGACCAGTCATAGACAACCCGATCCTCAATTCGCCCTTTCTTGCCCCGGAACGACACTGGGTGCTGGACGAAAACGGCGTGCCGACCGGCATCCATGCCGAGGGCCGGCGCAGCAGCGCGTTCATCGTGCCGGTGCCGCCGAGCAAGCACAAGCAGGCGGACCAGGGCAGCCTCGACCTGGACGACAGCTGGGGCACCCCCATCTCGAACGACTACATCAACGAAGTACGGTCGAAAGTCGCCGCCTGGCGGAGCCTCGGCGATGCCGGCCTGGACAGGACCGTCACCCCGGTGACCGCACGCCTGTTGCGCTACTGGCGCGATCCCGACCGGCAGCGGCGGTTGTTCTTTTGCCAGATCGAAGCCGCGGAGACCGCGATCTGGCTGGCCGAAGTGGCGCCAAAGCTGGAACTCGACCGGCTGCGCACGCTGAACGCCGAGGCCAATCCCGGCCTGCTGCGCATCGCCTTCAAGCTGGCCACCGGCGCCGGCAAGACCACCGTCATGGCGATGCTGATCGCCTGGCAGACGCTGAACGCCGCCCGGAAGAAGCGGGGCTCCTCCCGCTTCACCGATGCCTTCCTGGTCATCGCCCCCGGCATCACCGTGCGCGATCGGCTGCGCCTCGTGGCGGAGCAGACATAGAAAGGGGGATCGGCGAATCGATCCCCTTCTGTTACAACCGAAGCACTTCAAACAGATGGACTATGGCGAGACATCCGTAACCAATGGTGAGACAGCCATAGGCAACAGTCAGAAGCACGACGTTCGCTGTTTCCATAAATCAACCTTACCTATCTGGGTCCGGCCGCTTTTGGACCCCGCCCGGCGGGGAAGCGAGCGATTCGCATATAATAGTTTATCAACGCAGTCTAACCGGGTGCAAGCATTACGTGAACGTGGTGATGGCAGGTGGGACGGTGGCAGGTGGGGAGAGTGCGCCAACACCCTTGACCCCCCGGTTTTCCTGCCAAGAACGTTCTCGGTGCGCGTCACCGGCCCGTTCACGGTGGAAAGCCTCTCGCCCCACCGCGTGCTGCCGACCGACGCCGAGGACACGGCGATCCTGGAGGCGCTGGCCGCCGAAACCGGCGAACCCCTGCCGCCGCGCCACAAGTTGCGCACGAAACCGGACGGCGTGCCGGACTCCGGCAGCGACTTCGTCACCGCCGTGCTCGACAATCTGGCGAAGGCCGGGGTGCAGAACACGAAAAAGAAGGAACGCCTGACCTTCGCCACCATCCGCCCCTGGCCCGGCCAGGGCACCGTCGCGGCCGAGGCGACGTACGAGGAAGCCGGCCAGCCGCGCCGCGCCGCCATCGTCATTGGCCCGGAATACGGCACCGTCGGCCAGGAACTGGTGCGCGCGGCGGCGCGGGACTGCCGCGACTGGGCCGACGCCCTAATCGTCTGCGGTTTCGCCTTCGATCCGCAGGTCGGCGAAACCACCATGAATCTCGGGCGGCTGACCGTGCTGAAGGCGCGCATGAGCCAGGAACTGCACGCGGCGGATGCCTACAAGGCCGGCGGCGGCAACCTGTTCGTGGTGTTCGGCGAGCCGGACATCACGCTGGACCGCGACGCCGCCGGCTTGTGCGTGGTGCGGCTGCTCGGCGTGGATATCTTCGACCCGACGACCGGGGAGGTCCGCAGCTCCGGCCGGGTGCAGGACGACGTCGCCTGCTGGTTCATCGACACCGACTACGACGGCGACAGCTTCTTCGTCCGCCACGCCTATTTCCTCGGCGGCAAGGACCCGTTCGAGAAGCTGAAAGCGGCGCTGAAGGCGGATGTGGATCAGGACGCCTGGGCCAGCCTGTACCGCACGGAAAGCCGCCCCTTCGCGCCGCCGAAGCAGGGGCGCGTGGCGGTGAAGGTGATCAACCACTACGGCGACGAGGCGATGCGGGTGTTCAAGGTGGCCTGACGGCGGGTTCCAGGTCCGCCAGGCTCACGCCGGTATCACTATATCACCAGGGGCCCGGTCCGATGACCGATCCCTGCGGGCGAATCGTCCCGCTTTGATCGCGCCAGGGGCCGCAGTGTGAGCAAGGCTTGCCTCCGGTGAAGCGGCTGGCCTGGCACGGGCTGCCATGTTCGCACGGCTGCCATTTGCGTTCATTTGCGGTTCCCCAATCCGGCACTCTCAACCAGCCATGGCACGACGGCCGGCGCTCAGGCCGGGACGCAGCGTGAATGTTATTACCACGGAATAATAGGAACCGCAAATGAACGCAAATGAATGCAAATACGCGACGGTTCCGCCGGCCCGGTCCGGGCACGCAGGCTGGCCGGCAGGAACCGGTCGTGGCGGCGCAACACAACATGGGTCATCGGTCCGGGCCGTTGGTGTAATATGTGCCGGTCCGCTTCCCGCGCCCGGGCCGGCCCTCGCCCTGCGGGCTACCCGGCAATGGCGTGCGTCGCCGTCACCAGCGCCGCACCCTCCAGATGGAACGCATCCAGCCGCGCGCCGTCCTGCGCCGGCACCAGGAACCGGCTGACGGCGGTGCCGAACATCGCCTTCAGTTGCCCGGCGTCGCAGGTCGGCAGGAACACGCCCAGGACCCGCGGGTCGTAGAAGCGGAACAGCAGGCGCCTGTTGTCCTCGGTCTGCACTGTCGTCAGGCGGCGGAAATGGTCGCGCAGCGTGCTGACCGAGACCAGGGACCAGACGAAAATCCCCCAGTGGTCGCCCCAGCCCTCGTGCCACAGCCAGTCGAAGACCCGGTCCGAAATCCCCAGGCTGACCAGATAGGGCGCCACCGAGGCGAGTTCCCGCGCCGCCTCGCCCTGGTACAGGCAGACCACGTCCTCGGTTGCCGCCAGCCGCCGCAGGGCCGGATAGATCCGCTCGTCCCGCGCCGTGTCGATGATGGCATGGAGATAGGCCTGCCGTGGTGGGGCCGCTTGCGCCGGAAGGTTCCACAGCACCCGGATCGCGCGCTCGCGGGCCGCCGGGTCGCGCCGAAGTGCGTCAAAGGACGCGGTGATGGAATCAGCCATTGGCGGGTGCCCCGGCCTGCCCGGCCGCGCTGGCGGCGGCCAGGGCCGCGGCCGCCCTGGCGCATTCCTCGCAGAACGGCGTGCCGTCCCTGGCCGCCGCCTGCAACGTCTGCCCCTGGGGCGGCAACACGGCCGGCGCCGCGGACAGCGCAGGCTGGGTGGGCGGCGGGGAGGCTGGGGACACCGGGGCCTGTCGCGGCGGCGGCGGCGACACAGTAACGGGAACGCCCGGCCCGTGCCGCTCCAGCCATTGGACCTGCAGCCGCCAGTCCAGGATTCTGTCCGGCCTGGCATGGCGGCGGGTGGCGACCAGAACGAGGCGGCGCGTGGCCAGCAGCGGCGCCAGCGCCCGGGCCGGATTGCCCCCGTCCCAGGGCGGCACGCTGGCCGGATCCGGCGTGCCGTCGGCCGCCAGCGCCGCATAGGCCTGCTGGAACGCGGCGACGGCCGGCTTCGCGACAAGCGCATGGCGCAGGAACGTATCCGCCACCGCCCCGGAGGAGAACACAACGGCCGAGTAATCATCCCATGCCGTCGGCTGGACCGGGTCGAAAACCAGCGCCGCGGTATCCGGAACGGTCCGGGCGACGGGCAGGATTCCGGTGGCAATCAGGCCGGCGGCGGCATCGAGGAAATCGTCCGGATACCACCAGTTGCAAGGCGGCAGGCCAGGCCGGCCGGTCAGTTCCTCGGCCAGGGCCTGCATCAGCCAGGCGCGGCCGGGAAGCTGGTCAAGGAAGTAACGAGCCCGGACGGCGTCGTGGCCGAACCGCTCGTGCGGGAATGGCGCAGCCACGGCGGCGGGGCGGACGGACCGGACGAACAGGCGCGTATCGATCAGCAGCATGCCCGGTGTATAGGCCAGGACGTTTCTTTAGGAAACCGGGTCCCGGATCATTGCGGCCGCGCACGACAACAGCAGGCGCGCGGATGGCCGGCCGCGTGACTCCGCGTCCGTCCCGTGCTTGGCTGGGCCCGACGTCCAGGCAACAACAGGCGAGCGCCGGTGCACCTGACTTCCAAGACCCACGACGCCGAGGACATCTTCGCCGTCCAGGAACTCTACCACGCCAACGGCTGGACCGACGGCCTGCCGATCGTGCCGCCGACGCGGGACGCGGTGGCGGCGTGCCTGGACTGGGCGATGACGCCGCCCGAGCAGCTTATCGGCGTCGAGCCGGTGCGTGCGCAGGCGGTGACGGCGGAGAAGCTGGCGATCAACGCGGTGATGGCCGGCTGCCTGCCGATGCATTTCCCGGTGGTGCTGACGGCGTTCGAGGCGATGCTGGACGAAAGGTTCCTGCTGCACGGCGCGACGGCGAGCACCGGCGGCTGCGCGGTGTTCGTCGTGCTGAACGGGCCGATCCGGCGGGAGATCGGGGCGAGCGGGGGGTTCAACGCGCTGGGGAACGCCAGCCGCGCCACCGCCGTGATTGGCCGGGCGCTGCGGCTCGCGTTGATCAACATCCTGGACGTGCGGCCCGGCCAGATCGACCGCTCGACGCTCGGGCATCCGGGCAAGGTCACCTACTGCGTCGCCGAGGATGAGGAGGACTCCACCTGGCTGCCGCTGGCGCAGGCTCGCGGGGTGCCGCCGGGGGCCGCGGCGGTGACGGTGATGGCGGCCGGCGCGCCGCGGCAGATCATGAACGAGTGGACGACCGAGCCGCGGGAGATCCTGGAGACGTTCGCCGCCGAGATGCGCGCCAATTTGCGGCATTACTCGCTGCACGCCGGCAACTACGCGATCGTCGTGCCGAAGCAGTTGCGCGAGCACCTGCAGCGCGCTGGCTGGAGCAAGGCCGACGTCGCCGATTTCATCCATGAGCGGGCGCGGATTCCGCGGCGGGAGTGGGCCGATGTCGGCAAGGGCGCGGTGGTGCGGGATCGCGGCGACAGCATCTATCCGGCGCTGGAATCGCCCGGGCACCTGCTGGTGGTCGCCGCCGGCGGCCCGGCGGGCGGGTTCGGCGCGGTGATCCCGCCGTGGCTCGGGCACAAGAGCCAGGCGGTGACGCGGGCCATCGGCGCCTGCGTCGACTGCGCTCCGTAAGCAGGGAGGAACCCAATGGATCGTCTGAAGGGACGAAAAATCATCGTCACCGGCGGCGCCTCGGGCATCGGCGCCGCGACGGCGCGGCTGTTCCGGCAGGAAGGCGCGGCGGTGGCGGTGCTGGACCGCAGCGAGGCGGACGCGGCTGCCGTGGCGCGGGGCTGCGGCGCCGTCGCGGTGGCGGCGGACGTGTCGGACGCGGTGGCGGTGCCGCGGGCGGTCGCCGCGGCGGCCGAGGCGATGGGCGGGCTGGATGGCGTGGTCAACGCCGCCGGCATTTTCTCGCCCGCCGGCATTGCCGACACGACGCCGGAGCTGTTCTCGCGCACCCTGGCGGTGAACGTGCTGGGCACCTTCCTGGTGATCCAGGCGGCGGCGGCGCTGTTGCTTGCGGCCGGGCGGGCGACGATCGTGAATATCGGGTCGGGGGTCGGGATCATGCCGACGGGGCCGGGGAGCACCGCCTATGTCGCCTCCAAGGGCGGGGTGATCGCGATGACCAAGGCGATCGCGCAGGAACTGGCGCCGGCGATCCGGGTGAACGTGGTCTGCCCGGGGGCGGTGGACACGCCGATGACGCAGGGGTTCCTGCGGGCGGCCTCGGGCGCGGTCGATCCGGCGATCGCCGGGCGGTATGCGCTGAAGCGGGCGGCGACGGCGGAGGAACTGGCGGCGGCGATCCTGTTCCTGACGTCGGATGAGTCGTCGTTCGTGACCGGGATCACGCTGCCGGTGGATGGCGGCCGGACATTTCATTGATGCGGGGCCACTGACAACGGGGAGCAGGCGATGGGTTTCCAGGTGCTCGATCCGACGCACGAGAAGGCGCCGCCGCTGGGGCAGCCGGCAAAGCGGCCGGGGTCGCTGCGCGGGAAGACGGTCGGGATCATTTCCAACGGCAAGGAGGGGACGAAGGGGTATTTTGCCCACCTCGACCGGATGCTGCGGCAGGAATTCGGCGTGGCCGACGTGGCGATCCGGGTGAAGTCGAACTACAGCGCGCCGGCGGATGCCTACATCGTGGGGGAAATCGCCAACTGGGATGCGGTGGTGACCGGCATCGGCGACTGAGGCAGCTGCTCGTCGTGCAGTCTGCATGACTCCATTGTGGCGGAACGTCTGGGGGTGCCGGCGGTCGCGGTGATGACCGAGCGGTTCGTCAGCGCGGCGGAGCTGATGAGCCGCGTGCTGGGGATGCCGGGCTATGCGTTCGCGGTGATCGCGCATCCGGTGAGCAGCGCGACGGATGCGGACCTGGCGGAGCGGGCTCGGGTGACGATTGCGCAGGCGCGGGGGTTGTTGTTGCGGCAGTAGAATGCGGGCTCGAGCAACCGACGGGCGCCGGGTCAAGACCGGGCGGGCTCGGGCGCCCCGGGTCCTTCATCGCACTTGCGCAACTCTGCTTCCGCCACTGGCAGAAACCCCGCCTGATACGTCGTCAGCCGGTTGTTCGCTGCCAGCGCCTTCAATCCATTGACAATCAGGCCCCATCGGCGGCACGCGTCGTCGCCCTGACGCGCGAGCCGCCAGTGTGACCACAGCAGGTCCACGTGCCATCCGGCGTTGCCGGGGTCCTTCTCGGCCAGACGCTGGGCGATGTCGCGGCTCTGGCGGTAGGCGGCGAGCGCCTCGTCGCGCGCGCCCTCGGCCAGCAGGACGTTGCCGCTCCCGATGAGTGACCAGACGGCGTGCCAGCTATCCGGATCGTCCGCGGCGAGCGCGAGCAGCCGGTCGAACCGGGCTTTCGCATTGGCCCGGTCACCGCGATCGTTCTGTATCCAGGCGGCCCAGAGCAGGCTGTCCCGGTCATCAGGGTCCAGCGCGAGGGCTTTCTCGTAATGGTCCAGTGCACGGGCGGGGTCGCGCAGGCCAGCGATGGCGCCCAGATTCCGGTATGCGGCGATGGCGTCCCTGGTGTCCTCGCGGATGCGGGCGGCTTTCTCGTCGGCGACCGATTGCAGAAGCGCCTCGGCCTCGGCGATCCTGTCCTGCGCGAGCAGGTCCAGCGCCCGGGCGAGTCTCGTGTCGCCAGCGTCGCTTTGCCGGGCGATGTCGGTGACGGCGGCGGCGACGGCGCGTTGCTCCATCGGCTGGGACGCCGACTGGGCGAGCAGTTGGCGGACCAGCGCCTCCAGGTTTTCGACCTTGGCGTGGGTATTTTCCACCTTGGCGTGGATATCGGTGGCGATGGCCCGGGTCGCGGCCGTGTCATTTTTGATGTCGCGCAGGGCTTCCAGCAGGGACGGTACGCCCCTGTCCAGAAACGTGGCGATGCGGGCATCCAGCGCGACGATGAGTTGCTTGAGATCGACGAACTCCGCGGCGAAGAAGATCGAGCGGAAGCGCTCGTTGGTTTTCAACGCCTCGGTCACGTATAGTGCCACCATGTCGTACCATGATGGCGCCGGGGCGTCGCCTGTCCGGCCGTAGAAGCAATCCTGAAAGATCGTGGTCGCGCGGCACGCGGTCTGTTGCTCGATGTCGGCCAGGAAGGCGGCTTCGATATGGGCATGAGCCGGCGGCCGACCCGGCGCGGCGCCTTCGGCGGTCGCGTCGATCATGGTGTCCAGGACGTGAGCGATCCGTTCCGGTGTCAGTGACTCCAGGTCGATGGAACCGCTGGTGTGCGGCTTCAGGCGTGCGGACAGGAACGCGGTGATGGCCTCGGCGAAGCACCTGTCGGCCGCATCGACCTCCCGTTCGGGCAGGCGGCCGAGATAGGCGGTATAGGCTTGGCGGACCTTGTCGGCGGCGGTCAGTTCCGCCATCCGAATCTCGAGTAGCAGGTCATGGTTGGCCGGCAGCGGCAAGCGCGCGGCAACGCGGGATTTCAGGGTCCGGCCGGCCGCCTTGACCTTGTCGCCCGCGAAGCCTTCCGCGACGCTGCCGGTGACGGATTTCACCGCATCCCATGCGGCACAGGCGGCAGGCAAAACCAGCACCGATACAGGGTCCACGACCTCACCGTCCGGCTGTTGCGTGGGCTATCGCCGCACAATGCGGTCGCGCCTGCCGGAAAGCAAGCGCAGGATCGCGCTGCCGGTCGCGGAGTCCGCGAGTGGTTTACTGAGGATTCCTGCGACTGGCCTGAAGCGGTGGCAGCCCCGGACCGGCTGGGCGGATTGCCTGCCCGACCCCCGCCAAACCCGCCCGGAACCGCGTCGCGGTCTGGTGTTTCAAGAGTGCGGTAACTCCCACCCGGGCCTCAATCGCGGTAACGAGCGTTGCCGTCGTGATTCAGCCGCGAGCCAGCCGAGCGGGTTCCAGCGGAGTGGGTTACGGACAGGCATTATCAGGCGGATGATGAACGGTCTTGCCCCATCATGCGACGGCAGCGCGACCGTGATTGCCGGATGCTGTGATGGAACTTGTCATCACCTGTCTCGGAGAGTCAGTATCGAACACTATACAAACACTGAAATTTAATTCGATCGCAAAATATATGGGAGGGGCTTGCCATGGTGACCAGGGCTCCGTTCCTGAAGAAACCATACAGTGGCTATCATCATCGCCACGTTCCGGCCGAGGATGCCGAACTCACGCATATCGGCCCCGATACCCCCTGCGGGGAATACATGCGCCGCTTCTGGCAGCCGGTCTGCTATTCCGATGACCTCAGGGACCTGCCGCTGGCGGTGAAGGTCCTCGGCGAGGATCTTGTGGTGTTCCGTGACGGCCGGGGTGAGGTCGGGCTGCTGGAGCGCCATTGCCCGCACCGCGGCACGTCGCTGGAGTTCGGCCTGGTGGGCGCGACGGGGATCCGCTGCTGCTATCACGGCTGGCTGTTCGACGTGGACGGCACGATCCTGGAGACGCCGGGCGAACCGCCGGACAGTACGCTGAAGCATCGGCTTTGCCACGGCGCCTATCCGGTGCATGAGGCGCACGGGCTGGTGTTCGGCTACATGGGGCCGCCCGACCGGATGCCGGCGTTCCCGCGCTATGACAGTTTCATCCGTCCCGGCTACCGGCTGATGCCCGGGCAGAAGTATTTCTATCCGTGCAACTGGCTGCAGATACTCGAAAACACCATGGATGCGGTGCACACCGCGTTCCTGCACACCATCGTCAGCGGCGCGGTATTCACCGACGAGTTCGGCGTCCTGCCGGAGCTCGACTTTGCCGAGACGCCGATTGGCATCATCTACGTCGCCACGCGCCGTGTCGGCGACAACATCTGGGCGCGCATGGTCGAGAACGTGCTGCCCAATCTCCAGCAGGTCGCGCCGGTGTGGGAGAGCGGCCAGCAGCCGCATCCGTTCAGCGGCCCGATGATGAGCCGCTGGATCGTGCCGCTGGACGACACCAGCACGATGCTGATCGAGTTGCGGCACGTCAGCGAGACGGAAGGCGTTGTCACCCCCGCCTGGTGGGCCGATCGGGGCACCATGCTGCCAGGGCAGATCGCGGCCGGAACGTATGAGGAAAGCCAGCGCCGGCCGGCGGATTTCGAGGCACAGGTGTCGCAGCGGCCGATCGCGGTGCATGGCCTGGAGCATCTGGGGACGACCGACCGCGGCATCACGATGTTCCGGAACCAGATCCGCCGCGGGATCCGGGCGGTGAAGGACGGCAACGAACCGGCTGGCCTGTTCCGCCAGGATGGCGCGGTCATTCCGACCTATTGCAACGACACGGTCGTGACGGTGCCGCCGGCGAAGACGCCCGAGCAGGACCGGAAGCTGCTGCGGGAGACCGGGCGGCGGCTGGCCCGGGGCTATATCGAGGCACCGCCGCTGGTGGCAGCGGCTGAGTAGCCGGCGCGCCGCGATGTGCCCTTTCCACGGCTGGCGCGGACAGCGTCCGCCTGCTCGATGCGCTGGCCGGGACAGGCGTGCCTGCGGCCATTGGCGTCAGAAGAGCGCCGGCCGTTGCCACGACGTCATGGTGGGCACAGGTCCACCACCACGCCTCGCGGCGCTGATCGCGGCAAAGGGCCCGTCAGGGAATAACCGCGTCATTGGATGCGGGGCACCGTCCTCTCCGCGTCATGGCCCACCTTCGCGGACCATGACGCGGGAGGGCCGGTGCGTCCGCTCCGGCGGATCGGTTGTTTCTCTCCAAGCCCTAAACCACCCCCTTCGCCCGCAGTGCCGCCAGCGCCGCCGCATCCAGCCCTAGCCGATCGGCCAGGACCTTGTCGGTGTGCTCGCCGAGCAGCGGCGGCGGCAGGCGGTAGTCGGCCGGCGTCTCCGACAGCTTCACCGGGTTGGCGATCACCTTCACCGTCTGGCCGGAGCCGTGTGCCATCTCCAGCACCATGTTGCGCGCCACCACCTGCGGATCGGCGAACACCTCGGACAGCTTGTTGATCGGCCCGCAGCCGATTTTCAGCGCCTCCAGCCGCTCGATCCACCACGCGGTCGGATGCTGCTGCATCACCGGCGTCAGCGTGTCGGTGACAAGCTGGCGGTTGCCGACGCGGGCGGCGTTGGTGGCGAAGCGCGGGTCCTCCAGCAGGTGGGTCAGTTCGAACGCCTCGCAGAAGCGCTTGAAGGTGGGGTCGTTGCCGATGGACAGCACCATGTGGCCGTCGGCGGTGGGGAACACCTGGTAGGGCACGATGTTGGGATGCTGGTTGCCCAGCCGCGCCGGGTTCTCGCCGGTCGCCAGGTAGTTCATCCCCTGGTTGGCCAGCCAGGCGACGTGCGTGTCCAGCATGCCGATGTCGATCTGCTGTCCCTGTCCGGTCAGGTCGCGATGGCGCAGCGCCGCCAGGATGCCGATGCAGCCGTACAGCCCGGCGAACAGGTCCGCCACCGGCACGCCGACTTTCTGCGGCAGCCCCTCCGGCTCGCCGGTCAGGCTCATGACGCCGCCCATCGCCTGGATCAGGCTGTCGTAGCCCGGCCGCGGGGCATATGGCCCGGTCTGGCCGAAGCCGGTGATCGAGCAGTAGATCAGCCGAGGAAATTTCGCATGCAACTGTTCGTAGCCCAGGCCGTATTTTGCCAGGGCGCCGACCTTGAAGTTCTCCACCAGGATGTCGCAGCCGGCGATCAGCTTCAGCGCGATTTCCTGGCCTTCCTTCTGGGCGATATCAAGAGTGACCGACTGCTTGTTGCGGTTGACGCCGACGAAATAGGCGCTTTCCTGCGTGCCCGGCATGGTGGGCGGCGCAAAACCGCGCGTATCGTCGCCCGCGCCCGGCCGCTCGATCTTGATCACGTCGGCCCCGAGATCGGCCAGCATCTGCACGCAGGTGGGGCCTGCCAGCACGCGGGTCAGGTCGAAAACGCGCAGCCCTTTCAATGGGCCGGTCGGTTCTTGCATGGGCATCTCCTGGGGCGCCGGTTGCTCTCGCCGGTGGTTCGTCGCTAAGGGTTATAGGTCGCTGCCCGACACAAGCAACCGCCCCGGGAAACAGGGGCCGGGGCAGCACCGGGGAGGATGGATGGATGCAACGAGATCCCGCCGCCAGCATCGAGGGCCCACCGTCCTGGCGCGCGGCGCTGCTGACCCTGGCGATCCTGTCGGTGTCCTTCGGCTCGCCGCTGCTGGTGATCGTCGGCCTGCGCGACATGCAGGCGGCGCTGCATACCGACCGCTCGGTCCTCTCCCTGGCCAGCGCGCTGGTGTGGATCGGCAACGGGGTGGGCGGCATCCCGATGGGCTGGGTGGCGGACCGCATCGGCATCCGCCTGACCGTGCTGCTCGGCGCATTATGCATGGCGGGCGGCCTGGCGCTGTCCAGCGTGGGATCGATCTGGGCGCTGCTGGCCGGGCATGGCCTGTTCATCGGCCTGCTGGGCAACGGGGCGATGTATGCGCCGCTGATCGTCTATGTCAGCCGCTGGTTCGACCGCCGGCGCGGCACCGCCATTGCGCTGATCTCATCTGGACAGTACGTCGCCGGGATCATCTGGCCGACGCTGTTCGGTCTGGCGATCGCGCGCTACGGCTGGCAGGCGACGATGCTGGGATACGGCGCCGTCGTGCTGGCAACGGTCCTGCCGATACTGGCGCTGCTGCATCCGTCGCCCGGGTCGAAACCGGCGGAAACCGGGCAGACGGACCGGCCGGAGAGCCACCGGGTGGCCGGCCTGCCGCCGAACCTGGTGATGGGGCTGATCTGCCTTGCCAGTTTCTGCTGCTGCGTGCCGATGGCGCTGCCGTCGTCGCACCTTGTTGCGTTCTGCGGCGATATCGGCATTAAATCCGGCGCGGCGATGATGTCGGTGCTGACCGCCTGCGCGTTCGTTTCGCGCCAGTTCTGGGGCGCCTTCGCCGATCGTTTCGGCGGCTTGCGCACGGTGATGGCGGGGTCGACGCTGCAGATGCTGACCATCGCCGCCTTCATGACCACCCGGAACGAGGCCGCGCTGTTCGCCATCGCGGGCGCCTACGGGCTGGGTTTTTCCGGCATCATTCCGGCTTACTCGGTGGCGATCCGGGACCTGTTTCCGTCGCACGAGGCCGCGTGGCGGCTTCCCACGGTGCTGTTCACCGCGATGTCGGGGATGGCGTTCGGCAGCTGGTTCGCCGGCCGGATCGTCGATGTCTTCGCGTCCTACCGCCCGGCGTTCGCCGCCGGCATTCTGTTCAACCTGATGAACTTGGCGGTGATCGTGTTCCTGGTCAGCCGGACGGTTCTGCGCCGGGATGCCTGGCTGGCCTCGGTCGCGCGATAGATCGCACCCGGTGCGGCGTCAGTTGGCGCGCCGGGTGCGCAGGGCCGCGGCGAGGGTGCCGTCGTCCAGCACGTCCAGCGCGCCGCCCATCGGCACGCCCTGGCCGACGCGGGTGACGGTCACGCCGGTGGGGTGCAACTGGTCGGTCAGCCAATGCGCCGTGGCGGCGCCGTCGACGGTGGCGCCCAGGGCCAGGATCACCTCGGTCACGTCGCCCTCGGTGATGCGGGACAGCAGGGTGGCGACGTTCAGGTCTTCCGGGCCGATGCCGGACAGCGGCGACAGGGTGCCGCGCAGGACGTGATACAGGCCGTGGTACACCATCGCGCGCTCCAGCGCCCACAGGTCGCCGACACCCTCGACGACGCAGATCATCGAGCGGTCGCGATGCGGATCGGCGCAGATCGTGCAGGGGTCCTGGCTGTCGAGGTTGCCGCAATCGGCGCAGGGCCGCACGCGGCGCGCCGCCTCGGTCAGGGCGGCGGCGAGCGGCAACATGCGGGTCTCGGGCTGTTGCAGCATCTTCAGGGCAGCCCGGCGGGCGCTGCGCGGTCCCATGCCCGGCAGCTTCGCCAGCAGGCCAATCAGGTGATCGATCTCGGGTCCGCCCATCAACAGGTTTCAGGTTTCAGGTTTCAGGCGTCAGAGTGGATCAGGACCGCTGTGCCAATCCTCTTCTGACACCTGAGCCCTGATACCTGGCCGCTAGAACGGCAGCTTCATGCCGGCGGGAAGCTGCATGCCGCCGGTGACCTTCTGCAATTCCTCGGCCGAGATAGCCTCGATCTTGCTCTTGGCGTCTTTGTGCGCGGCGACGATCAGATCCTGCAGCATCTCGGCGTCGGCCGGGTCGATCACCTTCGGGTCGATGCTGATGGCGCGCAGCTCGTTCCGGCCGTTCAGCGTCACCTTGACCAGCCCGGCGCCGGCCTCACCGACCACTTCGGTGGTCTCCAGCTTGGCCTGCATTTCCTGCATCTTGCTCTGCATCTGCTGCGCCTGCTTCATCAGGCCGGCCAGGTTCTTCATGTATCAATCTCCATCGGATCTTCGTCGAGGTACTCGGCGTCGGGCGGCGCAAACTCCGGCATGTCGGGAACCTCCGGCACCGTCGCGGGCAGGCCATACGCATCGGCGGTCTTATCATGCACCGTGTCGATGCGCGCCCCCGGAAATGCGTCCAGGATCGCCCGCACCAACGGATGGTCCGCCGCCGCGGTCCGTCGTGCCATATCGGCAGCATTGCCCTGCTCGGCAATGGTCGACTCGCCGGCGGCAGCGGACAGCGCGATGGTCCAGCGCGTGCCGGTCGCCTCGGTCAGCAGCGCCGCCAGCTTCGGCGCCATGTCGCGCGGCGCATCCGGCTCCGGCCGCAGCTCGATCACCGGCGGGGCGAAGCGCACCAGGTGCGCCGAGTGCAGGAGGTGCGCGTGCAGCATCGGCTCCTTGTGTTCCGCCACCAGGGCGACAACCTCGCGGAAGCTGCTCAGCCGCGGCGCCGCAGCGGGGGCCGGCGCGGAGGCCGCCACCGGCGCGCCGTTGGCGACCGCACGCGCGCCACCGCCGCCGTCACCGGCCGGCAGGTCCGGCCCGCCTGTACTGTTGCCTTGGCCGCCGCCGTTGCCGGACAGCTTGCGGACAAGGTCGCCCGGCGTCGGCATGTCGGCGACGTGGCACAGGCGGATCAGCACCATCTCGGCCGCGGCCCGCCGATCGGGGGCGGTTTCGACCTCGGCGACGCCTTTCAGCAGCATCTGCCAGGCCCGCGACAACACCGGCACCGCCAGCCGATCGGCCAGGTCGGCGCCGCGGGTGCGCTCGGCTTCGGGCAGGTCCTGGCTGTGGCGCAGGCCGGGGATGGTCTTCAGCCGGGTCACCGTGTGCAGCAGCTCCAACAGGTCCTGCAGCAAGGTTCCGTGGTCGGCGCCGTGCTCATACGCGCGGTCGGTGACGGCCAGAGTGGCGGCGGGCTTGCCGGCCATCACCGCTTCCATCAGCTCGAACACCGCTTCCCGGTCCGCGAGGCCCAGCATGTCGGCGAGCTGGGCGCCGGTGATCGGCCCTTCCGCCTGGGCGATCGCCTGGTCCAGGATCGACAGCCCGTCGCGGACGGACCCGTCGGCGGCGCGGGCGATCTGCTCCAGCGCCGCGGGCTCGACCGTGACCTGCTCCTTCTGGGCGATGCGGGCGAAGTGCTGCTGCAGTTCCGAGATCCGCACCCGCCGCAGGTCGAAGCGCTGGCAGCGCGACAGCACGGTGATCGGTACTTTGCGCAGCTCAGTCGTCGCGAACACGAACTTCACGTGCGGCGGCGGCTCCTCCAGCGTCTTCAGCAGCGCGTTGAACGCGTTGCGGGTCAGCATGTGGACTTCATCGATGATGAAGACCTTGGTGCGGATCTTCATCGGGCGGGAGCGGCTGACCTCGATGATCTCGCGCACGTCGTCGACGCCGGTGCGGGAGGCGGCGTCCATCTCGAACACGTCCGGCTCGCGCTCGGCCAGAATGGCGACGCAGTTCTCGCAGACGCCGCACGGGTCCGCGGTGGGGCCGCCGGTGCCGTCGGGGCCGATGCAGTTCAGCGCGCGGGCGATGATGCGGGCGGTGGTGGTCTTGCCGACGCCGCGGACGCCGGTGAGCATGAAGGCATGCGCGACCCGCCCGGCGGCGAAGGCGTTGCGCAGGGTGCGCACCATCGTCTCCTGCCCGATCAGGTCGTCGAAGGTGGTCGGCCGGTATTTCCGCGCCAGCACACGGTAGGGTGAAGCATGCAGCGGCTCCGGGACGGGAGGCGACACGGCGCCGCCAAACAGGCCGGGGCCATCGGGCACCGGCGGCGTGTCATCTGGAACGGCAGGATCGTCCTGGAACAGGCCAGACATGAAGGGCGATCACCTGGCCATCGCCCCCGCCGGGGACAGGCTTGGCATGAAAAAACGAGTGGGAGACCGACAAACGACCCGAGCGGTGACCCGTTGCGGCTGCTTCCTTCCGGACCTGACCGGGTTGGCGAGGCGCCCGTCCACCGCCGATCTCCCAGGAGGTGCTTAGCACGGGTCAGGGGGGTGAGGGCAAGGGGGGCGGTACACCCGGATTTATGCACCGATCGTACCGATTAGGGTTGACGGGCGTTACAGTTATGGTCTGCTGTCGGTTCCAGGCGCCCGAGAATGCGCCAGCACAGTCATAACAGGAGGACTACCCCATGGAATTCGGCTACTTCGCGATGCCCTCCCATCCGCCGGAATGCGACCTGAAGGCGGGTGTGGACTGGGATCTGCAGACCATGCGCTGGTGCGACGAACTCGGATACTCCGAGGCGTGGATCGGCGAGCACCATACCTCGCCCTGGGAACCGCATCCGGCGCCGGACCTGCTGGTGGCGCAGGCGCTGCTGCAAACCAAGCGGCTGCGCATCGGTCCCGGCGGCTTCCTGCTGCCGTATCATCACCCGGCGGAACTGGCGAACCGCGTGGCGATCCTGGACCATATGTCCGGCGGGCGCCTGATGTTCGGCGTCGCGGCCTCGGGCCTGCCCAGCGACTGGGCGATGTTCAACGTGGACGGCATGTCTGGCATCAACCGCGAGATGACGCGTGAATCACTGGACATGATCCTGCGGCTGTGGAGCGACGAGCCGACCTTTGACTACAAAGGCAAATATTGGCACGTCACCAAGCCGGAGACGATGTTCCAGTTCCTCAAGCCGCACCTGAAACCGCTGCAGCAGCCGCATCCGCCCATCGGCGTCGCCGGGCTGTCGAAGAACTCCGACACGCTGAAGATGGCCGGCGAGCACGGGTTCCTGCCGCTGAGCCTGAATCTGAATCCGGCCTATGTCGGCACGCACTGGGATGCGGTCGAGGAAGGCGCGAAGCGCACCGGCCGCAAGCCGCACCGGCGGGACTGGCGCATGGTGCGCGAGGTGTTCGTCGCCAACACCGACAAGGAAGCGTTCGAGCTGTCGGTGAACGGCGCGATGGGCCGGATGATGCGGGAATACTTCCTGCCGCTGCTGGGGCAGTTCGGATTCCTGGACTACCTCAAGCATGATCCGTCGGTGCCGGATTCCGATGTCACGCCGGCCTATTGCGCGAAGCACAACTGGCTGGTCGGCTCGCCGGCCACGGTGGCGGAGAAGCTGGAGCGGGTGTACCACGATGTCGGCGGCTTCGGCACCCTGCTGGTGTTCGGCTTCGACTACATCGATCAGCCCGAGGCCTGGCACAACTCGTTGCGGCTGCTGGCCGAGGAGGTGGCGCCGCGGGTGCGGCATCTGATGCCGGAATAGGAGGTAATACGGTTTCCGGGAAAGATTGTCGGTTTCGTCACTCTTCAGGCCACCGCAGGCCGCACCAGGAGTCGCGGGAAAATAGCCGAAATTTTCCGGGAACCGTATGACAGGCCGCCACCCGGCCGGCCGGTGATGGGTTGCCCCGGTATCTTGGCGTCTTGGCGTTGAACAGGAACCGCGCAGCCGCTCCCGGCAGTGCTGGGTGCGCAACACCGGTGGGCGGTGAGGTTGGTTCCGCCGATGAAACGCCAAGACACCAAGTTCATGGCTAGCAATCCGCCGCCACCCGTGATCGAGGACATGACACGGTTCCGGGTTAGAACTGCCGGATCCGTCGCTCCTCAAGCCAACGCAGGCCGCGCCAACTGTTGCGGGAAAACGGCTAAAATTTCCCAGGAACCGTATGATACAGGAGTACTACCGCCAATAGCGGGACATATAAGAGCCTGGCTGACCGAACTCCTCTTGCGGAAGCGGCCGATGGTTTGAACGCCGGCGGCATGGACAGGCTATGTCTGCGTTTCTGCTGATTGAGGGTCATTGGCGGCGGGCGTGCGGGTGGATCGTCCTGACATGTAACCACAGAGGAAAACTGAGGGTCGCGGAGGGCCACAGGGAAGACGTTTGGGCGCTACGCGCGAAGCGCATGACAACCGGCACCGCCGCACCATGAATCGCCCGGCATCGCCGCACGGGTGGACCGGCGACGCTACCCGCCACGACGGCAACACCCGCATCAGCCTGCGCGACATCCCCCTGACGCTCCGCGGCCCTCCAAGGCCCTCCGTTATTCTCCGTGCGAACAGAAATACGCCATCAACCGCGCTGTCCCCACCGGGGGCGCACCATCCCCGACCACGGCCAGGGGCCGGACCAGCAAGCCCACGCCTCAATCCTTCACGCATGCCTCCCGGCACCAGTTTCCACCCAGACAGCAACCGCTCCGGAACTCAAAGCCCAGTTGAATCAAACAGGCTCATAGTTGACCGACCCAGGCTTGATTTCGGCCGCGCTATATAATACGTTTACTGTGTGCCTGGAACGTTGGTTGAGGGGCGGCTTCCTTCAGGCCTAACGGGTACCCCAGCCTGCAACAGCAGGTACCTGCGGATCGCGGGTCAAATTGGGTCGATATGCTCGCGTAAGCGAAACCTGGGGGTGGATCGCGAGGTCCACCCCCGTTTTGCATCCGCCCGGCTATGGTAGTCCCCACAACTTCTCGCTCCGCCGCGTCTGCTCGACAACAAAGCGGAAGCTCTCCGGCTTGCCACCTTTCGGCGGTGCGGCGGCGAGGTAGGCGCTCTCCACGCCAACGACCATCGGACCACACGGTGATCCCGGCATGACCTTCAACCAGACCGCCCACGGCAGCGAAATCCCCGGAACGTTCTCGATCAGCAGCCACTGATAGCCGGGGACCGGAGCCAGCCGGTGCGTGTCGAGGGACTTCACCAGCCCGGGCAGCCGCAGGCTCAGGAACCAGCGGACCGGACAGAAATACCGCACTTCGTCAGGACGGGTGTCATCCGTGATGCGGGCGCCCAGGTCACGCCGGCCGGGTTTGTCGGTGCAGCAATGATAGCTGAACCGGACCCGCAGCGGTATGCTCTGCCTACTGGCGGTAAGCAGCACGCGGTCGAGCGGCTTCAGGTGCGACAGGTCGAAACTGGCGCCGTCATAGCGGGGCTGCTGTTGCCAGAACGGTTCCTGCGGGTTCAACCGGGGCTCCATCACCCAACGTGATGGAGTCTGCTACACCGGCAATGGTTAACAATTCGGTTACGGCACGGCCCTTCAGGTCCGGCGGACGTTCCAGAACACGAACTGCCCCGGAATGATCCCGGTGATGTCCTTCCGGCAGGCGGTGCGGGAGAAATACTGCCCCGTCGGCAGGTAGGGCACCAGGTCCAGCGCCTTGCCCTGCAGGTCCGCCGCGATCTTCTGCTGCGCGGGCAGGTCCGGTGCCTCCAGCCAGGCGTCGATCAGCGCCTGCACCGGGGGCAGGTCCGGCCATCCGAACCACGCCTTCGCGCCATTCGCGCGCAGTGTCTGGTTGGTGACCGGAGTCGTCATGTCCAGCCCGGCCCAGCTGGTGATGAACATGTTCCAGCCGCCGTTCGCCGGCGGCGCCTTGCTGGCGCGCCGCTGCACCAGCGTGCCCCAGTCCATCACCGCGTAGTCCACGTTCATCCCCAGCTTCTGCAGCAGGTCCTGCGCCACCGCGCCCTGCGCCGCCAGCGCCGCCTGGTCGCTCGGCGCCATGAACACGATCCGCTCGCCCTGGTAGCCGGCGTCACGCAGCGCCGTCTTCAGCGCCGGCAGGTCGCGTTTCGGGCCGGTGATGACCTGCATGCCGGCATCGTTCGCCATCGGCGTGCCGGGCGTGAAAACGCCGACCCCGTCGCGCCACAGCGTCGGATCGGTACCGGTCGCTGCGGTCATGAAATCGGCCTGCGACACTGCCTCCAGCACGATGCGCCGCACCGCCGGCTTGTCGAACGGCGGATGCAGATGGTTGAACACGCCGGTGCCGATGATTCCCAGCGGCCTGGAGGCCTCGGTGCGGATCGACGCGCTGCGGTCGAGCATCGGCAGCAGGTCGTTGGGCGGGTTCTCCCACCAGTCCACCTCGGCGTTTTCCAGCGCCGCCGCGGCGATGGCGGGATCGGGCATGACGATCCATTCGACGCGGTCGAAATGGACGATCTTCGGCCCGGCCAGCCAGTCGGGCTCGCCGCCCGGGCGCGGCACGTAGTCCTTGTTGCGGGCGTAAACCACCTTGCTGCCGACGACGCGCTCATTCGCCAGGAAGCGGAACGGGCCGCTGCCGATGACGTCCTTGATCGACTGGAACGGATCGGTCGCCGCCAGCCGCTCCGGCATCACCACCAGCGCCGGCGGGCCGATCTTCGCCAGGCAGTCCAGCAGCAGCTTGAACGGGCGGGTCAGGCGGATGGTGAAGCGGCGGTCGTCCGGCGCCGTCATATCCACCACGCGGGCGAGTAGCGCCTGCCCCATCGGGTCGCGCACCGCCCAGCGTTCGATGGAGGCGACGCAATCCCGGCCACGCACCGGCGTGCTGTCGTGGAAGCGCAGGCTGTCGCGCAGGGTGAAGGTCCACAGCCGCCCGTCGTCCTCCCGCGTATGGCCCTCGACCATCTGCGGCTGCGGCTGGAGATGGCTGTCGATGCCGTAAAGCTGATCCCAGACCATGGTGGCGTGGTAGCGGGTGATGTAGGCCGTGGTCAGCACCGGGTCGATCACCGTCAGATCGGCCTGCGGCACGTAGCGCAGCACCGTCGCAGTGCCGGCTTGCGCCGAGGCGCGGGCCAGGGGCGCCGCCACGGCGGCGGCTGACCCGGCGAGAAAACTGCGTCGCTGCATGGCGGTCTCCTGTGATCAGGGCCAGACGTCAATCCGTGCACCGGAGAGAGCAAGACAAATGCCAGTTGGCATCTGGCGCGGATAGGTTTCCTTGCCATCATGGCTGGGACCTTCGACCGGCCCTGGCGAGGATGCACGGCCAGCGTCAATGCAGGTTAAAATTGCAACGATCTCGCCCGTGCCCGAGAGCCTCCGCCGCGGTCGGTGGTCAAACGACCCTGTCGCCGATCGCTTGCGGACAGGGCTCGGTTTCGCGGAACGATGGCCGCCGGCCCAAATCGTTATAGTAATGAGCGAGATTCGGATGCCTGCCGCACCAGTCGAATTTCGCAAACCGCACCGACAGGTATCCCAGCACCGAGCCGAACGCGATATCGCCCGGGCTGAGCCGATCGCCAATGACGAACGCCGTGTGCCGACGGTGCGCGCCAGGTCGGCGACGCCGCCTTCGATCTTGCGCATCTGCCGGGCGATCCCCTCCTGCTACGACTCGCCGCTGCTGCCGGGGCGTCCGGCGGAGCCGCGGGACGCCTGGAAGCGGCGCTTCCGCGCCGGCGAAGCCGCCGGTGGTTGGCCCCGGCTTCGTCGCCCTGACCCGCGCGGCCTGCCGCGAGAACGACGAACGTGGCCGCATCAGGCGGGCGCTGAACCGGCTGCTGCGCTCGCTCCCGGTGGAAGAGAAGCGGTATCCGGCGTATTGAGGCCGGCATGACCGAAGAGCATACCATTGCCGAGAACCTCCGCCGGGTGAAGGACCGCATCGCCGATGCCGCCCTCGCCGCCGGCCGCCGGCCGGAGGACATCACCCTCGTCGCCGTTTCCAAGACCAAGCCGGCCGAGGCGGTGGCGGAAGCGCTTGCCGCCGGGCAGACGGTGTTCGGCGAGAACCGGGTGCAGGAAGCGGCGGCGAAATTCCCGTCCCTGCGGGCGGCGCACGCCTTGTCGCTGCACATCATCGGCGGCCTGCAGACCAACAAGGCGCGCGACGCCGTGCGCATCGCCGACGTCATCGAGACGCTCGATCGGCCGAAGCTGGCGGATGCGCTGGAGGTGGCGATGGCAAGGGAAGGCCGCGCGCCGAAACTGCTGGTTGAGGTCAACACCGGCGCGGAGCCACAGAAATCCGGCGTCCCCCGGGCCGAAGCCGATGGTTTCATCGATGACTGTCAGAAGCGCTTCGGCAACCTGCTGGCCGGGGTGATGTGCGTCCCGCCGCGAGCCGAGGACCCGCGGCCGCACTTCACCTGGCTGGCCGGCTGCGCAAGGCGCCACGGGCTGGCCACGGTCTCGATGGGCATGTCGGCCGATTTCGAGATCGCCATCGCCTGCGGCGCCACCTGGGTACGTGTCGGCAGCGCGATCTTCGGGGCACGCTGACCGGCGTACCAGCCAGGACAGGGAGGTGACACGCCCGCACAGGCGTAAAAATGGCGGCTGTCGTTGCTATTCCGTCATGCCGGGCGCAGGCCCGGCATCCACGCCTGGAGGTGTTGAAGCGGCAGAACGGCGTGGATGGCGGCCCTGCGGCCGCCATGACAGGAAGGAGCAACCTGCACGTCGCACGCTATTTTATCGCCAATGGGATACGCCCTGCCACGACGGATCGGCAAGAGGCGCCCCCTGTCCTGAGGCTCGAGGGCGACGCCCGGCTATCGCTTGATCGGGGCGAAGGGGGCGGGGGTCATCAGGTTATTTCTTTGCGCGATCAGGTAGCCGGCTTCGGCGTTCTTCTGCAGGTAGACCTGCCAGTCCGGGTCCGCCGCCATGGCCGCCCGTCTGGCGGCCCGGTCCGCTGCATCCTTGTAGACCCAGATATGGACATACGTGTTCACCTCACCTGACTCGGTGACCAGGTACGCCAACGGTTCACCCAGGTGGCGCTTCTGCGGGACAAGCCCGTATTCCTCGTACAGCGCCAGTTGCTTCGCCATGGTGCCGGGCTTGACGGCGTAGGTACGGTGGTCGATCAGCATGATCCTGTTTCCCTTCGGTTGCACGGCGGACGGGCGGCGTGACAGCATCGACCCGGCCGGGAACGAACAAACCGACCAACGCCCCGGCGATTCCGCGGCCGATCAGGCCACCCGCCGGCATCGAAGCCCGCCCGGGAGCGATTGTCCAGGATCGACAAACCTGTCTCGGCGATGACACCTAGCGGACGGCGGCAAGCCGCAGGGCTCGGCTTGCCATGTAGCCGCATGCGAGTGGGCCGCAAACCTGGCTCGCGGCCAGGCCGGATATGAGGCCGAGGCACGATAAAATCGAACTGAATCAGTCCACGTCGTGCCTGTTCATGAAAAATGCAACCACCGCCTTAGCCCGGCAGACGGTATCCGGTTCTCCCGGGCGGGTTCAGCCGCATAGCCACCAGCGCTGCGGCCAAGATCACGTGCAATGTAGCCAATCGAAACATCGCTGCCTCCGAGGTGGCTTGGTCCCTCGGAGCGGCCGGGCCGCGCTTCGCCGCGGCCCGGCTCTCAGTGTGTCGCCCGGGCCGGTTCGTTCCCGGTGCGCTGGCGCGCCTGCGCGGGTTCGGCCGTGATCCGCAGGGTCGAAGCGGCATCGCGCAGGATCGTCCGCATCTCGCGCAGGAACGCCATACCCGTGGCGGTGCGCTGCACCAACACGCTGCGGCGGTCGAGCGGATCGGTCTTGCGGCGAACCAGATCGAATTCCGACAGGCGATCGAGCGCGCGCGTGATGGCCGGCTTCGAGACGCCGAGCTTGGCAGCCAGTCCGCGAACCGTCTGCGCCTCGGTTTCCAGATAGCAGGTCAGGAACACGCCAAGCTGGCGGGCCGACAAGTCTGGACCATCGCGACGCACAAGCTCCACGATAGCGGTTCTGAGGATACCGGCTAGGCCGTCGCTGACTTCGTTTGTGATCATTCTCCTGTACCTTTCATTAAATATGTGACCCCGCTCGGATTTAAACGAAAATCACCGTTGGATAGTTGTCACGCCGCGGAATTCGTGTCTCGTAACGAAGCAGTGTACCAACCGTATTTGTTCCGGTCATTAAGTTTCGATTACATGATAATGCCGTATCCTTGCCAGATGTCAATTTGAATTGAACACGGCGATTTGTATCCGGAATCCCGGGGTTTATAGCCGGCAGCCACAACACAAAAGCGCCATTAATCGAACAATTCAACATGACCTCCGCAACTAAACCGCCCGACAGAGCCCCAGCTGGCCGCCATTTTGACAGTTTTCTCACAGTGCGACGTATCATGGTACTCAATCAAGCCGGCGCATGATCCCTGCTGTCCTCCCGATCCAGACGGGGAACCGCACAGCACAGGCCGGTCAATTGCCCGCACCTTCGTCCTCCGGCCGAATTGCAAGCCTGTATGGTTACTCAGGAAACCGAATCGGCAAACCGAAATAACAGCGCTACAGTGAAATAGTTTCTGTTTCGATCAGTAAATATCCCCCGGCAGAGCCGGGGGCTTTATAGTGTTGGCCGCTCAAAGCGGCCGGGCGGGTCGCTGACGCGGCCCGTTGAGTGTGAGCCGCTCAAAGCGGCAAGCGGGACCGCTAACGCGGTCCCGGGTTCAGTTGGCCACTAAAGTGGCCGGTTCAG
>NZ_NHRY01000047.1 GCF_002937115.1 Rhodopila globiformis | reverse complement strand
ACAGCCTCGTCCAGGCGGCCAAAGCCAAGGCCCGGGGCTACCGCTCCTCCCGCAACCTGAAGGCGATGATCTACCTCATCGCGGGTAAGCTCGAACTCGCCCTACCCACCTGAAACAGCGAGGAACCACAATTGCTGTTGAAGGACAAAAGAAATTGCCCCACTGCTGTCCGGTTAACTGCGAACGAACTTCCCTGAATGCCAGGAGTTAGGCGGGTTTCGGAGGAAAATCCGGTGTCCACGATTTGAACTCGGTGCAAGCTTCCGGGGTGCCCCTGGGAGGCCCCGATGAACACTGGCAAGACGCTTTTCGCGCGGTTGATGGAGTTCCTGCCCTGGAAGACGTTCAGCCGTGTCGTTGCACGGCATGGCGGTGATACCGGTGTGCGGACGCTGTCCTGCGCCGAGCAGTATCGGGCGATGGCGTTCGCCCAACTGACGTACCGGGAAAGCCTGCGCGACATCGAGGTCTGCCTGTCGACGCAGGCCGCCAAACTCTATCACATGGGGTTTCGTGAACCGGTGCGCCGGTCGACGCTTGCGGACGCCAACGAGAGGCGCGACTGGCGGATTTATGCGGATTTCGCGCAACGGCTGATCGGCCAGGCGCGGCGGCTTTATTCCGATGAAAGCCTGGGTGTGGATTTGACCAACACCGTTTACGCCCTGGACTCGACGACCATCGATCTGTGTCTGTCGGTGTTCCCGTGGGCCGACTTCCGCGCGCCGAAAGCTGCGGTGAAGATGCACACGTTGCTCGACCTGCGCGGCAATATCCCGAGTTTCATTCACGTCTCGAACGGCGAGCTGCACGACGTGCATGCGCTGGACATGCTGCTTCCCGAAGCGGGTGCGATCTATGTCATGGACCGGGCCTACGTCGATTTTGCGCGGCTGCACCGGCTGCATCGATCCGGTGCCTTCTTTGTGACGCGGGCAAAATCCAACCTCAAGGCGCATCGCGTCTATTCGGCTGCCAGCGACCGCGCCAGCGTACGTTCTGGCCGCCATTGTGCGCAAACGGCTGGATCTGGAGGTCTCACTCTACACATTCATGCAGGTCCTTTCGGCATCAGTATTCGAAAAAACGCCGATTCAGACTGTGCTTTCATCCGACATCTACGATTGCGATACTGTCATAGAAAATAACCAATTGAATTTGTTCAGCTTTTGACCGGACGCCGGTGTCCTGCGATATGGATGGCCGTAGATACAACGTCCGCCGATCGGCAGGCCATCGCTCGGCTGATGCTGGAAGGCATCATCGTGACGGTGAAAGGTAACAGCGAGGCGGTTGCCGTGGAATGCCATTGGGCGGGCGGCGTGCAGACGCACCACGCGCTGCGGCGGCCGGTCGCGCACCTCACACAGATGAGCAATCATTCCGCCCTGCTGGAGCGCATCCAGGACCTGCATGCCAGCGGCCACAAAGCGCCGATGATCGCAGAGACCTTGAATGCGGAGGGCTGGATGCCACCCAAGCAACGCGCCACCTTTACCGCCGACATGGTGCGACAGCTGCTGCATCGCATTGGCATCTCGATCGCGCCGCATCGGGGCTGGGTCACCCGGTTCAAGCAGCGCGAACCCGGAGAGTTGACCATCAGCGAGCTTGTCGCGCGGCTCGGCATTCCATACAGCACTATCTATACTTGGATTCAGCGCCGTGTCGTTACTGCTCGCAAAGTCCCGGTGCTGAGCCACAGCCTGTGGCTGATCCGCGTCGATGAAGCCGAATTCAGCCGCCTGCGCCAGCTTCGGCATGGCATGACTGTCCCGCAACCCCTTTGTGAGTCTTGAGACGCACCATGACGGCCAGATCTCGATCTGCCAGCGGCGGCGGTGCGCCTTGTGTACCCGCACCGGGATGTCGACGCAGCCCGTACCGTCAGCCTGCTCGCACAGCGCCAGCCAGTCCACCGGCTGGCCATCGTGGGTGGTCAGCGACAGGCTGTTCCAGGTCAGGCGCACCAGCACATCGACCCCGCTGGCCAGGGTGTTGCGCAGCCCATCCGGCTGCGGATAGCCGCGGTCGCCGATCAGGATGCAGATCCCGGTGCTGCCCAGCAGGTCCAGCCGCTCGCTGACCGCGGTGGTGGTGATCCGCGACGCTGCGCTGGCGTGTCGCATCCCACTGCAGATGCAGCCGGTAGTTCGTGCCCGTGCCGGGCGACTGAATGAGGCTGCCGTCGACGATGGTGATCGCGCCCGCGGCCTCGCCCAGAGCGACGTCGGCCAGGCTGAGTTGCTCGGCGCACAGCGCTTCCAGCCAGTCCGCCGCACGCCGGATCCGCTTCATCAAGGCGACGTCGGAGATGTCGCACAGCCCGCCTTCGGCCGCCGCGGCCGCGCGCAGGGACAGGTGGCCGGGGCCGTAGGTCAGGACAAGGCGGAGCAGATCGATGGCGGTATTGACCTCACGCGCGCGACTGAAGGCGCCGTGGGCACGCGCTGATGCACTCAACGCCTCCTCGCCGCCCAGGCGCGACACCAGTTCATCAAGATCGGCCAGGGCCGGTATTGGGAGTTCGTCGGTGGGTCGTAATTTCATCCCGTCTGACGTCAGCAGCCGGGCGCTGGTTTCAAGGGCAACCAGGTTAAGCTACAGCAGACCGCAGGTTAGTTGGGACGCAGACGGCCTGTCTTCATCGTCATGGCCCGGCTTGTCCGGGCCACCTGTCGCGGCACACGTGCTGGAATAGGTGGCCCGGACAAGCCGGGCCATGACGAGTGAGCTGCGCCGTCGCCGTGTCTCAACCAACCTGCGGTCTGCTGTAGCGCCTACGGACAAGCCCGGCCATGACGAGTGGGGCGCGCCGTCGCCCTGTCTCAACCAACCTGTGGTCTGCTGTAACGCAAGCCAATCCCAAGGCCCGGACTGTCTCGTGTCAACGAATTCGCTGGCGCGACGTTCAAATACCTCAAGCAACACCCGCTCGGTCCTGACACCGTAAAGCGGCACGCGCCCGGCCCCTGCCCTCAGTTCGTATGAGCAGTCGCCAAGCCCTCGATAAACCCATCGGTCGTGGCTATGATCATCGACCCAGCGCAGAAACGCCGTCCATTTCTCCTGGCCAGCCCGCCGGCTCCGTACCGCCGGGTCGTCGCGTAACGCCTCAAACATCCACCTCTTCCACCGTCTTCGCCCGCTCCTGGATGAACGCGAACCGCAGTTCCGGCCGCCGCCCCATCAGGCTTTCCACCAGTTCGCTGGTCTCCGCCCGTTCCTCGGCCACCGCCATCACCTTCAGCAGCGTCCGCTTGGCCGGGTCCATGGTGGTCTCCTTCAACTGCGCCGGCGGCATCTCGCCCAGGCCCTTGAACCGGCTGACCTCGACCTTGCTGCCGACTTTGAACGCGCGGCGCAGCTTCTGCTCGCGGTCCTTGTCGTCCATGGCGTAGATCGTCCGCGCTCCCTGGGTCAGCCGGTAGAGCGGCGGCTGCGCCAGGTAGATATGCCCGTTCCGCACCAGGTCCGGCAGTTCCCGGTAGAAGAACGTCATCAGCAGCGAGGCGATGTGCGCCCCGTCCACGTCGGCGTCGGTCATGATGATGATCCGCCCGTAGCGCAGCTTGGCCCGGTCGAACCGGTCTCCCACCCCGCAGCCCAGCGCCTCGATCAGGTCCTTCAGCTCCTGGTTCTGCCGCAGCTTGTCGGCCGAGGCGCTGGCGACGTTCAGGATTTTCCCCCGCAGCGGCAGCACCGCCTGGGTCTCGCGGTTGCGCGCCTGCTTGGCCGAGCCGCCGGCGGAGTCGCCCTCGACCAGGAAGATCTCGGTCTCCGCCGCGTTCTCCCGCGTGCAGTCGGTCAGCTTGCCCGGCAGCCGCAGCCGGCGGGTGGCGGACTTGCGCTGGACGTCCTTGTTCTCCTTGCGGCGGATGCGTTCCTCGGCGCGCTCGATGACGAAGGCCAGCAGGTTGTCGGCCGAGGCCGGGTCGCCGGCGAGGAAATGGTCGAACCGGTCGCGCAGCGCGCCTTCCACCAGGCGTGACGCTTCCGCGTTGGTCAGCTTCTCCTTGGTCTGGCCCTGGAACTGCGGGTCGCGGATGAACAGCGACATCTTTGCCGCTATCGGCGTCAGCACGTCCTCGGCGGTGATCTGCGCCGCGCGCTTGTTGCCGCGCTGCTCGCCCCAGGCGCGCAGACCCTTTACCAGGGCGCTGCGGAACCCGGCCTCGTGCGTGCCGCCCTGCGTCGTCGGCACGGTGTTGCAGTAGGAGTGCAGGAAGCCCTCGCCGTCCTCCAACCAGGCCACCGCCCATTCCAGCTTGCCGGTGGCCTCGCCGGGCAGGCCCGCCTCGCCGGACCAGATCTGCGGCAGGACCTTCCCGGCCCCGTTGATGTCGGCCTCCAGGCTGTCGCGCAGGCCGCCGGGGAAGTGCAGCACCGCCTCGGCCGGCACCTCGTCCTTGCCGTTCAGCAGCGCCGGCGCGCAGCTCCAGCGGATTTCCACGCCGCGGAACAGGTAGGCCTTGGAGCGGCACAGCCGGTACAGCCGGCTCGGCACGAACGCCAACGGCCCGAAGATCTGCGGGTCGGGCTTGAAGCGGATGGTGGTGCCGCGGCGGTTGTGCACCGGCCCGGCGTTGACCAGCCTGGTCGTCGGCTTGCCGCGGGCGTAGGTCTGCTTCCACAGCACGCGGTCGCGCGCGACCTCCACCTCCATCACCTCGGACAGCGCGTTCACCACCGAGCTGCCGACGCCGTGCAGGCCGCCCGAGGTCGCATAGACCTTGCCGCCGAACTTGCCGCCGGAGTGCAGCGTGGTCAGGATCACCTCCAGCGCGCTGAGCGACTTGAACTTGGGATGCGGATCCACCGGGATGCCGCGGCCGTTGTCGCGGGTGGTCAGCCAGCTGCCTTGCTCCAGCGTGACCTCGATGAAGCTGGCGTGGCCGGCCACCGCCTCGTCCATCGCGTTGTCGAGGATTTCCGCCGCGAGGTGGTGCAGCGCGGTTTCGTCGGTACCGCCGATATACATGCCGGGGCGGCGGCGCACCGGCTCCAGCCCTTCCAGGACCTCGATGTCCTTGGCGGAGTAGTCCGAGTCCTCGCGCGCCGGCAGCGGCAGCCGCCGCTCGGCCTCGCCCCGACCCGTGGGGGCGGCCTTGGGAGCGGACGCCGGAGCGGATTTGGCGGCAGGCCCCGGGGCAGATTTGGCAGGCTTTTCGGACCGTGCGCCGAAGAGATCGTTCATGCTGTGTTCCCAACTCCTGATGCACCCTACATGGCGCGCGGGCGCTTCTGCAATATCCTTCACGCGCTTATTCCGGCCATCGCTTACTTCGGCGGGGACCGAACTGTCCGGTGCTGCGGGTTCGTGCGAGTCGCCCCATTATAGTGAAATGACAAGCGAGATCGCACGTGTTGCCTCGATCGCGGCGCTGCTTGGCGACCCGGCCCGGGCCAATATCCTGGTGGCATTGCTGGACGGGCGGGCACTGACCGCCAAGGAACTGGCGTTCGCCGCGCATGTCTCGCCGCAGACGACCAGCGGCCACCTGGCCCGGCTGACCGACGCCGGGCTGCTGACGGGCGCGAAACAGGGACGCCACCGTTATTTCCGCCTGGCCTCGCCGCTGGTCGGGCACATGCTGGAAAGCGTCATGGCGGTGGCGGGTCCGGAGCCGACCCGCCCGGCGGCCTGGCGCGGCGGCGAGGCGTTGCGGACGGCTCGCACCTGCTATGACCACCTCGCCGGACGGCTGGGCGTGGCGCTGGCCGACTCGCTGACCGCATCCGGCTGCCTCACCCTGAGCGGCGACGGCGGCGAGGTGACGGAAGGCGGGCACGCCTTCCTGCACGCATTCGGCGCGGCGCCGGCGGCGGGGAAGCGGGTGTTCTGCCGCCCCTGCCTGGACTGGAGCGAGCGCCGCCCGCATCTGGCGGGGCGGTTGGGCGCGGCCCTGGCGGCCCGCTGCTTCGACCTGGGCTGGATCGAGCGCCAGCGCGATTCCCGCGCCGTGACGATCACCCGGGCGGGCGCGGACGGCTTCGCACAGCGGTTCGGCATACGATTGGAGTGAGAATTGGGGGGCTTCTGTTGCCCGGTGCCCCCCGAACCGCGCTTATCGCTTATGCAGCGACAGCGAGCGCCTCATTATCGTTGGCACTTGTGTGTTAGCCCGATAACGGCGGTACAATGCCGAGCAAAGAGCGGGTCTTTACTACGCGTGTCGAGCCTGTTTCGCCCCCATGATCCCGGATATCCGGGGAAACTGGTGGAGGCGCCGGGCACTGCCCCCGGGTCCACAACGTTTATTCCACGCGCCGTTTATCGCCATAGTCAGCAAGCTGACGGGGCGTCATGTAAGCGACTTCCGATGCGCGTTCAAGCCCATTCGGTGGTTGCGCCCATGCAGCATCTTCATGGACATGTGACAGTCCCGTTGCTAGAAGCCGCTCGTTTCCGGCGTTCAGACCGGTCCGGTATTTCCACTTCAGCGGCCCCTGCCCCATGAAAATTGTCGCCTGCAACAGCAATCGCCCCCTCGCTGAAGCTGTTGCCAACATCCTCGAGCTGCCGCTGACCAAGGCCTCGATCCGGCGTTTCGCCGACATGGAAGTGTTCGTCGAGATCCAGGAAAACGTCCGCGGCGAGGACGTGTTCGTGATCCAGCCGACGTCCTTCCCGGCCAACGACAACCTGATGGAGCTGCTGATCACGCTGGATGCGCTGCGCCGATCCTCCGCCCGGCGCATCACCGCGGTGATCCCGTATTTCGGCTACGCCAGGCAGGATCGCAAATCGGCCCCGCGCACGCCGATTTCCGCCAAGCTGGTGGCCAACCTGATCACCGAGGCCGGCGCCAACCGCGTGCTGACGATGGACCTGCACGCCGGCCAGATCCAGGGCTTCTTCGACATCCCGGTGGACAACCTGATCGCCGCAGGGCTGTTCAGCCGCGACATCGAGGAACGCTACCGCGGCCGTGACGTGATGATCGTCTCGCCGGACGTCGGCGGCGTGGTGCGCGCCCGCTCCATCGCCACGCGGCTGAACTGCGACCTGGCGATCATCGACAAGCGGCGCGAGCGGGCCGGCCACTCCGAAGTGATGAACGTCATCGGCGACGTCACCGGCCGCGACTGCATCATCGTCGACGACCTGGTGGACTCGGGCGGCACCCACTGCAACGCCGCGGACGCGCTGATGAAGCGCGGTGCCCGCTCGGCCAGCGCCTATGTGACGCACGGCGTGCTGTCCGGCGCGGCGGTGGCCCGCATCGCGTCGTCACCCATCGAGATGATGACGATCACCGATTCGATCCTGGCGACGGCCGAGGTGAAGCGCTGCCCGAACATCCGCGAGCTGACCATCGCGCCGCTGCTGGCCGAGGCGATGCGCCGGATCAGCGACGAAAGCTCGGTCAGCTCGCTGTTCGACTGACCGCCAGGCTGGCCCGTTGCCCCACCCGGCCGGGCTGGGTCGTTGCCTGATCCGGCCGGTCGTGTCCGCATAGGCGCTAACTTAGGCGGCCGGGCGTGGCGCACCGCCCCGTCGTCATGGCGGCCGCAGGGCCGCCATCCACGCCTTACGGTGCTGATACAGGCGAAGGCGTGGATGCCGGGCCTTCGCCCACCATGACGTTGCTGCAACGGCCGCGTCCCGGGCCGCCTGGGTTAGCGCCTATGGTGCGTGTCTCGGCCATGACGATGGAGGCGACGACGATGGGGGCGACGACGATGGGGCCTACGACGATGGGGCGACGACCTTGCACGACCGGCCCGCTTATCCTGGTACGCATAAGACCCGCCCCCAAGCGCCACCCTGGACGCCGGTGCCACAAGGCGGCATGGTCCGGCCGAATGTTATGCCGGTGCCAACCGCTTGTCTGTTGGCCAATCGGCTACATGTAAACGTCAACGACCAGGAACAGTGACCATGGACCATATCCTCGGCCAGGCGGCACCCGGCTCGGCGAATGCTGCGGCCAACATGATCATCGACGGCGACCAGAAGACGTTCATGCAGGACGTCATTGACGCATCACGCCAGATTCCCGTCCTGGTGGATTTCTGGGCAACGTGGTGCGGCCCCTGCAAGCAGCTGACGCCAACGCTGGAAAAGGTGGTGAAAGCCGCCGGCGGCCGGGTCAAGCTGGTCAAGATCGACATCGACAAGAACCAGGGCCTGGTGCGCCAGCTCGCCCAGCTCGGCCTGCCGATGCAGTCGGTGCCGACCGTAGCCGCCTTCTGGCAGGGCCAGATCGCCGACTTGTTCCAGGGCGCGCAGCCCGAGTCGGAGGTCAAGCGCTTCGTCGAGGGCCTGCTGAAGGCCGCCGGCGGCTCGATGCCCGCGGCCGATTTGCTCGCCGAGGCGCGGGCGGCGCTGGAACAGGGCGACGCGCAGGCGGCGGGTGAGCTGTTCAGCGCCCTGCTGGCCGAGGAACCCGAGAACGGCGACGCCTGGGGCGGCCTGGTCCGCGCCCTGATCGCGCTCGGCCAGGAAGACCAGGCAGACCACGCGCTGACGCAGGTGCCGGAGAAACTGGCCGAGCACGCGGAAGTCGCCGGTGCCCGCTCGGCCTTGGCGCTGGCGCGCGAGGGGCGCGCGGCCAAGGATCAGCTGCAATCACTGCAGGCGCGGGTCGCCGCGGACCCGGCCGACCACCAGGCGCGCTACGACCTGGCGACGGCGCTGAACGCGCTGAACCAGCGCGAGCAGGCGGCCGAGGCGCTGCTGGAGATCATCCGCCGCGCCCGCGGCTGGAACGAGGACGCCGCCCGGCTGCAGCTGCTGAAGTTCTTCGAGGCCTGGGGCTCGGACGATCCGGCGACCGCGGCGGCGCGGCGGCGGCTGTCCGCGCTGCTGTTCAGCTAGATGCATCCGTTCCACCCCTATCCGGAAGACCTGCCGCAGGAGTTCGCGGTGTTCCCGCTAACCGGCGCCCTGCTGCTGCCGCGCGGGAAACTGCCGCTGAACATCTTCGAGCCGCGCTACCTGGCGATGACGCTCGATTCGCTGGCCACGGGGCGGATGTTCGGCATGGTGCAGCCCGACCTGAACGCGCCCGTGCTGGAGCATGGGCCGGGGCTGTACCGCGTCGGCTGCCTTGGTCGGCTGTCCTCGTTCAGCGAAACAGACGACGGCAAGCTGCTGGTCACCCTGACCGGGCTGATCCGCTTCACCATCGACAGCGAGATCGACATGCACCACGGCTACCGCCGGGTGCGTGGCGATTTCTCCCGCTATATCGACGACCTCGACCTGTCGGCGGCGCCGGTCGCGCTGGACCGCGAGAATATGCTGGCGGCGCTGCGCGGCTATTTCGGGCGGCGCGGGGTCGACGCCAACTGGGAGGCGATCCGCCGCATGCCGGACGACGCCCTGGTCGTGACCTTGGCCATGGCCTGCCCGTTCGAGCCGGTGGAGAAGCAGGCCCTGCTCGAAGCCCCAACCCCGGCCGAGCGCGCCGCGACCCTGCTCGCCCTGCTGCAGATGGGCGCAGCCGGTCCCGACCTGCCGCCCGGCCACTCCATCAGTTGAACCCAAAGGACCGCCCGATGCCTGAATCTGTCGCAACCGCATCCGACGCCGCCGTGGACCCGCGCCTGCTGGAAATCCTGGTCTGCCCGGTGACCAAGGGCCCGCTCGAGTACGACCGCGCGGCCAACGAATTGATCAGCCGCAAGGCCGGGCTCGCCTACCCGATCCGCGACGGCATCCCGATCATGCTGCCGGAGGAAGCCCGGCCACTCGGCGAATAATGCCGCAACCTACGGAAATACGACTGGACCGGGCGGCGCGGGTGCTGCATGTCTCGTTCGATGATGGCAAGGAATTCGCCCTTCCCGCTGAGTATCTGCGCGTCGAAAGCCCGAGCGCCGAGGTCCAGGGCCACAGCCCCGACCAGAAGCAGACGGTGGCCGGCCGCCGCCACGTCGGTATCACCGCCATCGAGCCCGTCGGCCACTACGCCATCCGCCTCATCTTCGACGATCGGCACGACACCGGCATCTATTCATGGGACTACCTGCGGCAGCTTGGCGAGGAGCAAGATCGCCGTTGGGCGGGGTATCTCAATGAACTGGCCGCGCGCGGCCTGTCGCGCGACCCGGGCTAGAGCAAGCCGCAGAAAGGTTGGGTCGGATCGGCGGCGCGCTATCATCGTCATGGCGAGCGCAGGTGCGCCATCCACACCTTTCCCCGATATCAGCACCGCCAGGCGTGGATGGCGGGCCTCCGCCCGCCGTGACGAGGCGGCCATGACCGCGCCTCGCAGCCTGCCTGCAGGCCGCTCCAGCCGGGATCAGAGTTCCGGCGTGGTGATCCCGTGCCGCCTCGCGCCCGCCGGTTGACCGACGCTGACAAGGCGTCCTGGGCGGCCTATGTCCGGCTGATCGCGCCGTTGCCGGGCAAGGTGGCGGTGGCCCCGTCCGAGCCCGTCGTGCCCGAACCGCCGCCACCCGCGGCGGACCTGCCGCCGCAGCCTCGGGTGCCGTCGCTGATCGCCAGGCCGCGCACGAAGCCGCCGGTGCTGGCGGTGGGCGTGCAACCGGGCGGAGTCGACGGCGCCACCTGGCAGCGGTTCCGGACGGGGAAACTGCCGGCGGTCCGCAAGCTCGATCTGCACGGCATGACGGCGCAGCGGGCGTTCCATGCGCTGGTGGCGTTCCTGCGCACCGCCCATGCCGATCAGGTGCGTTGCGTGGAAGTCATCACCGGGCGGGGCAGCGGCGAGACCGGCGGCGTGATCCGGCGGGAGTTCCCGCTGTGGCTGAACCTGCCGGAGATCCGGCCGCTGATCCTTGGCGCGGCGCATCCGCATGCGCTCAACCAGGGCTCGGTGCGGCTGATCCTGCGGCGGATCCGATGACTCCGTTCGGCGCCAGACTGCGGGCCCTGCGGGCGGAGCGTGGCGTCACCCTGAAGCGGCTGGCCGAGGGGCTGCAGGTGTCCGCCGCCTATCTCTCGGCGCTGGAGCACGGGCGGCGCGGCGCCCCGAGCGCCGGGCTGGTGCACCAGGTGAACGAGTTCTTCGGGCTGATCTGGGACGAGGCGGATGAACTGGCGCGTCTGGCGCGGTTGTCGCACCCACGCGTGACGGTGAACACCGCGGGCCTGACGCCGGAGCAGACCGCTCTGGCGAACCGTCTGGCGCAGGCGATCCACCGCCTGACGCCGGAGGCGGTGGCCGCGCTGCATGCGGTACTGGACAGCACGGCGCAGCAGCCAAAGCCGCGCCTGCGCCGCCCGGCGCACTCGGCGGGGCGTGCGGCGCGAGGGGTGTAGCGGCGTCCCAGTGGCCGCCAGTCGTGGCGCACGAGTACAGCCCGCCAAAAATGCTGACCCGTTGGATGGAGCAGAAGGCCCGCCGCCCTTGGCAGGGGATGGAAACCGGGGCTGAAGCCGTGGCGGTGGCAGTGCCTCCCCCGGAACCGTCCGTGCCTGCTCATTCTTCCTTGATTCTCAACACGGAGAAAGCGGAGGTCCACGAAGCGCCACGGAGACCGGACCTTGCTGGCGAGCCGGGACCGGACAAGCCGCATTCCTGGGCCGGCCATCCACGCCTTCTGTGATCAGCACGAGGCGTGGATGGTGGCCCGGAGCCTGTGCCCGGGCTTGTCCCGGGTAGCCGCCATGACGGGGAAGCCCGGTGCGCCGATCCGGGGGATCGGTTGTTTCGTCGCAGATCCTTTGTACCTGGCGCACGGCCTGCGCCGTGTCATTTGGCTGACTCGTTCACACCCTTTGTGGTCTTCGGTGGTCCTTCGCGTTCTCCGTGTTGAAAATCGGTCGCCAATCCAGGCTCTGCCGCTGCCTTGTCCCCCCCCGGGGACGACACTGCCGCTCGTCGCAAGAGTTCAGCAGGGAATGGGGGTGGGATCTCCGGCGGCCGGGAGTACAGCAGACCGCAGGTCGGTTGGGACACGACTTCGGGTAGGGCGATCTGCCCCCAATCGTCATGGCGGGCCTGCGCGCCGTAGGCGCCGACTTAACGGGCTGGCGGCACGCCATTGCCTCTTCGTTATGGCCCGGACAAGCCGGGCCATGACGAAGAGGCAACGTGCTCCGCTATGTCAGCGCCTATGGGCCTGCGCCCGCCAAGACGATGGAGGAGGAACGCAGTCGCCCTGTCCCAACCGGCCTGCGGTTTGCTCTAGCACCCGTCATGGCCAGACCTGGTCCCATTGGCGCTAACTTTCGGGGGAACAGGGCCTGGTCGTCGCTTTATCGTCATGGCCGGGCGTGTCCCGGCCATCCGCGCTTCGACGGCGGGGGTGGATGGCGGGGACACGCTCAGCCATGAGGGAGAGGCAATGGACCCGGCCCCGTTCCCCCCGAAAGTGAGCGCCCAATACGGTATCGGACGTTGTCGCAGATACGCGCCTTCCAACCCGTAGCCGGCACGATGCGTGATCGGCCCACGCATCGCCGGCATCGTACGAATTGCTTGCAACGCACAGCGCCCACCCAGTCGAGGCACTCGTTCCGGGGAACGTGATTTCCACGCCGCACCACACGTGGCGTAGCAACCGGTCACTTAGTGAGCGGAGCGATCCGCCGGACAGGCCACTCGGCCTTGCCACCGTGCCTGCCAACGGGATCCACTATGATTGACGAGTCCGAGATCCACGACGTCGAGGCCTATGTCCGCCTGCAGGTGATCGAGAATGCCCGCTTTTGGCAGCGGCTCGGTGGCATGCCAGATTTCACCGGTATGCGGGTGCTGGATTTTGGCTGCGGGCACGGCATGCTCTCGCTGGATCTGGCGCGTGCCGGAGCGGTTTCGGTGCTGGGCATCGACCTCGCGGAGCAGCGCATCCGCTATGCGCAGGCAAACGTCGCGCCACAGGCGCCGCCGGGCTGCACGATGCGCTTCGAGTGCATCGACATCACCACGATTCCCGGCGAAGGCCTGTTCGACCGAATCGTGTCAAAGGACACGTTCGAGCACGTTGGGCCGATCGATGAGGTACTGGCGGCGATGGTCCGGCTGCTGAAGCCGGGCGGCGAGATCATCCTGGGCTTCAGCCCGCTTTATTACAGCCCGTTTGGCGACCACGGCGAACTGGGTGTTCGCGTGCCCTGGGCGCATTTGCTGGCCGGAGAGCAACGGGTGCTGGCGGCGTTCAACGCGACCAACGGCTCCGCCTATCGCCGCCTGCCCGAAGCCGGCTTCAACATGCTGACGCCGCGGGACTTCCGCCAGGCGTTCGAGCGCAGCGGTGCGCAGATCCGCTCGCTGCGGATGAACCCGGCCGCCGGCGGCGGGCTCAAGTCGGCGATGATCAGGGCATTCCGCCTGCTCGCACGAGTGCCGGGACTGGAACGCTACTTCACCGTCGGGATTTACGCTGTGCTGGTCAAGCCGGCCAGAACCGCGCCGCAGGCGGCTGCCCGGGCGGCCTGAGCAGTCGCGGCGGGGCTGGCCGGTGCCCAGCGGGCTGCGTCGCCCTCCGGCAACCGCGTGCGGATCATCGTGACAGGCTGTGCATGACGTTGCGTACCAGGTTGGCTGGCCGTGGCAGCCGCAGACCGTGGCAGCCTCAGGCCGGGGTGCCTCGAAGCAACGGGCGCCGACTCACCCGTATCTGCTGCGCTCAGCGGCGGCCTCTGCTGGTCTGCCGCCGTGGTGTGCTGTTCGGCGTGGCGACCAGCGATTGCGCGCAACCGGTCGGTCCGCTGCTGGCAATGGCGGCAGCGACCATGCTGCCGTAATCGGACAAGCCGCCATGTCCAGACAGCAGACCGTCGCCCGGAGCACCGGTGCCCCAGATCCAGGGTGCATAGCCGAGGCCGCTGTTGAGAACAGCCTGCATGGATTGTTGCCAATTACTGTCAATTGCCACGCCGGTCGTGCTGTTGCCGGTTTCGAGGATGTTGACCGGCATGGTCCCGTCAGCACTTTTTATCTGCTGCGCCGAGGCAGCCAGTTGGCTGATTTCCGATCCGTCCTGCGCGGCGCTATTGCCGCTGGGAAACAGCCACGGATACACGTGCATGTCCCAGGCGGCATTGGTTACGCCGGCATAGGCGGATGCGTTGTATCCCTGATTGCAGACTGTCGGCCAGCAGTTGGCTGCGAACCAAAACGGGTTGTTGTTCCCGGCGGACCGGACGGCGTTGTATTCCTGAAGCTGCCACGCCGAGAGCGCAGCCGGGTCCGTGTGGCCCGTCGCGGGATTGACCTCGCTTGGCTCGTTCGTCGAACCGAAACCGACATACGGATTGTTCTTGAACGTGGATGCGATCGAGGCATACCACGACAAATCCTGCTGCAGCAGAGAGCCGCTGAAGATCGTGCCGGTGCTGCCGCCCCGGTTCTGCCCGTCCGAGCTTGTGTGATCCTCGATTTCGACGAAGAGCCCGCGCGAGGTGTAGTCGTCAACCACCCGCTGAAGCGAAGCCGCCCCCGGGAAGTCCGCGACCGCAAGACGCACAAAATTCGTGCCGGGGAACTGCGCCAGGATCTGCGCTGCGGTCGGCGGCGTGCCGCCCCAGCCGACGTTGATGCCATGGATCGTCCATAATTGACCGCTTGGTGTATACCAGCGGCCGTCGCTGACGCCGAAGCCGCCGTCCGAGGCGACATAGTTCGGCGCACCGGCCGGGCAGGGGACGGGCGCCGAGGACGCGGCATAGGCGTCGTGGACCAGCACGCTGGCACTGGCCAGCAGGGTGAGCCTCGGTACCAACCAGAGCTTTCGATTGCAGATAGGTGTTCCTCCCGCGTGGCTGCAATATGATAAGGCAAGGACACCGGTTTCGGGCCGACCCTGGGGCAGAAGCTCCGGTCGTTGCGTTCCGACTTGGTTTATGGCGCCTTATCAAGGCGCGCGACGCCCAGTTCGGCACGGAAACGACCGCCGCGCCGCTTCCGCCAGTGGCTCGCCGGTGTGGCTCATATAGCCTGCGATACGTTCCCGTATGAAATCGCAGTCGCGCGAGATGCACGCCAGTTACCAAGGAGGCGGCCAATCCCACGCCATAGGGCGGTCCAGCATGCCCCTTTTCGTCGAAAAATCAGTGACTTGGCTTGACTGGATGGCGCACCTTTGACCGCCTCCTTAGTAAGGGCTTGCATCATCCTCGCCCGGCTGTGGCGGGACCAGGGCAAGAACCCGGAGGCCCGGAACCTACGCGCGCCGATCGCTGGCTCACTGAAAGTTTCGATGCGTTGGTCCTGAAGTCTGCATCAGGCCCTGACTGCCGCGGTCGTTACCGGCTGTGTTGACCCGGACGAACGCGGCCATAACGATCTTGAAAAACCGCAGATGGCCTGCCCTTGTTCCGGCAAGCCACCCGACTGGATCCGTCGTTCCGGGCCGCCCCGCAGCCCTACGCCGCCAGCGGCTGGACCCGTGCCTCGATCTCCGCGCCGAACAGCGCCTGCGCCCTGGCGAGGTCATAAGCCGTCTGCAGGCCGAGCCAGAACTGCGGGCTGGTGCGGAAGAAGCGCGCCAGGCGCAGCGCCAGGTCGGACGTGACCGGCTGCTGGTCGGCGAGCACCGGCGCGATCTGGCCGGGCGCCACGCCCAGAGCCTGGGCGAGGCCGGTCGCATCGAGCCGCATCGGCTCCATGTACTCTTCCCGCAACACTCGTCCGGGATGCATCCTGCGATTGAACCGTGCCATGTCGCAACCTGTGGGGTTTTCCTATGGCTCGAACATTGCCGGAAAGTCATGGCAGCAAAATGGCAATTCCTGCCCCAATCCAAGGCGGGCGCATTTTCTGTTTTGCCGTCTCAACAGCGCGCCTGTGATCGCCGCCCTCCCCCGCCCGGGCGGCGTCAGGCCGGCCGCTTCCGCAACAGGTACCGCTGCCGGCCGTCCAGCACCAGGTCCCGCCGCTGATTGTACACCCTGGTCCGGAACCCCACCACCCCGGTGCTGCGGTTCGGCGTCAGTTCGTCGATCTCCAGCGCCGGATACAGCGTGTCGCCGGCGAACACCGGTTTCAGGAACCGGCTGGACTGCTCGATGAAGCCGACCAGCGCGTCCTCGGTCATGTAGGGGAACAGGCCGGCGCCTGGCGCGGTCTGGATCACGGTCTGCAGCCCGTGCGCCAGCAGGCCGGGCATGCCGCGGGCCTTGCAGAACTCCACGTCGTAGTGGATCGGGTGAGCGTCACCGCTGGCGGCCTGGAAAGCCAGGAACACCGCCTCGGTCATGGTCCGGCTGGGCAGCAGGAAGCGCTCGCCCAGGCGGAAATCGTCGAACCAGCGCTGTTCCGGCACCATGCGGTGCTGCGCGGGATCAAATTCGCTCATACCGCGCCCGCCGCCCGCATCGCGGCGATTTTGTCGCGCGACAGGCCGATTTCCGCCAGGATTTCGTCGGTGTGCTGGCCGACGGCGGGAACGTCGCCCATCGCAGCCTCCTGGTCGGTGAACGTCGCCGGCGGCAGCAGCGCGCGCACCGGACCGTTGGCGGTGTTGATCTCCCGCCAGCGGTCGCGCGCCGCGAACTGCACGTGGTTCCACGCATCGATCGGCTGGTTCAGGCGGCCGTTGGCGATGCCGGCCCGGTCCAGCAGGGCGGCGACCTCGTCCGAGCTCATCGTGCTGAAGAAATCCTCGATCAGCGCTGTCAATTCCTCCCGATGCGCCCGCCGATCGGCCTGGGTGGCGAAGCGCGGGTCGGTCTGCACCTCCGGGCGGCCAAGCACCCTGGCACAGAACGTGGCCCATTCGCGCTCGTTCTGCAGGCCCAGGATCACCTGCCCGTCCTTGGTCCGGTGCGCGCCATAAGGCGCCAGCGACGGGTGGCTGGTCGGCATGCGCGGCGGCGGCGAGCCGGCATAGGCGTGGCGCAGCATCGGATAGGTCATCCACTCGCCCAGCGCGTCCAGCATCGCCACCTTGACGTTGGCCCCCTCGCCCGTGCGGCTGCGGCGCAGCAGCGCCGACAGGATGCCGTTCAGCGCGTACATCCCGGTGCAAATGTCGGCGATCGAGATGCCGACGCGCGACGCCTCCGCCTCGGAGCCGGTGACGCTGATCAGCCCCGACTCCGCCTGGATCAGCAGGTCATAGGCCTTCTTCTGCACGAACGGCCCGCTCTCGCCGTAGCCGGAGATGTCGCAGACCACCAGCTTCGGATTGACCGGCTTCAGCGCCTCCCACGTCAGGCCCAGCCGCGCGGCGGCGCCGGGGGCGAGGTTCTGGATCAGCACATCCGCCCCACGCACCAGCGCATCCAGCGCGGCACGGGCATCGGGATGCTTGACGTCCAGCGTGACGCTGCGCTTACCGCGGTTCAGCCAGATGAAATGGCTGCACAGGCCGTTGACGTAGTCGTCATAGGCGCGGGCGAAATCGCCCTCCCCCGGCCGCTCGACCTTGATCACGTCGGCCCCGAGATCGGCCAGGTGGCGCGTGCAGATCGGGGCCGCGACAGCATGTTCCAGCGCGATGACGCGCATGCCTTCCATGGGCAGCATCCGGGGCGTTTCCTTGCCTGACAGCGTTGCCGTCGAGCAAACCCCCGCAGGCGGCCGATGTCAAAGCAGCGACGTCCGCGGCACCCGCAGCACGACGGCCGCCGCGACCAGCAGCGCCGCCGCGGCCAGCAGCGACGCCAGCGCGAAGTTGCCGCTGCGCTCCGACAGGAAGCCCGCGAGCGCCGGGCCGACGATCTGTCCCAGGCCGAACGCCGCCGTCATCACCGCCAGGACAGGGCGCGGATCCGCTGGCGCCAGCCGCCGCGCGCCGGCCAGGCCGAGCGCCGTCAGCCCCATGAACGTGCCGCCCAGCAGCGCCGCCGCCAACAGGGCGCCGACGGCCGACGGCCACAGCACGCTCGCCGCCACGCCGATGGCCTCGACCACGCAGGCAATGGCGAAGGTGAGCGGAATCCCGAAGCGCAGGCTGGCGCGCATCCACAGCGCCACCGACGGCACGGCGGTCAGCCCGACGATCAGCCAGACCAGCGGCTCCACGCTGCGCAGCACCGGCGAGGAACGCACGATCGACACCAGGAAGGTCGCGGTGATGACATAGCCGAAGCCGAACAGGCCGTAGGCGCAGACCAGCGCCGGCAGCCCGGGCCCGGGCCGCGCCTGGGCCACCGGCCCGGACACCGCGACCCGCGGCGCCTCCGCCGGCGGCACCAGCCAAGCCACCGCCGCCGCCGCGGCCAGCGCGACGCCGCCCACGACATACCAAAGCGTTCGCCAGTCGGCGCCGTCCGCCTGCAGCGCCGCGACGACCAGCGCGGAGACGGCAATACCCTTGCCCACGCCGGCGAAATGCACCGACGACAGGCCCGGACGGCCAGCCACCGCCAGGCGATCCAGCACCAGCGCCGACGCCAGCACCAGCACGAAGGCGCTGGCCGCTCCGCCCGCGGCGCGCAGCAACAGGAAGGCCGACATGGACGTCACCGCGCCCATGGCGCCCGTGGTGATCGCGCTGGCGACCAGCGCGCCCAGCATCCAGCGCCGCCGCCCACCCGGCAGGCGCGGCGCGCCGGCCAGCAATGCGCCAATCAGGTAGCCGAGGAAGTTGGCCGAGGCGATCAGTCCGGCACCGCCCTTCGACAGCCCCAGCGCCTCCGCCATCGGCGGCAGGATCGGCGTATAGACGAACCGGCCGATGCCCATCGCCGCGGCGAGCGCGATCAGCCCGCCCAGCGCCAGCGCGACCGGCTGTGACTCCGACTGTGACCTTGCATGGCGCATGCTGACCCTTCCTGGCAGACGGCCGGGATGTAGGGTCAGGCACGCATCATGAAAAACGGGAATAAATGATGGCGGCTATCGCCTGGACCGATTGCTCGGCCGTTCCTGGATTTGACCGGCGAGGCGGGCTGCTTCTTCCCGTCATGGCGGCCCTGCGGCCACCATCACGACAAAGCAGTCGCAGCGCCTGAACCCCTATTTTAACGCCAATGGGGCCTTCGCCCACCATGACGGGGGCATCACTCCGCCGCCTGCGCCCAGGCCGGACGGAGCAGGCCGAGGAACGCCTCCAGCGCCGACGACACATAGCCGTCGCGCCGGCGCAGGAAGACGGTTTCCACCATCGCGTCCTCCGGCGGCAGGACATGGACGCCCACCTGTCCGGCGCGGCGGGCGGTCTCGACCAGGCCGCGCGGCAGCAGCGTCATGCCGAGGCCGGCGCCGACGCAGGCCAGGATCGCCTCCAGCGTGCCGAACTCCAGCACGCGGACGCCGACGATGCCGCGCTTCGACAGCCACGCCTCCAGCCGCAGGCGATAGGAGCAGCCGGCGCGCAGCACCACGATGCGGAAATCGCCCGCCGCCACCAGGGCGTCGAGGTGGCGCACGCCCGGCGCGGTCAGGGCGACGAGTTCCTCATGGAACACGGTTTCGGCGACAAGCTCGGGGTGATCGACCGGGCCGCAGACGAAGGCGCCCTCGACGCGATGCGCCAGCACGTCGTCGATCATCTCACAGGTGGTGCCGGTGCGCAGCGACAGGTCGACGTCCGGATAGGCGCCGGCATAACCGGCCAGCAGCGGCGCGAGGCGCATGGCGGCGGTGGTTTCCAATGAACCGATGACCAGCGGCCCCGCCGGCGTGCCGTCGTCCCGCGCCGCCCGGCGGGCATCGGCCAGCAGGCGGCGGACGCGCCCGGCATAAGGCAGCAGGCGCTGCGCCGCCTCGGTGGGCGAGACGCCGCGGGCGTGGCGGTGGAACAGGGAGACGCCAAGCTCGGCCTCCAGCGCGCGGATACGGCCGGTGACGTTGGACTGCACGGTGTTCAGCTCCGTCGCCGCGCGGTTCATGCTGCCGAGCCGGGCGACCGCCTCGAACACCCGCAGGTCGTCTGCGTCCATAAGAAAAAACCTCCGATGCCGGCATGCTGTACCGGGATCGGAGGCGGTTGACAAACCTTGCGTGGCGACAGGCCGTGGCGTCTACATCCGGGCGGAGCGGACGCCACGCCCGGTCAGGAATGGTGCGGCGGAGCGACCTGCACCAGCATGCCGTCGGTATTGCCGGCCCTGTCGAGATAAAACCCGACGAGCTGGCCCTTGTTGTTGATCCCGTTGACCACCGTCATGCCGTTGGCATTGGGATCGTCGATCGTGGTGTAGGCCTTCGTCTTGTCATCGAACAGGAAGCCGTGGGTGTTGCCCTGGGCGTCGACGTATGAGCCGACGACCTGGTCCTCGTTGTTCACGCCCAGCGCCTGGACGGACACCGCGCCCTGCGGGCCAGTCAGCAGCTCGGTCTTGTGGCCGTTGGTCAGGAAGCCCTCCTGGTTCGGGCCGTTCTGCACGAAACCGGCGACGTCGCCGCTCTTGTTGATCGCTGTGGCGGTGACGCTGTTGAATCCTTTGATGTTGACGGCGTCGAAATGGCCGTTGTTGAGGTTGAGGGTGAAGCCGTGGTTGTTGCCCTGGGCATCGGTGTAGAAACCGACCGCAACCTCCTTGTCGTTGACGCCGAGAAGCTGCTGCACGCTGGGCACGCCCGCCGCGGGCTTCGGCGCGTTCGGATCGACCACGTTGACGAAGTGACCGTTGAATTCGACGAAGCCGAAGTTGTCGCCGTTGGCATCGACCCAGAAACCAGCCGTTACGCCCTTGTTGTTCAGGCCGGTGACCTGGGTCTGCACCGAGGCGGGGAAATTCTCGTTCTGATAGGTGTTCTGCCCGTACGGCGGGGTCAGCGTATAGCCCTTGTTGGGATGCCCGTGGGCGACGTCGCCGCTGCCGAAGTAGCCGGCGATCCTGCCCTTGTCGTTGATGCCCAGCAGCTGATTGAACGTCGGATCGGCAGCGTCGTCGAGGGTTTCGAAAGTCGGGTTCATGATTCTTTACTCCTTTTTACTTGTGTTCTGATAAGTGAAACCCGGATCCTCTCTCCGGGAGCCTGATGACCGCCGCTGACTGAGCCGGACCATTCCAATCCTGTCGGCGGCCTGGCGATCGCGATAGCTGACCCGGAACAGCCTGCTTTGGCAGGTGGCAGAAGCCGGTGTGGCGTCCGTCCGGAGCGGACGCCACATTCGGTCAGGCGTGGTGCGGCAGGCTGACGTGCACCAGCATGCCGTCGGTGTTGCCGGCGTTGTCGAGGTAAAAGCCAACGACCTGGCCCTTGTCGTTGATGCCGTTGGCGACCGTCATGGCGTTGTTCCCCTTCATCCCGTTCGGATCGTCGATCGTGGTGTACTTGTTGGTGCCCTGGTCGTACAGGAAGCCGTGTGTTGCGCCCGTCGCGTCGGTAAAGGAACCGACGACATCCCGTTCGTTGTTGATGCCCAGTGCCTGCACCGACACCGCCCCGCTCGGGCCGTTCAGCCACACGGTGTGGTTGCCTTCCTTGACGAAGCCCACGTCGTTGCCGCCCGCGCCCACCACGAAGCCGGCGATGTCACCCTTGTTGTTGATCGCGGTGGTCGTGGTGCTGGCAAAGCCGGCGATGTTCACCTCATTGAAGCTGTGCTTGTCGAGATCGTAGACGAAGCCGTGGCTGTTGCCGGCGGCGTCGGTCCAGAAGCCAACCGCCTTCTCCTTGTCGTTGACGCCCAGAAGCTGCTCGGTCGTCATGCCGTTGGCAGCCTTGCCCTGGCCCTTCGGATCCACGACGTCGGTGAAGACGCCGTTCTTGTCGGTAAATCCGAAGTTGTCGCCTGCGGCATCGGCCCAAAAGCCGACCGTTACGTTATGGTTGTTGATGCCGGTCACCTGGGTCTGCGCCGAGCCGCCGAAATTCTCGTTCGTATAGTTGCCCTGGCAGTAAGGCGGCGAGAGCGTGTAGCCCTTGTTCGGATGCGCCGCGCTGCCGATGCCGAAATAGCCGGCGATCTTGCCGTCGTTGTTGATCCCCAGCAGCTGGTTGAAGGTCGGATCGACCTGGTCGTCCAGGGTTTCGAAGGTCGGGTTCATTGATTTATACTCCTGTTGACTTGTGTTTCCATGGAAGGAACCCGGGTTTTCTTTCGCCGGGAGCCCGATGATCGCCTATGACTGAACCGGATCATCCCGGTGCAGTCGGCGGGCTGGATTTAGCCGCGCCGCGCCAGGGCTTTGGTGACGGCGGTCACCTTTGCCGTCGATTTCGAAAAATCCGCCGCAATCGGCCGCTTTTGTGCCGTGCGTCACGCCCGGCCCGCCCGTCGCGTGGCATCGGTTCCGTGCGCGGCAATCCGGCCGTGGCTTGTTCGCAGGAGCACGGGTGGTGGAGACGAATTCCCAGACACAGGATCCGGCCGCGGTGGACCCCAACCAGTTGCCGGCACCGGGCGGCGCTGTGGCGATCCAGGTGCGGCTGATGGCGATCGCCGCCGCCGCCCGCTTTCATGGCGCGGAACTCGATCGCGCCGACATCAGGCTGGCGGAGCATGAGGTCCCCTCGCCCGCCGCCCTGTCCGCGTGGGCGCAGACCGGCGGCCTGTGGGCCAAGGGCGTCCGGCTCGGCTGGAAGCAGCTTGTGGCGCTGGACCTGAAGGCGCCGCTCGTCCTGCTGCTGAACGACGGCAGTGCCGTGCTGGTGATGGCCGCCGATCGCAAGCGCAACGTCATCCTGCTGCGGCACTCAAGGCTTGGCCCGCAGGACCCGCCGATGGTGGTGGACGAAAAGACCCTGGCGCAGGCATGGTCCGGTGAGGCCGTTATGATGCGGACGAAACGATCCTCCAGTGCCGAGGACGCGCCCTTCAGCCTGGGCTGGGTCGCGAACCTGGTGTGGCAGGAGCGCCGCTCGATGCGCGACGTGCTGCTGGCCTCGCTGGTGCTGAGCATCCTGACCGTGCTGCCGCCCCTGGTGGTCAGCACCGTCATCGACGAGGTGGTGACCTACCAGAGCCTGTCCACGCTCGTGCTGATCTCGTTGCTGATCGGCATCGCCATGCTGTCGGAGACCATGCTGGGCTTCGCGCGCCGGCAACTGATCCTGGTCGTCGGCGCGCGGGTCGACGCCAAGCTGAACCTGCACGTCTTCCAGCGCATCCTGGGCCTGCCGATGGACTATTTCGAGCGCAACCAGGCCGGCATGATCTGGGCGAACACCGGCATCCAGCTTGCCAAGATCCGCGAATTCCTCACCGGCAAGCTGCTGACCACGATGCTGGACCTGATGACGCTGGTCGTGCTGCTGCCAATCCTGTTCTACCTGCAGCCGCTGCTGTCCCTGATCGTGCTGCTGTGCGCGGGCGCCATCACCGGCATCATGGTCGCCTTCATGAAGCCGATGAGCCGGCGGGTGAAGCGCTATATCGAGGCAGAAACGGCCAAGTCCAGCGTCATGGTCGAGACCCTGCACGGCATCCGCACCGTCAAGTCGCTGGCGCTGGAGCCGCAGCAGCGCGAGCGCTGGGACGCCCGCATCGCCGAAGCAACGAAAGCCAAGATCGAGGCCGGGCGCCTGGCCAACCTGCCGCAGGCGCTGATCACGCCGATCGAAAGCTTCATGCAGCGCGGCGTGCTGCTGCTGGGCGCCTACCTGGCGTTGACCGATGGCGGAGCGGTCGCCGTCGGCGGGCTGGTGGCCTTCATGATGCTGAGCGCCCGCGTCGCCGCGCCGCTTGCCGGCCTGGCGCGGCTGATGGAGAGCATCGAGGAAGTCCGCACCGCTACCGCGCTGGCCGCGAGCGTGCTGAACCAGCGCCCGGAGACGGCCGATCCCGCCGGCGGCGTGCGGCCGCGGCTGCAGGGCGCGATCACCTTCCGCAACGTCGGCTATTCCTATCCCGGCGCGACCGCCCCGGCGCTGGACCGCGTCGGCTTCGGCATCGCCCCAGGGACGGTGCTGGGCATCGTCGGCCGCAGCGGCTCGGGCAAGTCCACCCTGACCCGCCTGCTGCAAGGCATCACCCGCGACTATCAGGGCCATGTCAGCATCGACGGCATCGACCTGCGCGACATCAACCTGTCGCACCTGCGCCGCAACCTGGGCGTCGTGCTGCAGGAGAACTTCCTGTTCCGCGGCACGATCCGCGAGAACATCCTGGCCGGCCGCCCGGGCCTGACCCTGTCCGACGCGGTGCGCGCGGCGCAACTGGCCGGCGCGGCGGAGTTCATCGAGCGGCTGCCGAACGGCTACGAAACGATGGTCGAGGAAGGCTCGCCCAACCTGTCCGGCGGCCAGCGGCAGCGCCTGGCGATCGCCCGCGCCCTGGTGCACGACCCGCGCATCCTGATCCTGGACGAGGCGACCAGCGCGCTGGATCCGGAAAGCGAGGCGCTGGTCAACGCCAACCTGGCGCAGATGGCGCAAGGCCGCACCACGGTCATCGTCTCGCACCGGCTGTCGTCGCTCACCGGCTGCGACGCGATCCTGGTGCTGGACCAGGGCCGCATCGTGGACCTGGCGCCGCACGGCGAACTGGTCCGGCGCTGCCCGGTCTACCAGCAGCTGTGGCACCAGCAGAACCGCCACATGATCGAATCCCCCGTTTCAGCGTAAGGAACCAGACCCATGCCCGCACGCGCTTCCCTGTCCCGCCTGTTTCAGCCGCAACCGGCCCTGGCCAGCAGCCAGGCGCTGCTGGAGTTCCAGTCGCCAACCGCCGCGGTGATCGCCGAGCGGGTTCCGCTGAGCGGCCGCCTGACGATCTGGACGATCAGCGCGGCGATCCTGGCCTCGCTCGGGGTGATCAGCGTCTATCCGGTCGATCGCGTTGTCACCGTTCCCGGCAAGGTGGTTGCGGATGTTCCGAACATCGTCGTGCAGCCGCTGGATACCGCGATCGTCCGGCAGATCAACGTGCATGAAGGCCAGGTGGTGCATGCCGGCGACGTGCTGGCCAGCCTGGACCCGACCTTCGCCCAGGCCGACGCCGGCGCGATCGACCAGCAGGTGGCGAGCCTGCAGGCCGAAGTGGACCGCCTGAACGCCGAAATCGCCGGCCGCGCCTATACCTCGGACGGCACGCCGGCCGGCCAGTTGCAGGCGATGGTCTACGCGCAGCGCCACGCCGAGCAGATGTCGCGGCTGCAGAACTACCAGCGCCGCATCTACAGCGCCAACGCCAAGCTGGCGCAGACGCAGAGCGACATCGACGGCTACGCGGAACAGCTGAAGGATGCCCAGACGCGCGAAAACATGCGCCAGCAACTGCAGAAACTACAGATCGGCAGCAAGCTGAGCACGCTGGAAGCCGACGCCCAGCGTGCCGAGATCAACCGTGACCTGCAAGCGGCGATCGCCAGCCGGCAGGCGGCGAAAGGCGACCTCGACGCGCTGACGGCCGAAATGGTCGGCTATCTTCAGCAGACGAAGATCGAAACCGCGGCGATGCTGACCGAGCAAGGCCGCAAGCTGGCGGAAGCGAAGGAGCAGCAGGCGAAGGCGGCGCTGCGGCGCTCGCTGGTGACGCTCAAGGCGGATCGTGACGCGGTGGTGCTGAATGTGGCGAAGGTGTCGCTCGGCTCGGTCGTGCAGTCCGGCGACGAACTGATCACGCTGGTGCCGACCGACGCGCCGCTGGAGGTGGAGGCGAACGTGCCGGCGCGGGATGCGGGGTTCGTGCACCCGGGCAACCATGCGGTGATCAAGTTCGATACGTTCCCGTACACCATCTACGGCTATGCCACAGGCACGCTGAAGACGGTCAGCGCCGACAGCTTCGCCGCCCCGCGCGACGGCAGGCCCGCGCGGCCGAATCTGTCGCCGGCCGAGGCGAACGCCGGCGCCAACTACTTCCGCGCCAGCCTGTCGCTGACCGACATGAAAACGCACGACCTGCCGGCCGGCTTCCACATGACGCCCGGCATGCCGGTCACCGCCGACATCAAGGTCGGCAAGCGCACCGTGCTGTCCTACCTGATGGCGCGGGTGGTCCCGACGCTGACGGAAGGAATGCGCGAGCCGTGATCCGCTCCGCCGGGCGCCGGGCGGCCGATAACGGCAAGCGCGTGCCTTCCGTTGCTGAACCGGCCGGCAAAGCGCATCGTTCCTGACAGAAAATGGTTGTTTCGGCGCTGATTCCGCCCCGCCAGCGCCGCTACACCGGCCTCACCACTCCCCTGCCCCGGCCACCCCACCGCCGCGACGCCGCCGCGACCGCCAGCAGCACCGTCGCCACCACCGCCACGATCACCGTCGCCAGCGCATAGATCTCCGGCGTGGTGCCCAGCCGGGTCATGGAGAACACCACCATCGGCAGGGTCGAAGCCCCCGGCCCGGACGTAAAGCTCGCCACCACCACGTCATCCATCGACAGGGTGAATGCCAGCAGCCAGCCCGCGACCAGCGCCGGCGCCATCAGCGGCAGGGTGACCAGCGCGAACGCCTTCCACGGCGGCGCATACAGGTCCATCGCCGCCTGCTCCAGCGTCTCCCCGGTATCGGCCAGCCGCCCGCGCACCACCACCGCCACATAGGCGACCGACACCGAGGCATGCGCGAACGTCACCGTCCCGGCGCCGCGGCCGGCGGGCCAGCCGATCCATTGCTCCAAGGCCACGAACAGCAGCAGCAGCGACAGGCCGGTGATCACCTCCGGCATCACCAGAGGCGCGGCCAGCGCCGCCTCGAACACGCCGCGGCCGGGGAAGCGGCCGAAGCGCGCCAGGGCGAAGCCGGCCGTGCCGCCGACGATGCACGCAATCGTCGCCGACACCGCGGCGATGCGCAGCGACAGCAGCGCGGCGTCGATCAGCGCCGGATCGTGCCACAGCGTCGCATACCAACGTGTCGAAAATCCCGACCACTCGGTCACCAGCCGGGAATCGTTGAAGCTGAAGACGATCAGGAACGCGATGGGCGCGTAGAGGAAGGCGTAACAGGCGATCAGCCACGCACCCAGCCGCATCGCACCCGCCCTACAGCAGCGCCAGCGCCACCAGGCTGAGACCGCCAGCCAGGACGCAGTAATAGGCGAACGGATTCAGCGCCATGTTGTCGTGCTGGCGGAAGTACCGCATCAGGAACGCGGTGCTGAGGAACGCCACCACCCCCGCCACCACGGCGGCCAGGATCGACAGGTTCAGCACCCCCGGGGCGATGTTCGCATGCAGCAGATTCGGCACCTCCAGCACCGTCGCGCCCAGGATGACCGGCGTGGCGATCAGGAAGGAGAAATGCGCCGCGGCCTCGTGGTTGATGCCACGCAGCAGCCCGCCCACCATGGTGGCGCCGGAGCGGGAGATGCCCGGGATCAGCGCCGTGCACTGCCAGCAGCCGATGAGCAGCGCGTCCATCGGCGTCAGGGCGGACAGGGCGCGCTGCCCGCGGCCGCGCAGCCACTCGCCGAACAGCAGCAGGCCGCCGTTGACGATCAGGAACGCCGCCGCCACGATTGGGGAGCCGAACAGGTTGCGAACATATTTCTCCAGCAGGAAGCCGACGATCACCGCGGGGATGGTGGCGATGACCACCAGCACGAACACCCGCCGCGCCTCCTTGACCGTATGTTCGTCCCGCAGGCCCAGCACGCCGCTGGCCAGCGCCCACCAGTCCCGCCAGAAATAGGCCAGCAATGCGGTCGCCGTACCCAGGTGCAGCATCACCAGGAAGGGCAGGAATTCCGGCGAGCGCTGGTTGATGCCCCAGCGCAGCACAGCCGGCAGCACCACGGCGTGCCCCAGGCTACTGACGGGAAACAGCTCAGTTGCGCCCTGCAAGATCGCGATGATGAGGGCCTGTAACGTGTCCATGCATGGCTCCGGTCGATTCGCGGCGCACATTAAGGGCTTCCCGTGCCGATCGCACCGGGGGATTGTGCATGGGCGGTCAATTCAGGCTGTGGGCGATGCGCAGCCGGGTACGCAGGTGGTCGCTGCCGGTGACCGGATGCTCGGACACCCCGGCATTGGTGTTAGATCAGGGCTGGCTGTTGCTTCTTCGTCATGGCCCGGCTCGTCCGGGCCACCTATTCCAGCACGTGTGCCGCGACAGGTGGCCCGGACATCCCGGGCCATGACGGAATGGCAAGCATCGTGCCCTCGATCCCGCCATTTTAACGCCAATGCGGACACCCCGGTCCGCGCGCCCGCGGCGTCCGACAGCCGCAAGCGCCACTGCGTTCCAGGTCCTCGGCGTCCGGCCGGCCTGGCCGTGCTCAGTCGTTCATCGGATAGATCGCCATCAGCCGCCGCTGGTTCCGCCAATGCCGCAGCATCCCCCGCACGCCCGACGATGCGAAGCCACGCCGGCGGTTGGCGGCGCCGATGCGGAACGCGGCGCCGTAATGGAAGAACTGCGCCCGCCAGGCGTCAACCAGCCGGGTGCGCGGGTCCCAGACATGCGTGGCCTCCGACCCCGCGCCGTTGATCTCGATCACCCGGAAGTCCAGCCCGCGCCGCAGCTGCGCCATCGAGGCGAAGCGGACGTCGATGCGGCCGAAGAAGAAATCCGGCATCGCCTTGGCCAGGCGGTCGATCGAGGCGGTCAGCTCCGGCGTGACCATGTCGGTAGCGTTCTGGAAGATCGAGCCCTTGCAGTGGTTGCCGACGAACACCAGCCGCACCGCCTCGCCCAGCTTGGGCACGGTGTCCAGTTGAGCGGCCAGGCGCTCCAGGAACAGGTGGGAAATCAGGCCAGAGCGCTCGTCGCGCAGGATCAGGGTGCGCAGGGTGGAGCGCCCGTCGCCCACCACCACCGGCGGGCGCTTGATCGTCAGGGAGGTGATGCAGCCGACGGGCTCGTCCGGGTGGCGCACATAGAACAGGCCGGCTTCGTGCGGCTCGTCCACGTAGTGCTGCACCACGACGGTTTCGCCGGGCGGGAAGGCGTCCATGTAGCGGGCCAGGGCGGCGAAATCGCGGATCAGCCGCACGCCGGTGCCGTTGCAGCCGATGTCGGGCTTCACCACCACGGGATAGCGCAGGCCGGCGGCGGCCATGGCGTCCTCGGCCGCTTCCGCGCCGTGCGGGCCGGCGAGGACGCCGCAGGCGGGGGCGACCAGGTCGCGGGCGGCAAGGCCGACTTGCGACAGGATCGAGAGCTTGGACTCGCCGCACAGGCCGCCGGTGGTGATGCGCGGATTGGCCGCCGTCGGCAGGCTGAAATCGCCGTGCCGCAGGCCGAGCAGGATCCAGTGCGCCACCACGGGCGTATAGAACAGCCAGCCGGGCCAGAACTCGAAGAACGAGACCGGGCGGTCCGGCTTCGGCGCCATGCGGCGCAGGGGAATGGCGGATTCCAGCTTCATCGCCGCGCCTCCTGCACGCCGGCGGCGACGACGCGGCCGGCGACGGCGATGAAGGCGATGAAGAAAATGGCGCCAGCCCAGCGCCATGTGCCCATGTGATCCATCAGGAATTGCCCCAGCTTGAGGGAGACGGTGAACAGCAGGCTGGTCCAGCACAGCGTCGCGACCACCACCGCCAGGGCGAACGGCCGCAAATCGGCGCCCACAAAGCCGCAGGTGGTGTAGGTCGGCAGGCGCAGCCCCGGTAAGAAGCGGCTGACCAGCACCACCCGGAAGATGTGCCCGGAAATCCAGGCGCGGATGGCTTCCTGCCGGTGCGGCGGCAGGTGGCGGGCGACCCAGCGCACATGCGCCGACAGGCGGCCCAGGCCGTACAGCCCCAGGTCGCCCAGCATGATGCCGGCATATAGCGAACCGAGTGCCAGCGGCAACGGCACCGCCCCCTGCTGCGCCTGCATTGCGGCGATGACGGTGGCGGCATCCTCCAGGATGAATGTGCCCAGGATGATGGCGGCAGCCTGGAACAGCGGCGAATGGCCGGCCAGGACCAGTATCGAGGCGATCGAACCAGCCAGCATCTTGAGGACGAACGCCTTTCCGCAGTTTGCCCGGTCGGTGCGTGACATAAGTGATGATGCGGCAAAGCCTCATCACCTGTGCGCCATTCCGACCTTGGAATTAGGGCGTGTCGTCAATTAAGCCAAACGACGGCGGCGGCGAGGTGGACCGCGGCGAGGAAGTTGCGGGCAGTCTTGTCATAGCGGGTTGCGATGGCACGGAACTGCTTGAGCCTGGCGAAGAAATTTTCGATCAGATGGCGCGCCTTGTAGAGGTCGCGGTCGTAGGTCCGCGGCGAGCGGCGATTGG
>NZ_NHRY01000046.1 GCF_002937115.1 Rhodopila globiformis | reverse complement strand
CGAACGCCGCCTCGCTGAGGCCCTTTTGGAATTGCACCTTGTTCCGAGCCATTGCCACCGCCTCGCTACAACCGGATGTTCATGCTATGTATCATGCCCCAGAGGCTGAGAAAAGTGCGTAAGCAGGTATGACAATACGGATCGTCCTGCCCTATCCCAATCTTGATGCGCTCAACCCCGGGCGCCACGCGCACCCACCGCCCTCCGTCCCCAGCACACAAAATGCGGATTCTCCCACCCCGGCTTCCCATACCGCAGCGTTTCCCCCTCCAGCGTCTCCACCGCGCCACCCGCCGCCTCCAGCACCGCCTGCGGCGCGCAGGTGTCCCACTCCATCGTGCGGCCAAACCGCGGATACAGATCCGCCTCCCCTTCCGCCAGCCGGCAGAACTTCAGGCTCGACCCGAAATTGACCAGCCGCGCCACCGTCCGCCCGGCCAGGAACCGGTCCAGCGTCGCCGCATCGCCATGATGCCGGCTGGCCACCACCGTCAGTCCCTCCGGCGGGCAAACCCGCGCGGCAATCGGCTGCCGCGCGCCGCCGCTCTGCCGCCAGGCGCCGACCCCGACAATGCCGCCGAACAGCACGCCCGTGGCCGGCACGCCGACAACCCCCAGCACCGGCCGGCCATCCCGCACCAGGCCGATGTTCACCGCGAAATCGTCCCCGCCGCCGGTGAACTCCCGCGTCCCGTCCAGCGGATCCACCAGCCAGAATTCCGCCGTCGCCTGCGGGACGGCGCCCCCCGCCACGGCTTCCTCGGCCACCACCGTGCAGCCAGGCAGCGCCGCGCGCAGGCCCGACAGGATGATCGCCTCGGCCGCCCGGTCGGCTTCCGTCACCACCGACCGGTCCGCCTTGTGCTCCACCTGGAAGCCGCGGTCGCGGATCGCCCGGATCTCCGTCCCCGCCCTGTCCGCCAGCGCGGCCGCGAGATCGAGCAAGGCTGTGTCATTCATCAGGCAGAGGCTCCGCTGCGCTTTTTCGTCCGTGGTCCGGCTCTGTTTAGAGGCGCAACGGAGGTCCTGTCCACCGTCTCCACCGGCCGGGCCAGCATCAGGCTGGCGGCCTCGTACACCAGGCTCGGCTCCAGGAAGCGCAGGCAGGCCAGCGCCCGCGGGCAGTCCGCGGCATTCGCCAGGTAGCACGGGCTGCACGTCATGGCCCGCCGCAGCGCCACGGCGTTGACGCCGATGGGGCCCCACTCCACCGGATCGACGACGCCGGAATGGATGCCGATGGTCGCGATGCCGATGGCGCTGGCGATATGCTTGGGGCCGCTGTCGTTGCCGATATACAGCACGCAGTTCCCCAGCAGCCGCGGCAGGTCCGCCAGCCCGGTCCGGCCCGCCATGCTCGCCATCCGCTCCGGATGCAGCCCCTGCGCCAGCAGCCGATCGGCGATGTCGGTCTCGTCGGGGCCGCCGATGAGCAGGATGGCGACGTCGTGCCGCTCGATCAGCAGGTCGATCAGCGCCGAGAAATGCGCCTCCGGCCACTGCTTGGTGACGTTGCCCGCGCCGGGATGGACGGCCACGACGCGCCGCCTGAACAGCGCCCGCACCGCCCGCGGCAGCTCCGCCAGCGGCATCGGCGCCGGGGGCTGCATCACCGCGCGGTCGGCTTCGCCGGCGCGGCCGATGGCGTCCACCAGGGCGACAAGGTCATCGACGACATGGCTGCGCTTGCGCTGCAGGCTGCGGTCGCCGTCCCAGTCCAGCGCGATGTCGAGGAAGGGATACTGCCCCTGGTGGTCGAAACCCGCCAGGAACCTCGCACCGGTGTGCCTCAGCACGTCCCGGGTCGACGGGTGCTTGCGCAGGTCGATCGCCAGGTCGAACCGGTACGGGCGGAGCCGACGGGCAAGGTCCTGGTAATCATCCCCGGTCACCGCGCGCTCGCCCAGTTGCGAGCGGGCGTGGAAAAATTCGAACGGGATGAATTCGTCGATCCCCGGCTCCAGCGCCGCCAGCGCCCGCGACGCCGGCCCGGCCAGCACGGTCAGGCGGGCCTGCGGAAACACCGCCTTCAGCCGTCGTACCGCCGGCAGCGCCGTGACGAAGTCGCCGATATGGTCCAGCTTGACCACCAGGATGCGCTGGATCTCCTGCCGGTGGAACAGCGGCGCCCCGGGCACGATCCACTGCACCGGCTCGTCGTCCGGACGGTAGTCGTCGGCGTGGCGCGACAGGTGCGGATTGAAATACGGGTCACCCGCGGCGAACGCCGTCTTCCACGCCGCATTGAATTGCGCCAGGTCGAACACGTCATGCAGGCCAGCCCGGCTGGCGAGCTCGTAATGAATCAGCGAGGCATAGGGCGTGAACACGGCCAGCAGCCCGGCACGATGCGCCCGCAGGCAGAAATCCAAATCATTGTTGGTGATCTGGTGCGACTCGTCGAACCCGCCCAGCCGCTCGAACACCGCCCGTCGCACCAGCATGCAGGCGCCGGTGACGGCGATGACGTTGCGCTGGGTCAGGGCCAGGCCGAAATAGCCTGGATCGTCGTGCGTGGCGAAACGGAACGCGTGGCGCCCGATTCCGTTATTGGACAGGAACATGCCGGCGTGCTGCACCTTGCCGTCGCCGTACAACAGCTGCGGGCCGACCACGCCGACGTCCGGCCGCTGCGCATGTTCCAGCATCGCATCCAGCCAGTCCTCGTGCGTCACTTCCATGTCGTCGTTCATGAACAGGAAGTAGTCGCCCTCGGCGGCCGCGGTGGCGCGGTTGTTGAAGGTGGACCAGTTGAAGCTGCCCGGGATGCTGACGACCTTGTCGGCGTGCAGCGCCAGCCAGGCCTTCCAGGCGGCGTTCGACTCCGGGATGTTGTCGATGGCGATGATCTCGAAGTTCCGGTAAGCCGTCTTCGCGCGCAGCGACGTAATGACTGTCTCGATGTGGCCGTTCGCGGCGCAGGTCGGGATGATGATCGAGACCTTGCCGAGCGCTGCGACCCGCCGCCTGACCCGCCAGGTGCCATGGATTGGCGTCGCACCGACCTCGCCGTGGATGCCGCGGCGTTCCAGAGCGCGTTGCAGCGCGGCCTGCTCCTGCGCCGCGCTGTCCAGCTCCATCGCCGCGCGCTGGCACAGCAGCCTGGGACTGTGGTGCACGCCGGCCGCGCGCTCGGCGCAGCGCAGCGCCAGGTCGTAGTCCCCGTCCGCCACCAGGCCGGCGGCGGAGACACCGGTCCGTTCCAGCAACAATGCCGTGGCCACCCAGGGCCGGCCGACATAGTTGGTGGACAACATCAGGTCGGGCGAGAAATCCGGCTTCAGGAACGGTTCCAGTTGCCCGCTCACCGGACTGCGCCGGACTTCGTCGGCATACAGCAGGTCCGCGCCGGGATTCCGGCCGGCGGCAACAGCCAGTTCCAGCAGCGCATCGGCACCCGGCTCGTCCCCCGGTGACAGAAGCATATACAGGACGTCGCGCCCGTCCCTGCCGCGCGCCAGCGGTTCGTCCCAGGCGTCATCGGATCGAAGCCGGAAGCTGACCCTCTCCGCCAAATGCGGCGCCTCATCGTCGATGACGGCCCGGACGGCCAGGGCGGCATCGGCATCCTCGGCCAGGACCAGCATCGTCCAGTCGGCGTAGGCCTGCGTGCGCAGCGCCGACAGCGTGGCGCGCAGCGGCTCGGTGCCGCCATCCGGCCGCAGGATGAACCGGAAGGCGGGGCGGTAGCGCATGCTGTCCAGGAACGCCAGCAGCATGTCGGACTCGGCCCGCGGCACGCGCCGGCGGATGCCGTTCTGCTCGATCTCGTCGCCGGATTTCCGCACGGTGATGCGGAACGAGCGGCTGATTGCCTGGCCGTCGTCGGTGCGGACCTTCAGGGAGACCGTGTGCTCGCCATCGCGCAGGCTGCGCGGCGGGCAATGGAAGGCGAAGCCGCTGCGCAACGCCGTCGGCCAGTCCGGGAACGCCGCGCCGACATCCTGGCGAGCCAGGCCGAAATGCGCCTCGCCCAGGCGCTGGTCGTCCAGGAACACCTCGAACGCACTGACGCCCGCGCGCGTCAGCAGCCAGCCGTCGATGGTCAGCCGTCCGGTAATCGTTTCCGCGGCCACGCCATGCGTGACGGCAGGGGAGTCGATCTCGAAACGGAAATCCGTGGCCTGTCCGGGTGCGGGAGCCAGCGGCGCCGCCGCCAGGGACCACGCGCCGGATGGCGGCACGACGCCGATCACCGATTTCTCGCGCTGCTGGTTGCGCGTGTTGCTGACGACGATGCGGACGCGGTACTCGCCCGAGAACCCGTCGCGGACCTTGTGGTCGAACTTGAAGCCGGACAGATGCGACATCGGGACCGCATCGAACACCTGGCCGACATCTGGGCGATCGTAGCCGTAGGCGGCCAGGCCGACGTCCTCGTCATCCAGCAGCACCCGCACCTGCGTGATGCCGGCGCCGCACACCGCCCAGCCGTTCACCCGCAGCGTCCCATCGGCCGAAAGCTGCACTTCGTCGCAATAGAGCTCGATTCCAGTCGGCTGTCCTGCGGCAAACCGACCTGCTTCCGGCGCAAGCGGGTCGGGCAGCCACGCCGAAGGATCCACCGGCGGCGCAAGCGCGAATCCGGGCGCGGGCCCGTGCGCGAAGTGCAGCCCTGTCGAAACATGATAGCCCGGCTGCTGGCCCATCGGGACGGCGGCCGGCGCGTCCATCGTTTCGCCGGCCGCTGCCGCCATGCCGGCGCCGGCCAGTGCCAGTTGCCGCGGCGAGCGCTCGACCGGAACGATGGCATCGTGGCCAAACCCATCCGGACAGACCACGCGGACGCGGACAGCGTCGACCTGTCGATCCTGCCGGCGCAGCGGCACGACCAGGACGAAGCCAGACCGTCCGGCATCCGGGTACGCGGCGAAAGCCGCCGCGACATCCTGCCGCTCGGCATCCAGCGCGGCCTGTCCGACCAGATCGCCATCGGCATAGGCCTGCACGGCCAGGATGGGCACCACGGCAACGGCCCATCCGTGGACCGACAGCCCACCACCGGGGTCGATCACGGCCCGCTCGACGTGCATCACCACAGAAGCGCGGACCGCGATCACTGACAGGCCCGCGCGGCTCCGCCCGGACACCAGGGAGACGGCCGGCGTCGCCTGCGTGTCCAGGCTGAGCGTGAAGTCCTCCCTGGCCTCGAAGCCGGGTTCCGTGCGCGCGACGATGCGGAACGCGCATGGCGCCGCCGCCCCGGGCGGAAGCTGCGGCAGGTGGAACTGGAACGCGCGCTGGCGGGCCGGGCGGCCGCCGGGCAGGACAGCCGCGCCGGCGCTTCCAGACTGGCCATACCACGCGGTGGCCAGGACCTGCTCGCCGACCTCGAGCCGTATCTCGATGATCGGCACGTCGGCGATGGCGCGGCCGCGGATCATGATATCGAAACGGTTATGCAGCACGCTGCCGTCCAGCGCCGGATCGATCTCGATCAGCACGACGGGTTTCGGCGGCGCGTCCTTCATCGGCGCGGCGGCGACGGCACCGCCGGCCCGTCGGGCGACGCGCCTGCGTGGTTCAGCCGGCTTGGTGACGGAGGCCTGGCGCTTCATGGCGACGCAATCCTGTTGCGGAACTCAAGGCCGATCGGCCTGACAGTCGCCCGGAGATGTCTCGGCATGGCCGGGCGCGGTGCCCGGGTTACATCGCGAACGGCAACCGGCCTTCGCGATAGCCGTCCTTGTCGAAGTGTTCCTGCGCGGAAGCAACGATTCCGGCGCGGATGCTGTCCGCGACGTCGGGGTTCGTCGCCAGGTACCACGCCTCGTCAACGGTCATGCGGAACGGCAGGCGGCCTTCGAAATATCCGTCATTCAGGAAGTGCTGCCTGGCCGATCGGACCACGCCGTTGCTGATCGCGCCGCCGATGTCCTCGTAGGTCCTGGCGTACCAGGCTTCGTCAACCTCGATCCCCTGGATCAGGGTCTTCAGGAGCCTGATGAAATCCTCATAGGAAACATTGACCCGAAGTTCCCCGCGCACCGTGGAGATCTCGATGGAACGGCGGATCAGCTCAAAAGGCGGCAGATATTTCACGAGTGTTCCCTTGGCAATAAGCTGCAATCAACGGTCAGGTCTGCAATCAAAAGTCAAAGCCGCGCCTGCGAACACTACCAATGCGGTGATCGGGAGGGAATCCGATTATCGTTAATTTTTTGCGGGTGCACCATTTCCCGCCGCCTGCTATTGGAAGGCCGCTTCCGACCGCGTGAGAAGGGATCGCCGCGTGACCGACATTCCGGCAGAGCCGACCCGGATGCTGCCGCCGACGGATGGCGAGCTGGCAGCCGTCGTCCGCAATTTCCATTCGGCCCGTGTATTGATTATCGGCGACGTGATCCTCGACCGCTATGTCTCCGGCGCGGTGCAGCGCCTGTCGCCCGAGGCGCCGATTCCGGTGCTGCGGCCTTCGGGAAATCGTTGCACGCTCGGCGGCGCCGCGAACGTGGCGCTGAACGTTGCCACCCTGGGCGGCCAGGCGATTCTCGTCGGCGTCATCGGCGACGATCCGGCCGGCGCGATGGTGGAGCGTCTGGTGGCGGACACCCCCGGTATCACCCCGGCCCTGGTACGCCTCGCCGATCGGCCGACGACGTCGAAGACCCGGTTCATGACAGGATCGCACCAGCTTCTGCGCCTGGACGAGGAAACCACCGCCCCACTGGATGCCGACGGCGCGGCGGCGGTGCTGGACGCGGTGGGGCAAAGCCTTGCCGCGGCGGATGTCGTCGTGCTGTCGGACTACGCCAAGGGCGTGCTGTGCGACGGCGTGCTGGAGGCGGTGCTCGCCCTGGCCGCCCGCGACGGCCGGATCGTCATCGCGGACCCCAAGCGGCCTGATTTCGCCGCCTACCGCGGTGCCACCATCCTGACGCCGAACGAGCACGAGGTGCGCCTGGCCACCCGCATCGACGCCGAGCAGGACACCGAGGCGACCCGCGCCGGAACGCTGGCGCTGGCGGCGACCGGCGGCCAGGCGGTGCTGGTGACGCGCTCGGCCAAGGGGCTGACCCTGGTGCGGTGTGACGCCGAGGCGCTGCATTTGCCGACGCGGGCGCGTGAGGTCGCGGATGTATCCGGCGCCGGCGACACGCTGGTCGCCGCCCTCGCGGTCGCTTTGGGCGCCGGCGCGGGCCTGCCGGAAGCGGCGATGCTGGCCAACGCCACCGCCGGCATTTCCGTCGGCAAGCAGGGCACCGCGACCGTCTCCCGGCAGGAGTTGCTGGACGAACTGCACCTGGCGGACCTGATGGAAACCGACCGCAAGGTGTACAGCCTGGAAGACGCCGTCGAGAAAGTCGCCGACTGGCACCGGCGTGGCTTCAAGGTCGGCTTTGCCAACGGCTGCTTCGACCTGATCCACCCCGGCCATGTCCGCCTGCTGAGCGAGGCGCGCGCCGCCTGTGATCGCCTGGTGGTGGCGCTGAACACCGACGCCTCGGTCAAGCGGCTGAAGGGGCCGACGCGGCCGCTGCAGAACGAGACGGCGCGGGCGACGGTGATGGCGTCGATGGCGCCGGTGGACATGGTGATCCTGTTCGACGAGGACACGCCGCTGGAGGCGATCAAGGCGCTGCGGCCGGATGTGCTGGTGAAGGGGTCCGACTACACGGTCGATCAGGTTGTCGGCGGCGACCTGGTGCAGGGCTGGGGCGGGAGGGTGCTGCTGGTGACGCTGCGCGAGGGCCACAGCACGACCGGGACGATCCGGCGGATGACCGCGCCGGCGGTGTAGGGCACGGACGCCTCGGGTTGCGGCAGGGCAAGGTCGTCGCCCCGGCGCAGGGCTGTTCCCCTGGCGCAAGGCCGTCCCCTGATCAAAGCCGTTCCCTTGGCCAAGGCCGTTCTCTCACCGTCATGGCCGGACGTGTCCCGGCCATCCACCCCCCACCGTTGAAGCGCAGATGGCCGGGACACGCCCGGCCATGACGGTGAGGCAACGGACCGGATCAGCCCCCCAGGCGTCTCAAGCCCGCACCAGCGCCTGGTCCAGGTCCGCAATCAGGTCCGCCGCGGTTTCCAGCCCGATCGACAGCCGGATCACATCCGGCCCGGCGCCGGCTGCCAGCCGCTGCTCGTCGGTCAACTGCCGATGCGTGGTGGAGGCTGGGTGCAGGATCAGGCTGCGGGTGTCGCCGATATTGGCCAGGTGCGAGAACAGGCCAACGCTTTCGACCAGCCTGATCCCCGCCTCGTAGCCGCCCTTGACGCCGAAGGTGAACACCGCCCCTGCCCCGTTCGGCAGGTATTTCCGCGCCAGCGCGTGATATGGGTTGTTCTCCAGCCCGGCATAGGACACCCAGGCCACGCGCGGATGCGCCGCCAGGAATTCCGCCACCGCCTGCGCGTTGGCGCAGTGCCGCTCCATGCGCAGCGGCAGCGTCTCGATCCCGGTGATCGTCAGGAACGCATTCATCGGCGCCATCGACGGCCCGTAGTCGCGCAGCGCCACCGCCCGCGCCTTGGTGGTGAAGGCGAAGTCGCCGAAATTCTCGTAGAACCGCAGCCCGTGATAGGCCGGCTCCGGCTCGGTCATCGACGGGAACTTCCCGCCCTGCGCCCAGTCAAACTTCCCCGACTCGACGACGATCCCGCCCATCGCGTTGCCATGGCCGCCAAGGAACTTCGTGGTGGAGTGCGTGACGATATCCGCCCCCCACTCGAACGGACGGCACAGATATGGCGTCGCCAGCGTGTTGTCGACGATCAGCGGCAGCCCGGCCGCATGCGCGACCTCGGCGATCGCCGCCAGGTCGACGATGATGCCGCCGGGATTGGCCAGGCTCTCGACGAAGATCGCCTTGCACTTCGGTGTCAGCGCCCGGCGGAAGTTCTCCGGGTCCAGCGGATCGACGAAATGGCAGGTCCAGCCCAGCTTCTTGAACGACAACCCGAACTGGGTCAGCGACCCGCCATACAGGTTGCGGCTGGCGAGGAACTCGTCGCCCGGCTCCAGCAGCGTGGCGAAAGTCAGGAACTGTGCGGCATGGCCCGAGGCGGAGGCAACCGCGGCGCGCCCGCTCTCCAGGCTGGCAACGCGCTCCTCCAGCACCGCCACCGTCGGGTTGGTCAGGCGGGAGTAGATGTAGCCGAAATTGTGCAGGTTGAACAAAGACGCCGCGTGGTCGACGTCGTCGAACACATACGCCGTGGTCTGGTAGATCGGCGTCGAGCGCGCCCCGGTGGCCGCGTCCGGCGCGGCGCCGGCATGTACCGCCCGGGTCTCGAAGCCGTAGCCGCCGTCCACGGCCGCCGGCAGCGGACGCGGCTTGCGCGCCCGGTCCGTCGGCGGCTGCGGCGGGCGGTTGCGGATGATGCCGGAGTTCACCCCGCTCCAGGACAGCTCGCCGCCGAGGCGGCCGAACTCGATCTTCGGGCAGCGGTTCATCACGACGTCCAGCCCGGCGGCCTCGGCCCTGGCGGCGGCGTCGTCGTGGCGGACGCCAAGCTGCATCCAAACCACCTTGGCGCCGATGGCGATGGCGTCGTCGACGACCGGCGGCACCGCGTCGGAGGCACGGAACACCTCGACCATGTCAATCGGCTCCGGGATGTCGCGCAGGCTGGCATAGACCCGCTCGCCCAGCAGATCCTTGCCGGCGAGGCCGGGATTGACCGGGATCACCCGGTAGCCTTTGCCCTGGAGGTACTTCATGACGAAGTAGCTCGGCCGGTTCCAGTTGGCCGACGCGCCCACCAGCGCGATGGTGCGCACGGTGGACAGGATGTGCCGCAGCTTGGCGTCGGTATAGGGAATGGGTTCGAGCATGGTCATGACATCGGCCTCCTGCTGGCGCCGGCTTTCCTGGATAGAGGTATACCGAATACAGAAATCCCCCTGACAGCGCGAGCCACCAGGGGGATTGGCTGCGTTGAGGCGGATCTACCGCGCCTGCTGGATCGCCGACAGGATCCACTGGCCGCCGCGCGAGCGGACGAACGTCCACAGCTCGGTGGCGCTGGTGTGCTCGTTGGGGCTGCCGTCGACCACCCGGCCCGAGGCGTCGCGCGTCACGTCGATCATCGAGAAGCGCATCGCCACCGTGGCGTATTCCCGGCCCTGCTCGGCCCAGGCCTGCGCCAGGTCGCCCGACTCCAGGCGGACGTCGGTGACGCTGTTGCGCACGCCGCTGCTGACCTGCTGGGCAAGCTGCTCAGCGAAGTAGCTGGCCATCTCGGGCGTCGCCATGGTGCGCAGGCCGTTCAGGTCATGGTTGCTCCAGGCATACTGGATGCCTTGCAGCAGCCGCTCGAACTGCTGGTAGTCGGCCTGGGTGACGGTGATCGGCGGCGGTCCGCCGCGCCCGGCCGCGCCGCCGCCGGGCATCCCGCCGGGGCTGAACATGTTGCCCAGCCCGTTGCGGGCGAACATGCCGGGGCCTGAGGCGACCGCCGGCGAGCGGCCAGTGAACAGGCGGTACAGCCACCGAACCAGGAAGTACAGCAGCGCCAGCTGGATCAGCAGCCCGAGGAAGCCGAAGCCGCCCATGCCGCCGCCGAAGAACCCGTGTCCGAGCAGCAGCCCGCCGATGCCGGCGCCAATCAGGCCGCCCATCAGCCCGGACATGAAGCCCGAACGCCTGGACTGATAGCCCGGCGCATAGGAGCCGTAGTTGCTATAGCCGGACTGCGGCGCGTTCGGCGTCATGCTGCGCTGCATCGGCTGCGCCGAGTACGGCGCCGTGCGTGTCGTCGGCGGCGCGGAATAGGTCATGCTGCCGCGGCTGCCGAACGAGCTGCCACCGCCGGCACGGGCATCGGCCAGTCCGGGGGACAAGACCAGCGCCAAAGCCGCGGAACCGGCGATCAGAGCAGAGGTGCGTCGCATTTGGTTTCGCTTTGATGTTGTCACGCGCGCAATATGGTGCGTCCGGCCAGTCCTGGCCAGAGGGGGTTGGGCCGGTGCCGGGCGGATTGCGGCCCGGCTCGGAGCGTACCGGAAAAAAGCGAGGCCAGAGAATGGCTTGGCTGCCGGGACTGCGGGATGCGCCGGCCTCGACCCCACCCGCCACCGGACGCGTCAGCCCTCCCGCCGGATGAAGATCCAGCAGCCACCGCTGGTCGCGGACTGCACGCGGACGTCGACCTCGGTGGCCGGGGACGAGAAGTCGCCGACGAAGCCGAAGCGGATATCGAGCCGGCCGGCGTCCAGCGCCTGCTCGATGCGGCCGCGGAAGGCGGCGTTGTTCATGCACGGAGCGATCTCGGTAAAGAATTTGTGTCCGACCGCCGCCTTGGGATAGCCCGACAGGCGCCGCTCGGCGTCGCTGTAGAACCGGACCGTGCCCTCGGCATCCAGGCGGATGGCGCCGAACGGCAGCGCATCCACCTCCTCGGGAGACAGCCGTTCCACGGCCTTGGCGAGCAGCGGTTCGTCGAAATCAGGGATGGCAATGTCTGAGGGCAAGGAAATTCCGCCTCCGTTGTCCGTCGCGTGGTTCAGTTCGTGCGTGCAGTGCCGTTGAACAGGACGATCCCGACAAGATGGGTCACCTGCTCACCATCATCCGACACCGGCAGGATCAGGCGCTCGAACAGGACCGGAGCGCCGTCGCCGAAGTCGTAGCTGGCGTATTCGTAACTGGGCGACAGCGTCCGCGCGCAGCGGCGGTAGGCGCCATCCAGCGAGCCCAGCGCCGCCTCGTCCTGGTCCGGCGCCCCCGGATCGGACGTCAGGACACCGCGCAACGGGCGTCCAAGCCGGGCCTCCAGCGCGGCGCCCACCTGCAGGTAACGGAAGCGCAGGCCGTTTTCCGCCGGCTCCACGGCCGCGGTAAAGGCATTGTCGGCCTGCGGCAGGCCGCCCCAGTTGAAGTCGGGCAGCCGCGGCGGCCGGTTGCCGTTGCGCGCCGCCCGCCAGTAGAGGTAGGCGGCCAGCAACCTGGGACTGCGCAGCCGCCCGACCAGCCGATCCGGGCTCGCGGCGCTCTCCGCCAGGGCCGGAGCCAGCCGCTCGTTGACCGCCTGGGCCAGATCCACGCCCTTGAACGGCTTTTTCAGCACCATTGCCGGGTCGATGCCGGGCGGGACGGCATCCCGGGCGGTGAACAGCGCCCGCAGCCCGGGCCGCTCGGCCTGCAGCCGCTCCAGCACGGCCGGTCCGACGGTCACGTCGGCCAGCAGCAGGTCCAGGACTTCGATCGCATGGGCCAGCACGAGGGCAATCTCCGCATTCGGCGCTTCGGTGACGGAATAACCCAGGGCGCGCAGGTAGCCCGCCATGATCTGGCGCAATTGATCCTCTTGTTCAACGAACAGAATCGCCGCCGGCCGCGGCGGGGCGGCGGCCTCGCCGTCACGGGCATCGTCCGGACGGATGTCGCTGACGGACGCCCGCGGCAGGATGATCTCCACGCGGGTACCGGCGCCGGCTTGGCTGTGGATCCGCACGCAGCCGCCCGCCCGCTCGGCGAAGGTCTGGACCATCGGCAAGCCGAGCCCGGTACCCTTGCCGGGCGCCTTGGTGGTGAAGAAGGCCTCGGTGGCGCGGGCAAGGACGCTCGCCGGCATGCCGGTGCCGGTGTCCCGCACGAACACCGACACATAGTCGCCGGGTGGCAGCGCCGCTGGCCGTTCCGGCGGCGGCAGGTTGCGGGCGCCCAGCGTCAGGGTGCCGCCGTTCGGCATCGCGTCGCGCGCATTGATCGCCAGGTTGAGCAGCGCGACCTCCAGCTGATGCGCATCCGCCAGCACCGGCCAGACATCGGCGGCGACATCCAGCGTCCGGCTGATGACGGCGCCGATGGCGTGGCCGATGAATTGGCCGGTTTCGGGCAGCGTCTCCGCCAGGTCAACGACGGCGAGGCGCTGCGCCTCCTGCCGGCTGAAGCCGAGCAACTGCCGGATCATGGCAGCGGCGCGGTGGGCGGCGTGGCGTCCGTGGACGACGAATTCATCGACCTGCGGATTGGTGTTGCGCAGGGCGATCAGGTCGAAGCTGCCGAGGATGGCCGACAGCACGTTGTTGAAGTCGTGCGCCACGCCGGCGGTCAGCTGGCCGAGCGCTTCCAGCTTCTGCGACTGCAGCAGGGCCGCCTGCATGTCCTGGCGCCGCCGCATCTCGGCCGCCAGCGCGTCGGCCGCCTCGGCCAGGGCGCGCGAGCGCTCGACGACGCGCAGTTCCAGTCCGGCGGCGCGCTGCAGAGCAGCCTCCCGCGCCTCGACCAGGGCGGACACGTCGGTCGAGGCGGCGATCCAGCGCAGGATCCGCCCGTCCCTGGGGGCGTGCTCGGGAGCGCCCCCGGGGGCATGCTCGGGAACGGCGCGGGTCAGGAACCAGCGGTACTGCCCGTCCCGGCCGCGCAGCCGGTGCAGCCGTTCATACACTTCGCCGGCGGCGAGCGACCGCTGCCACAGCGCCAGCGAAACCGCGCGATCCTCCGGGTGGACCGTCGCGATCCAGCCGTCCCCCGCCGTCTGGTCTGGCGCCCGATCGTGCGCCGATTCGCAATACTCGCTCCAGCGCCGGTTCCGGTATTCGGCCTGGCCGTCCGGCGCGGTGACGAAAACGAGCTGCGGCATGGCGTCCACCATTGCCCGCAGGGACGCCTGGTGCAGCCGCAGCGCGGTCTCGGCCTGCTCGCGCTGCATGGCGGCGGCCAGGATGTTGGCGACGGCCTCGAGGAAGCGGATGTCGTGCTCGGTGAAGCGGCGCTGCCGGGCGGTGTGGACGCTGAGCACGCCCAGCGGCGGGCCGGTCTCGTCGATGCCGCGGACGATCACGCTGATGCCGCTGACCACGCCGTGCTGCCGCAGCATCGGCAGCCCCTGGAAGCGGGCTTCGGTCCCAAGGTCGTCGACGACGACCGGGCCGGCATCGCGCAGCAGGGTGAAGCCGGCCTGGGACCGCCACCCGGCGGGGAAGGCGACCTGCCCGACCGGATAGGCGGCGTCCCAGCCCATGCCGGCGCGCAGCAGCAGCGTCTCGCCATCCGGCAGCAGCTCGAACAGCGCGACGAGCTCGACCCGCAGCGTTTCGGCCAGGACGCGGATGGCCTGCTGCATGACGGCCGGCAGCGGCTGGCCTTGCAGCGCGAACTGGCCCAGGCTCGCCACCGCCGCCTGCTGCCGTTCGCGCTCATGCAGCGCCGCCTCGGCCTGCTTGCGGACGGTGACGTCGTGGTCCATGCCGACGATGCGCAGCGGGCGGCCGTCCGCATCGCGCCGGATGGTCGCCTGCGTCGCGGTCCAGCGCAGACTGCCGTCGGCGCGGCGCATGCGGAACTCGGCGCGATAGTGCTCCGTCTGGCCGGACAGCGCGCGCTGCAGGCTGGCTTCCACCTGCGGCAGGTCGTCGGCATGGACCAGGGCGCGAAAGGCCGCGAGGCTGCCGCCGAAGCCACCGGGCGGCAGGCCCAGTTCCTGCTCCAGGCCATCGGCCCAGGTGATCCTGTCGTTGAGGATGTCCCAGTCCCAGGCATAAACCCGGGCGGCGGCGGCGGCGAGGCGCAGGCGTTCCTCGTTCCGGCGCAGCGCCTCCTGCTCCGCCCGCCGCTCGGTGATGTCGATGCTGACGCCCAGCACCCGGGCGGGACGGCCCTGCGGATCGAGCGCGGCGACGCGTCCCAGGGACAGCAGCCAGCGCTCGGCGGCGGTGTCGGCGCGCCGCAGGCGGAATTCCACCTGCCGGGCGGCATCCGCGGCTTCCAGGGAGGCCTGGACCAGGGCCCGGTCGGCGACATGGATCATCGCCATCCAGCCGGCGACCGATGGCGGCGCATCGGCGGCCGGGTTGAGGCCATACAGGCGGAACTGTCCGGGCGACCAGGACAGGCGTCCGCCGGCGGCGGCATTCCATTCCCAGGTGCCGACGCCGGTGGCTTCCTGCGCCAGGCGCAGCCGCTCGCCAATGGGGGTCAGGGCCTCGCGGGCGTCCTCGGCCTCCCGCCGGGCGAGCACGCGCTCGGTCGCATCGCCGACGGTGACGAGCACGGCGCCATCGTGGCCGGGATACGGAACGACGTCGACGTCCCACCACGTTGCCGCGCCCGCCGGATCGGCCGCGCGCGGCATGGCGGCCTGGCGTGCCGCCGGAGCGCCGCGCAGCACGGCCTGGACGAGGTGGCCTGCCGCGGGAACGACCGCCTCCAGCGGCTGGCCGAGGCAGGTGGCGCGGTCGGGCGCGCCCAGCAGGCGAACCCAGGCGGCGTTGACCGCGAGGATGCGCCCGTCGGGGCCGCCGACGACGGCGACGGGGCATGGCAGCGCGTCCACGGCCTTCGGCAGATCCTGCGCGCAGGCGGCCTCTGTCGCCGAGGGTAGCGAGGACGGCCAATCAACCAGGAAATATGCTCCGCAGGTGCCTTCATGCCGGCGCGCCGGCATCCTGGGCCAGGACTATAAACGAGACCGTGGCTGCAATCCATTCGGCAACTGGATTCAGCGTGCCGGGCCGAAGCGGCCGGCGCGACCGCTCCGGCGGCGTTCGTGCCGGGACCGGATCAGGTGCCTTGCCGATAGGGTACCGGACGGTGATCGCCGGAGAGGTCCCACCCGCAATGCTCACAGCGCCGCCGGCGACGACGATCCGGCCGCGTCGGCAGTCCGGCATGGGGTAGCCCCCGGTTGCGCCGCCATGCCGGGCACAGGCGGGACGTAGCCGCAGTGGATACAGCGCACGCCGCCATCGTGCAGCAGCTTGGCGCAGCGCAGGCTCGGCAGGTGCGCCTCGCGGTTGACGAGCGCGGCGGCGGCCATGCCCAGCGGCGACGCCAGCAGATAGACCCACCACGCGGTCCAGATGCCGGACGGCAGGGCAGTTGCCAGGCTGCGCGCCGGATTGAGGCTGAACCCGGACACCGGCGCCTCGACGGCGAGGAAGGCGAACATCAGGACACCTGCGGCCAAGCCGGTGAGGGCGGCGATCCGCTTGACCCCGCCGACGAGCAGCAGCACGCTCATGAGCACGAAGGCGCCGCTGAACTCGGCCAGGAAGGCGACGAGATCACCGGCCGAACCCGGCACGATGGTGAGCCACAGCACCGGCGGCCGGCGGAGGACACTGCCGAGCAGCACGCGTCCCAGCAGCAGCCCGGCCAGGCCGCCGGCGATCTGGGCAAGCATATAGAAGACGGCGTCCCAGGCGCGCATCCGGCGCATCAGGGTGAAAGCCACCGTCAGGGCAGGGTTGAAGTGGGCCCCGGACTGCCGCCCCCAGGGCGAATAGACCATGGCGGTGACCGTGGCCGCGCCGGCCAGCGCCTCCAGGCCGCGGCGGGCCAGTGGCGGCAGGGCGCCCAGCGCCGGGATCAGCGGCACCTCGGCGGCGGTGACGGCCAGCGCAAGGACCAGCATCATCGCGGCAAGCCCGCCGGCCTCCGCCAGGTATTCCGGCCAGTGGTGGCGCAACGCGTGCAGCATCAGCGGTTCTCCTCGCAACCGGGGCACGGCATCAGCCGGTCGGCGGATCGCATGGCGCCGGCGGTGCTCTGCGGCACGCGCCGGTGGGGCAGCGCGGCGCGGCGTCTGCAGGATCAGACCACATTCCCCGCGGGCGCGCCAGGGCGGCCGGCGACGGCGCGCATGCCGGCGCTGCCCGCGTCGTGCGCTGCGGGGACACCGTGTTCCGGGCGGAAATTCTCCGTTCGGAGCTGAAATCAAAATTCCGTTTGGGGGCAGCGTGAAGTATGGCAAAATTGCGAAGAAATAATAGTACTTAACGTCTAACAATATTGAGTCCGTCATGCACCCTGGCTACCCGGACGCAGGGCCAGCCGGCGCCAGGAAAGCCGCATCGGCAAGTCTCGCCGCGATGAACTGGCTGAATTTCCTGACCGCGCTGATGCAAACCGCGTTTGGCGCATTCCTGTCAGTCTATCTGACCACCAACGGCTGGAGCGCCACGGACATCGGCGCGGTTCTCGGCGTCGGCACTGTCGTCGCGATCGCCTGCCAGGTTCCCGGCGGGGCGATGCTGGACTGGCTGCACCGGACGCGGCTGGTGGCGTCGCTCGCCGTCACCGCCATCATGGCGTCGGCGGCCCTGATGGCGGCGGCGCCGCAGCGCATTCCGGTGCTCGCCGCCGAGTTCCTCCAGGGGGCGGGCGCCAGCGTGCTGACCCCGGCCATCGCCGCGCTGACGCTGGCGATCAGCCGGCACGAGAAGCTGGGCGAGAAGTTCGGCCACAACGTGCGCTATGCCGCCGTCGGCAGCGCCGTGGCGGCAATGGTCATCGGGGCGGCGGCGCAGGTCTCGGATGCCGCCGGGTTCTGGCTGGCGATGGCCTGTGGGGTCCCGCGCTCGCCGCGGTGTGGGCCATCCGGATTGCCGACATCGAGGCCGCGCCGAGCCGCACCACCCATGTCGCCGTCCTGCCGCGCCACGCCCGGCCGCCGCACCCGCCGCATGCGATGGTGCTCGACCGTGGGTTCCTGGCGTTCGCGGCCTGCCTGATGCTGTTCCAGCTTGGCAACGCCGCGCTGCTGCCGACCGCGGCGCGCGCTGTCGCCCAGGCCGGGGCGCAGGCCGGGGCGCAGGCGGGCGCGCAGGCGGGCGCGCAGGCGGGCGCGCAGGCGGGGACGCAGGCCAATCTCGCCATCGGCGTGGCCATCATGGTTCCCCAGTTGCTGGCCGCGGCCTGGTCGCCCTGGGTGGGGCGGCTGGCAAACCACCATGGGCGCCGGGGATTGCTGCTGATCGGCTTTGCCGCGTTGCCGGTGCGGGCCCTGCTGTTCGCCTTCGACAGCGGCCCCGTGCCGATGGCGCTGTGGCAAACGCTGGACGGCATCAGCGCCGCCGTGTTCGGCGTGCTGGTGCCGCTGGCGATTGCCGACATGACCCACCGGCGCGGGCACTTCAACCTGGCGATGGGCGTGGTGGGGCTGCTGTCGGCGCTTGGCGCCACGATTAGCACGGTAGGCGCGGGCGTTATTGCGGACGCTTTCGGCAACCAAGCGGCGTTTCTTGCGCTGGCTACCGCCGGCACCGCGGCCTGGACGGGCGTCTGGTACTTCATGCCGGAGACCCGCCCCGGCGCCAGCCAGCCGTCGGTGGTCCCGACGCCGGCCTGACGGCCGCTCCGCGCGGGGGCGGAGCCGGTATGTCATGCCCCTGTATCTACTGGAGCCGGGTCGTCTGTTGTCTCGATCCGGTTCCGGCCGGGCGCTCGGCACACACCGCGTCGCGCCGTCGGGATGGAGGCGTTGCCCGGGCGGGCATCACGGTCGCGCAGGGACGAGCCGGGTTGACCCCGGCTCGTGAACGTCAGACCCGCGCGTAGGCGCCCGCGACGTAGCCGCGCAACGAGCTCACGTCGACCGCCTGCTTCGCGACGGCGGCATTCAGCAGGTCACGGATGCTGATCACGCCGAGGAGCTTGCCTTCATCCATGACCGGCAGGTGGCGGAACCGGCCCTTGGTCATCAGGGCAATGGCCTGATCGACCGTGGTGCGGGGCGAGCAGGTCCAGACGTCGCGGATCATGTGCTGGTCGACTGTCACATCGAGCAGCTCGGACCCCTTGTCGTCGAGGCCGCGCATGACGTCGCGCTCACTGATGATGCCGACCAGGCTGGAGCCTTCCATGACAACGGCCACCCCGATCTTGTGCTTGGCCAACCCGTGGACCACGTCAAAGACCCGGTCCTTGGGCCGGACGATCACGACATTGTAGGGCTTTTGCTTCAGCAGGGCGGCAACGGTCATGGAAGGATCCTTTTCAGGCGGTTTGGCACCCGCCAGCGTCACGACAAGAAAATCCGGCAGACTAGAAACGTTTGTAACCGTTATTCGGCCAAAGGAAAAGCACAATGTGGAATGGCACACCTGCAATAGAAGAAGCCCTCGACCTGCTACTCGCGAGTTAGCGGCCAAGTCCTGCAAAATCGCGGCGCCCGGCGCGTCCGGCCACCTGCCGGGGCGGTTCATTCCTGGCCTCGCCATACATTTATTCTTTAATCAGCTTGGCCGAATCGGCTGAACCGGCAGATATGCTGGAATACTGGACAGTAAAGCGCGATCGTTTGATCCAATGCGAGGCGGGGACGATCCAGCTAGCATAGCGTGAACACGCGCCGGCTTCATCCACCCGCGCCAGGAGCGGCGGACGACTCGTCCCCGGCCGGCACACATTTATTCTTCGGTCGGCTTGGGCCGGACCGGCTGAACCAACAGACAGGCTGCAATACCTGACAGTAGAGGCGCGGCAATTCGATCCAATGCGACGAGCACGGCGTCAGGCTCCGTCCACCGGCGCCAGGCGACGACCGACCGGCATGGCGGTGCGCCAGGGGACATGGCCCGCATGGCTCGGCCGCGTCCGCGGGGCGAACCTGGCGCGAACGGCGGAAACCAGGCCGACGGCGGGCAGGTCGGTCCGGAATGCCTACCCGCGGGAGAAGCCGGGCAGTAACGCCGGCAGCGGCGCCTGCGCAGTAACGCCGGCGGCAGCCGCCTGCATCAAATGACCCGGCGCGTATGCGGTCATCGGCACACGGCAGGCAAGCCGCATGCCCGACACGCCTGGACCCGCCAATGCGCCAGCCGGACCGGGTCTGCGGCAGGGCTGCGACGAGACCGTCCTTGGGCCGCCATGATGATGACCCGCGACGAGTCACTGCGCGGCGCACCGCGGCCGGATCGCCTGGACCGTGCGGGGCCACCATTGACCCGTCGATCAGTTGCCAAATGATAATTGCTCGACCATTCGGACGATGCCAGGGCAAGGCGGTGGCCGGCCGCCCGAATCCTGCTCTGCGTGCTCTGCGCTCCGCTTTGCGAAGTCTGCGTTGAATCGCGGTTGTTGCGGCGCCACCGGCGTTTCCGGTTGGGCAACCCACCGGCAACGCCACCGTTTGTTGCGGCGTCGCATTTTTCAACGCAGAGATCGCCGAGCGGAGCGCAGAGCGCGCAGAGAAGATCTGGTCGCGACCTGCGGTCGCAATGCCTCGACGGCACGCGAGGTGCCCCTGTGGCAGGCCATGCCTGGCGTTAGGACAACACAAGCCAACGCGCCAAAATTCGTTGTTCTGAAGTCGACCGCGCGCCGGGGCCTGCACGGGTTCCTGCAGGCCGTGCCGGCTCCCGTCAATGAGGGCCGCCTCTATCATGAGACCAGTTCCCGCCGTGCCGCGGCAAAAGCGGCCGATGGTCCGGCCTCGCGGGATCGGCCAGCCGCGCGATCCATGATGGACCGATGCCCCGGGACCCATGGTCGAGGACGCTGACCCGATGACAGGCGGCCTGCAACAAGCCACCGGGATCGCCGTGCGCGGAAGCCGGCCAGGCGGACATGACGATTTCATATGAAGCCATCAACGGCGGCGGCAACCGGATGGCTTCATCATTGCCGGCGGTATGCGACGATGTTATAGACCTGAATCGATTGCAGCCATGACAACGTGTTACGGTATAGAAGTAATGAATTCCGGTGCCTCGCCCCGCCCGCGCCTGATCGACCGGATCGGCATCGTTCCGCGCCTGCTGATCTGCTCGCTGCTGGCCGTGCTGCTGACGGCCATCTCCGTCGAGCTATGGACATTGCGCCTGGTGAACGCCGACGGCATACAGCGAGCGCAGGACTCGCTGCGGCAAAGCGCGTCCCTGCTGAAGCTGCAGCTCGCGCCGCTGGGCACGCGGTGGTCGATCGACGCGAACGGCAGACTGATGCTCGGCACGACCCCGATCAATGGGCGCAACGACATCGTGGACACCGTGAAGTCGGTCACCGGCGCGGCCGCGACCATCTTCCAGGGCGATACCCGTATCGCAACCAATGTCACCAATCCCGATGGATCGCGCGGTATCGGAACGAAGCTCGCCCGCGGGCCGGTGTACGATGCCGTTCTGCATGACGGCCGATCGTACAGGGGCGATGCCTGGATCCTGGGCGTCGATTACCTGACGCTGTATGAGCCGATACGCGACGCGAACGGCCGCATCGTGGGCATCCTGTTCGTCGGCGTGCCGCAGGCCCAGGCCCGGGCGTTCCTGGCGACCATCGTCGAACAGGCCGCGCTGGGCATGCTGCTGATCGCCACGCTGACCAGCCTGGCCTATTTCCTGGCGCTGCGGATCATCGTCCGGCCGATCACCGGGCTTGCCGGCGTCATGCACCGGATTGCCGACGGCGCCCTGGACACCGCCGTGCACTGGACCGAGCGTACCGACCAGATCGGCGAAATGGCCTGCGCCCTGCGGGACCTGCGCGACACCTCGGCCCGGGCGCGGGAGCTGGAAGCGGCGGCAGCGGCGGACCGCCGCCGCGCCGATGAGGCCAAGCACGCGGCCCTGCTGGACATGGCCGACCGGATCGAGAGCGACACGGCGGTCGCGTTGCGGCAAATCGGCGGGCGCACCGCCGCGATGGCGGCGGCAGCGGACGACATGACCGCCTCGGCCATCCGCACCGGCCAGTCGGCCGAAGCCGCCGCCGCGGCCGCCGGTCAGGCGCTGGCCAATGCGCAGACAGTGGCCCAGGCGGCGGACCAGCTTGCCGCCGCCATCCGCGAGATCAGCGCCCAGGTCGGCCAGTCCACCGCCGTCGTCAACCGCGCGGTGGCGGCGGGCAGCGAAACCCGCAGCAGCATCGAAACGCTCAACAACGAGGTCGAGCGCATCGGCAAGGTGGTGGACATCATCAACGAGATCGCCGCCAGGACCAACCTGCTGGCGCTGAACGCCACGATCGAGGCCGCCCGCGCCGGCGACGCCGGGAAGGGATTCGCCGTCGTCGCCGCCGAGGTGAAGGCGCTGGCCTCGCAGACGGCGCGCTCCACCGGGGAGATCGGGCAACTGATTGGCCAGGTGCGGGCCGCCACAGCGGCTTCCGTGACGGCCGTGGCGCGCATCGAACAGTCGATCACCGAGGTGAACGAAATCGCCGGCTCGATCGCGGCGGCGGTGGAGCAGCAGGGCGCCGCCACCGCGGAAATCGCGCGCAACGTCGCGGAAACCTCGACCGCGGCCGAGACCATGACCGGCCAGATCCGCGAGGTGTCGGCCGAAGCCACCCGCAACCGGTCCTGCGCGGCCGAGGTGCGCGACAACACGGCCGGATTGAACGGTGCGGTCGAGGAACTCCGCCGTTCGGTGATCCGGGTCGTCCGGACCTCCACCGAGGCCGATCGGCGGCAATCGCCACGCCATGCAGTCGCCATGCCGTGCGTGGTGAGCCTGGCCGGCCATGACCAGGCCGGCCAGGTGACCGAGTTGTCGGCAGGCGGCGCCTGCATCGCCGGGATCGCGCCGTTGCCGGCGGGGGCGCAGGGGACGCTCGGGCTGCCGGGGACCGGCCTGCGGCTGCCGTTCACCGTCGGCGGCAGCGATGCCGGGGCGTTGCGGATTGTGTTCCGGCTGCGGGACGGCGAGGCGAGCGGGCTTGGGCGGCTGCTCGACGGATTGCCGGCAAGCCGCGCCGCCTGAGCCGGGACTACGGCAGGATCGCGTTCTCGGTGACGGCGAAGAACACGTCCTTGCCGCCGGCCCAGATCATGCGGGCGGCGATATACAGGACGATGCCGAGGCCGACGTAGGCGATCCAGTGGTAGCGCTCGATCAGGCGCGCCACGGCCGAGGCAGCGAAGCCCATCAGCAGCACCGAGATCGCCAGGCCCGCCACCAGCACCGCCGGGTGGTTCAATGCCGCGCCGGCGACGGCCAGCACGTTGTCCAGCGACATCGACACGTCGGCCAGGATGATCTGCCACAGGGCCCGGCCGAGCGTCTTGGTCTCGGGGTCATCGGCGGCGGCTTCGCAGGGCATGGAGGTTTCGCGGCGGATCTCCCGCCACAGCTTCCAGCCGACCCACAGCAGCAGGATGCCGCCGGCCAGCAGCAGGCCAATGATCTGCAGCATGGTGGTGGCGATGACCGCGAAGCCGACGCGCAGCACCGTCGCCATGGCGATGCCGAGCCACAGCGCGCGCAGCCGCTGCTTGGCGGGCAGACCGAGCGAGGCCATGCCGATGACCACGGCATTGTCCGCCGACAGCACGACGTTGACGAAAACGACCTCCAGCAGCGCGCTGAGCGCGGCGGGATCGAACAGACCGGACATCATGGGGCGCTGCTGCGGCTTCCGGGGAGGAACGAGGGCCGGCGGTTCGTCGCTGGCATCGGGCGGCGCCGGAAGCGCCATCCTGGGTTTGCGGGTATCGACGTTGGAGAGAGCCTCCTGGGATGGGCGGTTGCCGATGGGTAAGCCGGGTGTGGGCCGCGATGTCAACCGGCGAAACGACGGGCGCCCGGCGTGGCGGTGGCCGTCACGATAGCAGGCTGACGATCACCACCAGGTGCAGGGCGGCGGCGACCACCACCATGGTGTGCCAGGCGGCGTTCCGGAACCGCACTGTCGCCAGCGTGTGCACCAGGGTGCCGAGCGAATAGATCACGCCGCCCAGCAGAAGCAGGGCGAGGAGGACTCCCGACAGGGCGACGGCGAGCGGCGGCAGCACGATCAGCACCAGCCAGCCCATGCCGAGATACAGGACGAGCGAGACCCGGTCGTAGATGCGCCGCCAGGCCAGGCGCAGGCCGATGCCGAGGGCGGCCAGGACCCAGACTGTGGCGCACAACGGCACGCCCAGGCTCGGGCGCAGGGTGCTGATGGTGATCGGCGTGTAGCTGCCGGCGATCATTACGAAGATCATGACGTGGTCCAGGGCGCGGAACGCCCGCTTCAGCCGCCGGGCGCGCGGCGGCGTCAGGTTGTACAGGGCGGAGGCGGACAGCATGCCGACCAGGCCGACGGTATAGACGATCAGGGCGAGGAACTGGGCGCGGGTGGTGTCGGGCCCGAGGTTGAGCAGCAGGTTGCCCAGGACGATGCCGGCGCCGATGAGGCCGATCAGGTGGATGACGGCGTCGACGGCTTTCTCGGCGGTCGTGTAATCGGGGAATTCGGGTTGGATGATCGGCGCCGGCAGGGTGGGGCTTCGGCCGGCGCGGGACGGCGAGGGCTGGTGGCGCCGGGCGGCGCGGGTGTTGCTCCGTATGAGGGAACCGTTCGGCATGGGTGGCCTCCGCGTCCGGTCGGCCCCGGCGTGCCTGCCGTGGCCGGTTGGTTGCCTGTCGGCGAGCCGGAGCAGCGCGGTGGTTTGCGACGCCAAAGCGTGGCCCAGTGTGAGAAGCCCAGCCGAGATGATGCGCTAACGCCGGGCGCGGGGACGCGTCGGGAGCCGGCGGGGATCACATCGGAAGTAGCGGCGGGCGCTGGAGTCACCCTTGCGGCAGGGCCGCCGGCGTGGCCGGGCGCTCAGGCGTCGGCCGGCTGGAGCAGATCCTCGTCCAGCACGCGTTCGTGCGTGTCCATGACGCTTTTGGCGCGGTACTGGCATCCCCGGCCGGCGACGGGGAGGACGCTGACGATGGTGTAGATCCCCGGACGCATGTTGGCGTTGGACGCATCCGCTCGCGCGATCACCCGGTCTCCTTTGGCGAATTTGTGCTTGATCATGAATATCCTCGTGAAAAAGGCGGCGCCGGGGCACCGCCTTTCCGGATTCAGGCGAGCTTTAGGTTGACCGCCGAGGTCTTGCCCTGCTGCCCGCGCTCGATGTCGTAGCTGACGCTCTGGCCTTCGTTCAGGTTGCCGAGACCCGCCCGCTCCACGGCGCTGATGTGGACGAACACGTCCTTTGAACCGTCATCCGGCTGGATGAAGCCGTAGCCTTTCTGGCTGTTGAACCACTTGACGGTGCCTTTAGACATAACAGGTCTCCAGTTCCGGTCAGCCTCCGCGTCTGCGCGGAGGTTCCATACTTTTCATGTCGGATAGGACCGGAGCAGCGCGGTGGCCTGCGACGTCAGGATCATGCCCGGGGGGAAAAGCCCGACCGAAGTGGGTATATAGGGGAGAATGCGGAGGATTGCAGCGGTGATCGGGGGATCACGTTGAAAATAGTAGTGGTACCTTGGGTGTGGGTTTTGCTTGCGGCTGCGGTACGGGTGCCGGGGAGCGGCGGGCTTGGCGGCCGGGGGGCGCGGGCGAAAGGATATACGGCAGGCTGAGGCGAAGAGGTCCTCGGCGGTGGGTCTGGATGGTGGCCCGGGCGGGATGGGGGGAGTCCCGCGGTTCGCGCCAGCATGGGGCGGATCCGTCCCATGGGCGGGACGCAGGGTGGACGGGTTCCGGGCCAGGCGCGGGCTCCAGCGGATACACGTGCATCTGGCAATGACTTGCGGTATGCTGCCGGCGAACGATTGATTGGCATGCGACTCCGCTTCAGGGGCTTCACATGGGTATGGCTGCCAACCCGATTCTGAGCACACCGCCCGCCAAGCTGCGGCTATCGGAACATGCCCGGTTCATGGTGGAGGAGCATGCAGCCAGACAGAACCTGATCCAGAAGCTGGCCACCTCACCGACAGTGGACTACCAGATTGACGAGACGTCCGGGAATTATGTCTTCAGGTCCGGCGACTTTCGCATTGTAGCCAGAAGAGATGCGGACGGTTCATTTTTCGTTCTATCCATTATTGATCGATCCCAGTTTCCGACCTGACTCCCGTGGCGATATTCCTGGAGGCGCCGCGCTTCAACCTGAGCATAGTGGCGCAGCAACTTGCAGAGTTCCGGGCCTGGCTTGCCACCCATCGCTATTTCAAGGAGAAGGACGTCGTTGCCAAGCTCAGGAGCCTGGGTGCTTTGTGTCCGCTGCTGGGCGCGTATGATGGCAAGAAGTATCCGACTGAGGTGGACCCCATCGGCTGGACAGGAATCGGGGTGACTTAAGAGAGAGTCCCGCCGTCCTTCCACTGCCCCTCCCGATCCAAGGGGGTAAGTAGTCGCCTGTGAAGAATCCAGAAACCCCTGGTAGCCAGCGGGATCTTTGCCATGGCAAGTAATCGTATTTGCCAGAAATTCGGCACGGGCCAGCGGTTTTCCGGCGAAATTTGACCGCCGCTGCCTGCCGTGATCGGCTGCGGCCGACACGGACCGGGGAGGATCCTGCCGATGCGGCCAGCCAAGCAAAGCGCCAGCGGCGAGACACAGCGGCTGGGGCCGCGTCTGGATCAGATTGTCGACCTCAACCATCCTTTGGTGAAGCTCGCGCAGCACATCGACTGGGCTTTCATCGAGCAGCACCTGGATGCGGTCTACACCGACGGCCCCGGCCAGCCGCCGCTGCCCACCCGGCTGATGGCGGGCCTGGCCATCCTCAAGCACATGCGCAACCTTTCCGACGAGAAACGAATTAAGGGTTTGTGCGGCGCGAAGCCGCCGCAGAAGCCCCGTTGGACGAACGCGGGGAGCTTCGAAGGATCGACAATCCGTTATGGAGATTTCACCGCAAACGCTTGCTGCTGGAGTGGTTGGATGCGCCTCGGCCGTCACCTTCCGACGGCTGCGAGGGCATCATCGCGGGTGTGAACGGCGATTTCAGGGTGAGCAGCATCGTCATTGAGGTCAAGATGAGGCCCAGATTTGCGTTGGCGACAGCGGATTCCTGTGGCGTGACGAGCACGCGGCGGCGAGACCGGACAGGATGGTGGCGTCTGCCGCGGCTCATGGCGCCATGGCCTGCTGCGGGGTGAGCCTGCGGATGAACACCAGCCGCCCCTGACAGTGTGGACAGACCCGCGGCTCGATCGGCGGCACCGGTGCCTCGGCAGATGGCACGAGCGGTCGACCAGCCAGGTCGTCCTGCACCACGTCGGCCTTGGGTGGCGCCTGGAGTTGCAGCATCTGCCGCACCCGGGCGGCATTGTGACGCCGGCTGGGATGCCACAGGCCGAAGTAGCGGACTTTGTGCAAGCCGCGCGGCAGCACGTGCTGGAGAAAGCGGCGCATGAACGCCTCGCCGCTGAGCCGGCAGGTGCGCCGCTGGCGGCTCTTGCGGTCCTTGTATTGGATCGTGACCCCGTTGTCGTCGAGGCCGACGATGCGGGCGTTGGTGAGCGCGACGCGGAAGACGTAGCGGACGAGGTAGTCGAGCACGGCCCGTTCGCCGTTGCCGCGGGCGCTGACGTGGAGAACCCAAGGCTTGTGCCAGACCGCGTCCGGGACGACGAAATCCGGGCACTTCTGCCGCAGCAACGCCCGGAATTTGCCGCGCACCAGCGTGGCAAGCGCCTTGATCGGCAGGAGGAAGTTCTGCCGCGCCGGATGCCAGGTACTGCCGTCCCCGGAGATCCCGCCGCCACTGACCAGGCAGTGCACGTGGGGATGGAAGTGTAACTGCTGCGTCCAGGTGTGCAGCACGGTGAGCACGGCGACGGTGCCGCCGACGTAGCACGGGTCGCGGGCAAGCTCGATGATTGCCTCGGCGCTGGCCTGCATCAGCGCGCCATAGCCCGCGCGCTGATGGACGCGCAGCACCGCACGCAGTTCAGCCGGCACGGTGACGGTGATGTGGAAGTAGGGCACCGGCAGCATCTCCGCCTGACGGCGTTCGAGCCATTCCTGCGTCTGGGCGAGACTGGCCAAGGTTCCGGCCAGTCGCTTGCGACTGGTTGGAAGGCCAGGCGAGGGGGTGTGGCACTTGGGACAACTGCGATTGCCACAGGAGTGGAACGAGAACACCTCGCTGTTGCACGCCTCGCAGCGCCAGACCTGGCCGCCGAGGGCGGCGGTGCGGCAGTTGCGGATGTCCTCGATGGCACGCCGATGCGAGGGCGGCATCGACGCGCCGTGGGCCGAGAGGTAGTCCGCCGCAAAGCGGCGGAACACGTCGGCGACCTCGATCATGACCGCGCCTCAGAGGCCGGTCATCAATCGATCGAGCAGGGTATGAAGCGACGCCCGGGTGGGCGCGGTGAGGTGGGTGTAGATGGCGGTGGAGGTGATGGAGGCGTGGCCGAGCAGGATCTGCACGACACGGATGTCGACGCCGTTCTCCATCAGCCTGGTCGCATAGCTGTGGCGCAGTGCGTGCGGCGTGATTTTGCCGCGGATGCCGCTCGCCACCACCACCGCGGCGAAGCTGTGACGCAGAACCCGATCGTCGAGCGGCGCGTCACCGCGTCGGTTGGGGAACAGCCAGCGGGGATTGTGATGGGTCCGCCATAGGTGGCTGAGCTCGTCGAGAACCGGCTGCGGCAGCGGCACCCGTCGCTCCTTGTTGCCCTTGCCGATGATACCCAGCATCCGGCCGGCGCGGTCGATGGCGCTGACCTCGAGCGTGATGGCCTCGCTGATGCGCAGGCCGCACGCATACATCAGCAGGGTCATTCGATACACGATTCACGCTGTTGAAAGCTGGAGAAAACTGAGCACGGCCTAGGCCGGAGAGAGCGGCAAATTGGGTCTTGAGGGTCACCGTGGCCTACCATGGTGCGGCCATGGAGA
>NZ_NHRY01000045.1 GCF_002937115.1 Rhodopila globiformis | reverse complement strand
TCCATGGCTGCGGGTCCGGTGCTGCGTGACATCACGGGCTTGATATCGGCTTTCACCGGATGCGCCTACCGTTTCCCGCCGCATGCCCCTGTATTGACTTGAGAAGGGATTTGACAGGGCGCGCCTGTGGTGGCATGGGCGCGCGCTCTTGTTTGCAGCCCATGGATTCATACGAAGGGCCCGACACACTCATGGCCAAGCCTGAACTCGGCACCAAACGGGTCTGCGTTGCATGCGGCACGCGGTTCTATGACCTGACCAAGTCGCCCGCGATCTGCCCGAAATGCGGCACCGAACAGCCGATTGAACAGCCGCGTCCGCGCCGCACCGGCGGCAACGTGGTGGAAGACAAGCGTCCGAAGAAAGTCACCCCGGCGCCGGAGGACGTGGACGTGGAGGTCGAAGGCGTCGAGGACGTCGAGGAAGAGGACGTGCTGGAATCCACCGACGACCTGGAAGACGACGCTGACGCCATCGGCGGCGACATCGAGGTCGAGACCGACCAGGACGAGAACGAGCGGTAAGACCGGTCGCCCGGCGTCCTGGTGGGTGCGGGTCGGCACGGACGGTCCCACCCGTCATGGCGGGCGCAGGGCCGCCATCCACGCCTTTGTCTGGTGCAGCACCGTAAGGCGTGGATGGCCGGCCTGCGCCGGTCATGACGCAGAAGGCGCGTCACGCCCGCCCCCTTATGCCCGCCCCGTGGCGCGCAGCCAGAGCATCAGCAGTGCGTCATAGGGCAGGGCAGGGGCCTCGCGCAGGCGCCAGTACCAGCGTAGCGATTGCCGCGTCGCCGCCGGGACCGGTGGCGGCGGGCAGGCGTGTGCCCTGATCCCGGCAAGACGCAGCAGCGTCAGGCAGCGCGGCAGGTGATAGGCGCTGGTGCAGGCGTACACCGGCGGCACGGGGTGCAGGCCGCGGATGATGCGGGTCACCGCGCGCACCGACGACAGCGTGTCGGTGCCGGTTTCCTCGCGGATGATGGCGGTGTCCGCGAAGCCCAGGTCGCGCAGCTGGCGGGCCATGACGGCGGCCTCGGCGTCGCCGTAGCGGCCCTTGGCGCCGGTCGGGATGAACAGCGGATTACGGAACCGATGGGCAAACCGCGCTGCTGCGTTAACCCGGTGGTGCAGCGTATGGCTCGGCGTGCCGTCCGGCCGCACCGCGGCGCCGAAGATGACGATGACGGCGTCGGCGGCGCCGGGGACCTGCGGGTTGACTTTCATCCGGAGCGTTTCTCATGCTGGCCGCGGCAGCGTGCCTTGGGTCTCGCTGTAAAGCGCGTTCAACGGCGAGGGGGAAGCGGCAATGTCCAGGCGCATCGCGATCATTGGCGCGGGAGCTGTCGGCGGCTATGCCGGCGCGCACATGGCGGCGGCGGGGCACGACGTCACGCTGATCGATCCCTGGCCGGAACACGTCGCGCGGATGCAGGCGCACGGGCTGGAGATCCACGGCATGACGCCGCAGGAGCGGATGACGGTGCCGGTGAACGCCATGCACGTCACCGAGGTGCAGGGACTGGCGAAGCAGAAGCCGGTCGACATCGCGTTCGTTGCGGTCAAGTCATATGATACCGCTTGGGCGACGCTGCTGATCGGCCAGTACCTGTCGGCCTCCGGCTGCGTGATTTCAATGCAGAATTGCATCAATGAGGAGGTGGTGGCCGGCATCGTCGGCTGGGGCCGCACGCTGGGCTGCATCGTGACCGGCGGCGTCGGCGTCGACCTGTACCAGCCCGGGCATATACGCCGCGGCTATACCAAACGTCCCGACATCACGTCATTCTACGTCGGCGAGCCCAGCGGGCGGATCACGAAACGGGCCGAGGAAATCGCCGCTATCCTGTCCAGCGTCGATGCATCGAAGCCGACCGGCAATTTGTGGGGCGAGCGCTGGACCAAGCTGTGCGTCAACGGCATGCGCAACGGCGTCTCGGCGGCGACGGGCCTGGGCGGCAACGCGCGCGACAACCACGCCGCGGTGCGCCGCATCTGCATCCAACTGGGCGGCGAGGCGGTGCGCGTCGGCCAGAAGCTGGGCTACAAGCTGGGCAACGTCGGCGCGCTGCCGCCCGAGACGCTGGCCCGGGCGATGGAGGGCGACGCGAGCGCCTATGCCGCGGTCGAGCGGCTGATGACCGAGGGCGGGGCGGGCCAGGCCGAACGGGCCGACTACCAGCGTCCGTCGATGGCGCAGGACATGGAGAAGGGCCGCCGCACCGAGATCGAGGCGATGAACGGCTTCATCGCCGGCGAGGGCGCGCGTGTCGGGGTGGCGGCGCCGACGCACGCGATGCTGACGCGGCAGGTGCTGCGGGTGGAGCGCGGCGAAATCCCGCCGCGGCCGGAGAACGTGCTGGTGAACAGCCAGTCATGAGACGGCCAATGCCGTGCCACGCGTCCTGGAGCGGAGCGCAGGTTGGTTGGGCCGGGCAGCGTCGCTGGCGGCGGCGCATCCCTCACCGTCGTGGCCGGGCGTGTCCCCATACGCACAGGATAAGACGACGGCCGGAGAAGGATTTGGCGCCGCGGCCGTTCTCTCACCGTCATGGCCGGGCGTGACCCGGCCATCTGCGCTTCAACGGCGGGGGGTGGATGGCCGGGACACGTCCTACGCAATGCACACATCCTGGAAACGAGTCGGAAATGACCGTAAAATCAAGTGCTTGCCTGGGCGCCAAGAGCGTTCCCCCATCGTCATGGCCCGGCTTGTCCGGGCCACCTGTCGCGGCACACGTGCTGGAATAGGTGGCCCGGACAAGCCGGGCCATGACGAAAGGGAAACGCAGCGGCGGACCGTTTCCGAGATCTGTGCATCCCGTAGGGACACGCCCGGCCATGACGGGAACGGCGGCCGGTGCGTCTCAACCCACCTGAGGTTTGCTGTGAGCAGTGATTGAACACAATGCCCCGTTTCCAGGGGTTTTTCGGGCACGCCATGTGCGCGCTTGCCGCAAAGCTTTGGCTACCCGGGATCCGGAAGCCATGGCGCATGCCGGGCCCCTGATATCAGCCGCTACCCGCCCCGCAACCTTCCAGCCACTGCAACAACGCTTCCCGGAACGGCAGCACGCTTTTGTAATTCAGGATCTCCGCGGGCAGCGCCCGCACCGCCGAGGCCAAAGCTGCCGCACGTTCGGGACCGTCAATGATACGGGCCAGCGGATACACATGCACACGGATGCCGAACAGCACGGCACCGGTATGCGGCAGCCGCCGCACCGTCTGCCGCTCCACCCGCAGGAACACGTGGCTGCCGGCATTCTCTACAGTGATGGCCGCACCGCCATCGACCCGCCATTTGCCGCCCGGCTGGAACAGCGCCGGATCCTCCAACAGCGACCAGTTCAGCCGTGACGCGAGGCGTCCCGGCTTCAGGTGCCGCATGAACCGGTCCACCGCCGCGGCCAGCCGATCGGCGTAGAACGGGACGGGACCGTGCACGGCGGCGAGCGGCTTGCCGATTTTCTCCATCAGCCGCCAGCGACTGGGGAAACAGAGCACCGCGGCGGTGAACATCGGTCCCTGGCCGGTGTCCTGGATCAGGCACCAGTCCTCCTGGCACAGCCGCCCGGCCAGTTCCAGCGGATCGAGCGCGCGGCTGTCCCAGCCCTCGTTGGTCAGGTGGTTGCGGATCACCTGGCCGTCGCGGCTGATCCAGTCCGGATGATGCGTCGTCAGGGCCGTGACAATCGTCTCCAGCGCCTCGGGCCGCGCCGCGTCGGAGGCGGGCAAGGCGGCGAAGACGTCACCATGCGCCTCAGCCAGCAGGCGTCGGCGTTCCGCCATCTCCGGCAGGTAGCGGTCGTCCAGCTCCAACCATGCCGCTTCCAGGATCGAGACCAGGTCCATGCCCATCCGGTAGGATCCTGGCTCGAACGGCAGGTACAGCGCTTCCTCGGGCAGTGCGCGCATGGCTCAGCCGGCCAGGAAGGCGTGGATCGCCGCGATCCGCGCCGGATCGAGCGGCGCCGGGTCGTGTCCCGTCTCCGGTACCACGAACATCCGGGCGCCGGAGGCTTCCATGCGCGCGCCCGTCTCGCCGATGGGCATGTCGCCGGTCTCGCCACGGATCACCATGCGCGGTACGCGGATGCGGTCCCATAGCGGCCACATGTCCATATCCATCGGGTCCTGCCCGCGCATCGGCCCGGCGATGCGGGAGCGCATTTTCGTATCAGTCCAATTTTCGTATCAGCCCAATTTTCGTATCAGTCCAATTTTCGTATCAGCCCAATTTTCGTATCAGCCCGGGGGAAGATGAGCCAACACCCGCAACCGGCACAAGGGGGAACAAACTATGAAAGTTACGATAGAGAGGACACGGATACGGCGCACTTTTCGGTATGCGGTCCGTGGCCTGTTCCGCTCTCGCGGACCGGCGGGAAATCGCTGACGCGTCATGGCTGCCAAGGATGGTGGTGCTGCTGGACAGGATTGAACTGTCGACCTCTCCCTTACCAAGGGAGTGCTCTACCACTGAGCTACAGCAGCGCCGGCGCGTTGCGTGGGGCCGTTACCTAGCCGCTTGGTCTCCCGGGCGCAAGCCTGTTTCCGCATCCCTTTCGATGCCGCATCCCCCGCCGTCGCACGGGCTTCCACGGCCGCGGTTGGCCGCGCGCCTGGAACGTCGTCATCCGGCGGGAAGCCCGGCGATTCGGCCGCGTCCTCCATGGCAGCCCGCACGGCTTGCCAGCCGCCCGTCTTGTGCCCAGGCTTCCGGCATCGGGAGGAGACAAAGATGTCCGGGACACCTGCCATCCTGCGCAACCACATGAAGGAGAAACTGGCCCGCGGCGAGGTCGTCGCGTCGATGACGGTCCGCCTCGCCCGCTCGATCGAGATCGCGCAGATCGCGCTGACGGCCGGATTCGACACGCTGTACGTGGACCTGGAGCACAACACGCTGTCGATCGACATGTGCTGCCAGATCTGTATCGCCGCGCAGTCCATCGGCATCACGCCGCTGGTGCGGGTGCCGGCGAACACGCCGGACCATATTGGCCGCGTGCTGGATGGCGGCGCGATGGGGGTGATCACGCCGCATGTCCGCTCCGCCGCCGAGGCACGGGCGGTGGTGGACCTCGTGAAATTCCCGCCGCTGGGCCAGCGATCCGCCGGCGGCGTCCTGTCGCACTACCAGTACCGCAGCTTCCCGGCGGAGGCGACCAACGCCGCGATGAACGAGGCGACGTCGGTGGTGGTGATGCTGGAGACGGTCGCCGCGCTGGAGTCGGTGGAGGCGATCATCGCCGTCGACGGCGTGGACATGCTGCTCGTCGGCAGCAACGACCTGTGCGCCGAGATGGGGATCACCGGCCAGTTCGACCATCCCGGGCTGAAGGACGCCTTCGCCCGCGCCATCGCCGCGGCGCGGGCCGTCGGCAAGCATGTCGGCGTCGGCGGCCTGGCGGCGCGCGATGACCTGATGACGCAGTTCGTGCAAATGGGCGCGCGGTATGTTTCAACCGGAACCGATCTCTCGTTCCTGCTGACGGCATGTGCGCAGCGGGCGCGCTTCGTGAAGGAGATCGCGGTCTGACGACGCGGCGATGCCGTGTTTGGCGAGCAGCGCCTTGCCGTCCGCCTCGATCAGCAGCATGTCAGAACGTTCCCAGGCCCAGGATGCCGTCGGCCGGGTCCAGGTCGCCGACGATCTTGCGGCCGATCAGGTCTCGTAATGTTTCGGTTGCGCCACCGCCGATGGAGCCGTAGCGGGCGCCGCGGTACAGCCGGGAAACCGGATATTCGTCGGTGAAGCCGAAGCCGCCGTGCAGTTGCACCGCCTCGCTGGTCACCCGCACCGACATTTCGTTGCAGAACACCTTCGCCGCCGCCGCCATGAACGGATCGGGGAACGGAGCGGCGGTCAGGCAGGCACGATACAGGATGCCGCGCCCGGCCTCGATGTCCTTGAACATGTCGGCCAGTTTCCACCGCACGCCCTGGAAGTCGGCAATCGGCCTGTTGAACACGGTGCGGTCCCGCACATAGGTCACCGCCTCGTCGAACGCTCCCTCCGCCAGTCCCAGCGAGATCGCCGGGTTCAGGCATCGTTGCGTGTTGAACGCGGTCAGCAGCTTGCGGAATCCGTCCTCGCGGATGACCAGGTTCTCCAGCGGCAGCTCGCAGTCGTCGAACTGGATCTCGTGCAGGTTCTCCCCGCCCATGGTGTGGTAGGTGCCGGTCACCGCGAAGCCCGGCGTACCGGGCTCGAGCAGCACGCAGCCGATGCCTTCCCGCCCGGGTTTGCCGTCGACGCGGGTGAACACGACGAACATGCCGGCCTCGGGCGCCCGGCTGATCAGGGTCTTCGTTCCTTTCAGAATCACCCGGTCGCCGGCGATCCGGGCGTTGGTGCGGTAGTTGGCGACGTCCGTGCCGGCGTGCGGCTCGGTCATGCAGATCGCCAGCATGCAGTCGCCGCTGACCACGCGCGGCAGGATACGCTCGCGGATCGAGGCGGGTGCATAACGGGCAATCACCCGGGTCTGCACGCCGGCCTCGCCCATCACCGCCATGGCGGTGACGTAGTCGACCTTGGCGATCTCCTCCAGAATCAGCGCGGTATCCAGGATCGGCAGCCCGAGCCCGCCGTATTCCTCGGGCACCGACATGCCCAGCACGCCGATGGCGGCGAGCTTCTGCATGTTTTCCCAGGGGAAGGTGCCGTCCATCCAGCGCATCGCCCGGGGCTTGAACTCGGTCTGCGCCAGGTCGCGCACTGAGGCGATCATCTCCCGCTGCTGCGCGCTGATCCGGAAGTCCATGATGGTGTTCCCTTGCCCTGTGGCGGCGAGTGTAGCCAGCCCCGCCGCCGGTGCAACGGCGCGGCGGCCCCTTCACGAAGCCGCAGCGGCGGGTCCGTTCCGGGTCATTTTTATTGCTGATAATAACAAAAAAAGAAAAACGGATTGCATCAGCAACTGTTCCAACGCCGTCAGGTGCCGGGTGCCTGTCCTTCCTTCTTCGGTGCCACGGACGGCAGCAGATTCGCCATGATGCAAAAATTTACGGAAATAATGTTGCAAACCATCGACATCACGGGCTACTCAAACCCTGTCAGGGACATGTTCCTGAGAGCATTTTAGACATTATCCAATATAATTCGCTTACCGTAAGGCTATTAGATGCTGACCGTACTTGTGGTGGAAGACGAAGCGTCGATCGCAGAACTGCTCCAGGATGCCCTGGAGAGCGACGGATACGGGGTCGTCGGCGTTGCCCGGACGCTTGACGACGCTGTAATGCTGGTGGAACAGAACACGCCGGATGTCGCGATCGTCGACGTCGGGTTGGCGGACGGCGATTCAGGCACCGATCTCCGCGCCAGGCTTGATGAAACGACCTGCCCGAGAATCCTGTTCTCCACCGGCAACGGCAGCGACGAGGACCTGATCGGCTCGTCCGGCGATGCCGTGATCACCAAGCCCTATCGGCTGGACGACGTCGGACAGGCGCTGCGGATCATCGATGAGATCGCCAGGCATGGACGGACGGATCTGGCGTTTCCCGCCAAATTCCGCCTGCTGGCAACAGAGACCGCCTAGACCCTGCCAGGTTCACGCATCGCCGAAGCGATCCACTATGGCCGTGGCTCACTACCGTCGTGCCCTGGCTTGTATGCATAGGCGCCATGGATCCCATAGGCGCTGACTTAGGCGGCCAGGGGCACGGCGATCAACGCACAGCCACCGCGGCCGCAGGCGGCCCGAATCCCTTCTCCGCGTGCTCTGCGCGCCGCTCTGCGGTCTCTGCGTTGCAAAAATGCGGTGCCGCCACAAAGAGCGGCGTTGCCGGTGAGTCGCCCGGCCATCAACGCCGATGGCGCCCCGGCCACCGCTTTCCAACGCAGAGACCGCAGAGCGGCGCGCAGAGCACGCAGAGCCGATTGTGTTGCGGCCTGCGGTCGCGATGGCTCAAACGCGACCGGGCTGTTCCTGTTGCAACGCGCGGCCTGGCATTCAGGACAATGCGGGCCGAAGCTATAAGACAGGGGCATCCGTTGCCATATCGTCATCCCGGGCCAACGCCCGGCATGACGCTGAGGGGCCGGCGCGGACGTGTCAGAACTTCAGGCGTCTGGCAATTATTCCGTCTCGATCCGGATCAGCGTCGGTTCTTCCATCACCGTCGGCAGCCGGCCGATGCGCTCCACCGCCTCGCGCATGGCGCTTTCCTTCGTCTCGTGCGTCACCAGCACCACCGGCACCGCCTCGCCCGGGCTGCGCCCCCGTTGCAGCATCGACTCGAGCGAGATGCCAAGGTCACGCAGCACCGCGGTGACGTCGGCGATCACGCCCGGCCGATCGACGACCATCAGGCGCATGTAATAGGGCCCGACGTGGCTGCTCATGGGCACCGACGGCGCGGTGGACAGTTCCGAGGCCGAGGCGCCCCAGACCGGGGTGAACCGGTTGCGCGCGATGTCGATCAGGTCCGCCACGATCGCCGACGCCGTCGGCCCGGCCCCGGCGCCGCGGCCTTGCAGCATCACCCGGCCGACGAAATCGCCCTCGGCCACCACGGCGTTGAACACGCCGTCGACCCGCGCGATCGGCACCGTCTGCGGCACCATGCACGGGTGCACGCGCGCCTCGATCCCGGCTTCCGTCTGCCGCGCGATGCCCAGCAGCTTGATGCGGTAGCCAAGCTCGTTGGCGAAGGCGATATCCACGGCCGAGATCCGGCGGATGCCCTCGACATGCACCTGGTCGAACGCCACCGGCCGGCCGAACGCCAACGCCGCCAGGATCGCCAGCTTGTGCGCCGCGTCGATGCCGTCGATGTCGAAGCTGGGGTCCGCCTCGGCGTAGCCAAGCTTCTGCGCATCCGCCAGCACCTCGGCGAATTCCCGCCCGCGCTCGCGCATCTGCGTCAGGATGTAATTGCAGGTGCCGTTCAGGATGCCGGCGACGGCGCTGACGTGGTTGCCGGCCAGCCCCTCGCGCAGCGCCTTGATCACCGGGATGCCGCCGGCCACCGCCGCCTCGAACGCCAGCGCCACGCCGCGCTCCTCGGCCGAGGCAGCCAGCGCGGCACCGTGCACCGCCAGCAGCGCCTTGTTCGCCGTCACCAGCGCCTTGCCGGCGGCGAAGGTCGCCTCGGCCAGCGCCAGCGCCACGCCCTCCGACCCGCCGATGAGTTCCACCACCACGTCCACGGCGGGGTCCGCCGCCAGGGCGACCGGATCGTCGTACCAGCGCAGCCCGGCGGTCGGGACGCCGCGATCCTTGTTACGATCGCGCGCGGACACGGCGGTCACGGCAATCGGCCGGCCGGCGCGCGCGGCGATGATGTCGGCGTTGTCGCGCAGCATCATCAGAACGCCGCCGCCCACGGTGCCGAGACCGGCGATGGCGACGGAAAGGGGTCGGGTCATGGGTGCGGCTCCGCCACGGTGGTTCAGCGAGGCGGTGTCATCCGCAATCCGGCATGCGGGGTCAAGAGCGGAACGTCTGTCCAGCACCTGCCGCAGCGTTGTCCGTGCCGCCGGAGCGGCGCTGGCCGGACACGGCCCAGGACCCGGGCAGGTTCCCTGTCCGGGGCTGTTCAGGCCGGTTCAGGCGTTCGGATCGACACCGAACTCCTTGTACATCACCTCCTGTGCCGCCTTGAACTCGGCCACGGTGAACGCGAAGCCCTGTTCCTTGATGAAAGCCCAATTGGCGGCCTCGTCCTCACTGTTGTCGTTCAGCGTCTTGCGGAAGGCCGGGTCGGCGCGAATGCGGCGGATATAGGCGACGGCGGATTCGACAGACATGGTGGCTCTCCCCGTGCTCAGGCCGCGGGCGAACGTTGCACCAGTTCGATCTGGTGGCCGTCCGGATCCTCGATGAAGGCAACGATGCTGTCGCCGTGGCGCTGGGCGCGCGGCGGCCGGGGCATTTTCACGCCGGCGGCGGCCAGGCGGTCGCACAGGGCGGTGATGCCCGTGACCGCGATGGCAACATGACCAAAGGAATCGCCCGCGACATAAGGGCCTTCGTGGGCCCAGTTGGCCACCAGTTCCAGCGTCATCTGCTCGAAACCGTCGCCATAGCCGACATAGGCCTGGGAGAACTGGTTCTTCTTGTGATCGCGCTGTTCGAGCACCCGCATGCCGAGTTGCCCGATGTAGAACGCCAGCGAACGTTCCAGATCCGTGACCCGCAGCATGGCGTGCAGCAGGCGAAACTGCGAGGCATCGACCGGGACGCCGCTATGATCAACGTTCTTCGCCGCAAACGTCATCGCCAGCGCGGTTTCGATCGGCTTGCCCGCCAGCATGTCGGATGCCTCGATGCCAACGGTGGCGAGCTGCGCCTGTGGATTGGGGCCGATCTTCGCAACCAGCAGCACGCTGCAGTCGGCCAGCATGCGCATGGCGGTCTGGCGCGGGTCCTCGTCCTCGCCCTGGGCGTGTTCGGCAATGACCCGACGGCCCAGCGGCGTTGCGCCGTCCCCGATGACGTCGAACACCAGGAACGAGTCAGCGTGGCCGAAATGCTGGTCGACGCGCATGTCGTCGCGGCTGGCGACGGCGATGCGCAAGGTGGCCGTTTGCGGCCTTTCAATCTTGTCGATGGACATGGGGCGTTCTCCGGGAAGAAACGGGACCGATAGACCGGCTGCCTGTCGCAACCGCCGTGCCAGCGCCTCCGGCCGGCCCGGGGCCGCGCCAGGCCCCGGTTTTGCCGCGGGAAAATCCGGTCCGCACCATCCCGCGCACCGGCAGGTACGCTCGGCGGCGGATTCGTACTGATCGGAACACTGTGACTGGCGTTCCGCTGGGGCGTTCCGCTGGGACGTTCCCTGGCCGGTTGACCCACGAAGCGGTCCCGGACAGCACATGCGCCGTATTTTGCGCGCCCGGCCGGCACTTGGCACGCGGCGTGCGTAAGCGTCCCTGCTCACTGCTCAACACAAGCAACAGACGCCGTCCGGCCCTGTTGCGGCGAAGGAGAACCCGCCATGCCCATGGTGCTTCTGGAATGCGACAAGGACATCCCGGAACGGGAAAAGCATATCTACCTGAAAGTCGACGGGGAGGACACGCGCGACTTCCTGCCGATCTCCAACGCGCCGACCATTCCGGGAACGTTATCGGAACGTGGTTGCGCGTTCTGCGGCGCCAAGCTGGTCATCGGTGGTGTCCTGAAGGACACCATCCAGATGATCCACGGCCCCATCGGCTGCGCCTATGACACCTGGCACACCAAGCGGTATCCGACCGACAACGGCCACTTCCCCCTGAAGTACGTGTGGTCCACCGACATGAAGGAAAGCCACATCGTCTTCGGCGGCGAGAAGCGGCTGGAGAAGTCGATCAACGAAGCGTTCGACGAAATGCCTGACGTCAAGCGCATGATCGTCTACACAACCTGCCCGACCGCGCTTATCGGCGACGACATCAAGGCGGTGACCAGGAAAGTCATGAGCGAGCGTCCGGACGTCGACATCTTCACCGTCGAATGCCCCGGTTTCGCCGGCGTGTCGCAGTCGAAGGGCCACCACGTGCTCAACATCGGCTGGATCAACGAAAAAGTCGGCGGGGTGGAGCCGAAGATCACCAGCGAGTACACCATCAACTTCATTGGCGACTACAACATCCAGGGCGACACCTGGGTGCTCGACCAGTACTGGAAGGCGCTCGGCATCCAGGTCATTTCGCATTTCACCGGCAACGGCACGTACGACGACCTGCGCTGCATGCACCGCGCCCAGCTGAGCGTCGTCAACTGCGCGCGGTCCGCCGGCTACATCGCCAATGAGCTGAAGAAACAATACGGCATCCCCCGCCTGGACATCGACTCCTGGGGTTTCAACTACATGGCCGAGGCGATCCGCAAGGTCTGCGCCTTCTTCGGCATCGAGGACCGCGGCGAGGCGCTGATCGCCGAGGAATACGGCAAGTGGAAGGGCAAGCTCGACTGGTACAAGGAACGCCTGCAGGGCGCCAAGATGGCGATCTGGACCGGTGGCCCGCGCCTGTGGCACTGGACCAAGTCGGTGGAAGATGACCTGGGCGTCCAGGTCGTTGCAATGTCCTCGAAGTTCGGCCACCAGGAAGACTTCGAAAAGGTCATCGCCCGCGGCCAGACCGGCACGTACTACATCGACGACGGCAACGAGCTGGAATTCTTCGAGATCATCGACCGCGTCCGTCCCGACGTGATTTTCACCGGGCCGCGCGTCGGCGAACTGGTGAAGAAGCTGCACATCCCCTACATCAACGGCCACGCCTACCACAACGGCCCGTACATGGGGTTCGAGGGCTTCGTCAACCTGGCCCGCGACATGTACAACGCCATCAACAATCCGCTACTGAAACTTGCCGCGACCGACATCCGCCAGGACACGACCTTCTACCGCGAGGCCGCAGAATGACCACCGAAAACCTCGCCGGGAAGGCCGAGCAACTCTACAACTACGTGCAGGAGCGCTGCCTGTGGCAGTTCTTCTCCCGCACCTGGGATCGGCAGGAGAACATCGACGGCATCCTGCATGCCACGGGGGAACTGCTGTGCGGCAAGCAACCGCCGCGGCACACGCCGATGGAAAAGCTGTTCTACTCGGACGCCGTCATCATGGCTGCCGACTTCAGGCAGCGCTTCCCCTGGATCGAGGCGGAACAGCCGAGCCACATCCATGAACTGATGCAGGCGGTGAAGGAAAAGGTGACGGAAATCGCCGTCACCAAATCCCTGAACCACGAACTCAACCACTCGCTGTACTAGGATCCGATCGATGGGTTGCGAAATCATAACCAAGAAGCGGCAGGGCATCATCAACCCGATGTATGACTGCCAGCCGGCCGGCGCCCAGTATGCCGGGATCGGGGTCAGGGACTGCATCCCGCTGGTGCATGGCGGCCAGGGCTGCTCGATGTTCGTCCGCCTGCTGTTCGCGCAGCACTTCAAGGAGAACTTCGACATCGCCTCGACATCGCTGCACGAGGACTCGGCGGTGTTCGGCGGGCACGAGCGCATCTTCGAAGGCGTGCTGACCCTGGCGCGGCGTTATCCCCACCTGCGGGTCATTCCGCTGATCACCACCTGCTCCACCGAGGTCATCGGCGACGACATCGAGGGCAACATCACCCGCTGCAACGAGGCGCTGGCGAAGGAATTTCCCCGCCGCACGATCCACGTCGTTCCGGTCCACACGCCCAGCTTCAAGAGCAGCCAGGTCGGCGGCTATGCGGTGTGCATGGAGTCGATCGTCAAGACCATCGCCAGGGAAAAAGTTCAGCCGACAGGCAAGCTGAACCTGTTCCCGGGCTGGGTCAATCCGGGCGACGTGACGCTGCTGAAGCATTACTTGTCGGAAATGGGCATCGACGGCACGGTCCTGATGGATACCGAGGATTTCGACTCGCCGATGCTGCCCGACCAGTCGATCCACACCCACGGCCGCACCACGGTGGAGGACATCCAGGGCACCGCCGGGGCGCTGGCCTCGGTCGCCCTGGCGCGCTACGAAGGCGCCGGCGCCGCCGAGTACCTGCAGGAAGCGTTCGGCGTCCCGGCGCACGTCGTTGCGACACCGTATGGCATCGGCAACACCGATGCGCTGCTGCGCAAGCTCAGTGAGATCACCGGCAAGCCGATCCCGGCCTCGCTGGTGAAGGAGCGTGGCGTGGCGCTGGATGCGCTGCAGGATCTCGCCCACATGTTCTTCGCCGACAAGCGGGTGGCGATCTTCGGGCATCCGGACCTGGTCATCGGCCTGGCGGCGTTCTGTCTCGAGGTCGAACTGAAGCCGGCGCTGCTGCTGCTCGGCGACGACAACAGCAAGTACAAGCGCGATCCCCGCATCCAGGCGCTGAAGGCGAAGGCCGACTGGGACATGGAAGTGGTCTGCAACGCCGATCTTTGGGAACTGGAGAAGCGGGCAACGGATCCGGACTACAAGATCGACATGATCCTCGGCCACTCCAAGGGCCGCTACGTCGCGATCGACAACAACATCCCGATGGTGCGCGTGGGCTTCCCCACCTTCGACCGGGCGGGCGTGTATCGTCATCCGACGATGGGCTATCGCGGCGCGATGCTGCTGGGTGAGGCCATCGCCAACGCGATGTTCGCGCACATGGAGTACAACAAGGATCGCGAGTGGCTGCTGAACACGTGGTGACGCCCGTTCTTCCTTGTCATGGCCGGGCTTGTCCCGGCCATCCACCCCCAGCCTGTCGTGCGCAGACGGCCGGGACAAGCCCGGCCATGACGATCGGGGCACGACCACCCCCGCCGGAGATCAGACCACGATGGTAAAGCTGCACGACCTGCTCGCCGGCTCGACCAACGGCGGCCACCGCCGCCTGTCGTTGCCGGAACACCGGCAGATCGAACTCTATTCGAAACGCAAGGCTCTGGCCTTCGTGGCCGACGAACCATCGCAGGAGGCCGTCACCGACGAGATCCGTGGCGTCTGCGGCGCCTTCATGGTGCTGGACTCCTACCTGATGTCGCGCATGCCCGATGCCGACGGCAAAACCTCCTGGCAGCGCGTGCTCGACCTGCCGCGTGCGTCCCTGTCCCAGAGACTGGTTGCCGAACTGTACCGCGTGCTGCGCGTCGCCTGGTCCGTCGCATTCGCGCCGCAGGGCACCATCGACATCGACGACGGCATCGTCCGCATCAAGGGTATCGTCCGCAAGACGGTGCTGACGCTCGACATCACGCCGATGGGCCTGCTGCTGCTGGAGTCCGCCACGGTCTGGTCCCTGGACGCGCTGCGCCAGCCCTATCCGGACGCCTATGTCGCGGCCATGCTGTCGCAGTATTTCTTCGACATCATCGGCGAGATCAAGCGCTTCAACGACGAGGACCGGGCGCTGTACCAGTTCCGCCGCACCGGCCGCTTCAACCGGCACGCCCGTTTCGACTGCGACAATCCGAAGGCCGAGGTCGAGGGCGACTTCCTGCGCATCGAGATCAGCCCGTTGTATCGCGACCCGGCGCTGTATCCGATCGACTTCTTCGTCATGGTCCGCGACACCCTGCACATCATCCCGGTCGAGGCGCTGACCGACGGCGCGCTGCCGCTGGTTGAGCTGGACAAATGGCGCGCCCGCGTCCCCGACGGCGTCACCCTGCCCGCCAGCTTCCGGCAGCGTTTCTGGCGCGAGGTCCCGGCGATCAACCAGCCGATGACCTGAGCTTTCAACCGATACAACAAGGACCCCGCCATGGACTCCCCGCACCTTCGAATCGCGGTCACCACCAACAGCCTGATCCAGGTCGACGCCAGCTTCGCCGCCGCCAGGCAGGTCGTGTTCTACGATGTGGCCAAAGACGTCGCGGAGTTCGTCGACGTGTTCCATTTCAGCCGCGGCGGCGCGATCAGGAAAGGCCCCGGCGGCGGCATGGGAAAGGCGCTGGGCGCCTGCATCATGGACGACATGGAAGACGACGACGGCACCGGCCATGATCCGCTGACGGAACGGGTGGCCTCGCTGAAGGGCTGCTCGGTGCTGTTCACCCTGGGCCTGAGCGACCTGGCCGCCGTCCGTGTGCATGCGCTGAAGGTGTTCCCGGTGAAGAGCGCGATGGTGCGCGACATCGACGATATCATTGCCAACGTGCAGCGGCTGATGAACGGCGTGCTGCCGCTGTGGATGCGCCGGGTGATGCGCGACGCCGCCGGCGAGCGCCTGGCGCTGGATCTGCAGGAGGTCTGATCCGGCCAGGAGGCCGCCGGAGGCGCCAGGAGGGAACGGCCGCCGGCTCCTTCGGGAACCGAGCCGTTTTGAATCGGCCGTCCCCTCCTTCAGCGGACCGCCGGCGGCTCCCGCCAAACAGGCTTCGTGATGCTCAACGGATCAGAGCGACGACGCGCAAGCCAGAGCTTCGCGGTCGGCCTCAGAGCCAGACCATGTAGCGTTCGGCGTCCACGGCAACCGGCGGCGGCGGCAATTCCCGCTGCGGTGTCCCGACGTAGAGAAAACCAACGATCTGCTCCTCATCCGACAGGTTCAGGTCGCGATGCAGCCCGCGGTCATACATGAACCAGCCCGACCGCCAGATGCCGCCGAAACCCAAAGCCTGAGCCGCCATCTGCATCGCCATCACCGCACAACCGGCAGTCAGTTGCTGGTCGAACACCGGCACCACGTCATGCGGCTTCGGCGAGGCGACGACAATGATCACCATCGGCGCGCGTCGCGGCATTCCGGGCGCCCGCCGCACCACGTCGTCCGGCTTGTCGGTGGCGATCGCGGCGCGCTGCATGATGGCACCAAGACGATCAAGTCCATCACGTTCCGCAATGATGAACTTGTACGGGCGCAGATGCTGGTGATCCGGAACCCGCAGGGCTGCCTGCATGATCAACCTCAGCGTCTCGTCCCTCGGCGCCGGTTCTGCCAGCGCCCCACAGGATTGCCGATGCAGCAGCAGCGCCAGCGCTGCGGAAGGTTTGATTGCCTCGGCCACGTGATCTCCGTTTGATCTCCGTTCAGCTCAGACATCGTCGACCCGTTCGCCATGCCGCAGCCTGTTCCGCAGCCCGGCGATCCTGGCATCGATGCCTTCAAGACGTTGCAGCACCGTCTTCTCGCGATCGCTGGTGGCAAGCACGTCGGCGACGCGGCCGTGGCGCACGATCACACGACGGTGCCCCAGCAGCGCCAGCAACGGATCATGCGTCGAAACGAGCACGATCTTGTCCTCGGCGACCAGCAGGTCCAGCGCCTGGCGGCGGTTGATCCCGGCGTTCTCGATCTCGTCGATCAGGATGATCGGGGAGGCCGTCAGCAGCGCCGCATCCGCGATCATCAGCGCGCGCGCCTGGCCGCCGCTGAGCTGGGTGACCGAGACGTCCGGACCGAAGCGCTCGCCCGCAAGCGTGTTAGCGACCGCAACGACCCGCTCGACCACGTCATCCTGCCGATGAACCTGCCGGCAGCGCGCGTGCGTGGCCAGGAAGGCGCCGACGGTAAGATCGACGACGAAGTTCATGTTCTGGGAGATCTGCGCCACCAGCTTGCAGCCGGGGGCGAAACGCTGCGCCGCCGTCGGCGCCGCGCCGTTCAGCAGAATCCGCCGCCCGCTTGGCGTGTCGCCCTGCGCCAGGCACTCCACGTCGGCCAGCAGCCGGCTCTTTCCCGATCCGGTCGGACCGACGACGCAGACGATTTCGCCAGCCCGGACAACCAGGTCCGCGCTGTCTGAATCGCCGCTCTTGCCGCGCCCGCCGTGGATGGTGACCGTCTGGATGGTTTCGCTTGTCACCTCGGCGGTACTATCCGTCAGGTGCCGCAGATGCGCGGCGAGTTGCTCCCGGTCCAGGCCCATGTCGTGCAGCCTGGCATCCGGCAGATCGGCCAGCCATTCCCGGACGGAACGGTCCGGCGGCAAGCCGGTCAGTCCAAGGCCGTCCAGAAAGGCGGCGATGCGCGGCCAGCCCTGGATCAACGTTCCCAACGGCAGGTCGAGTGCAACCCGCGTCATGGCCTGTCCCCGAAATTCATTTTGCGCACGTTGCCGCGCTGATAGGTCTCGCCGATGGCCGTTTCGCCAATGCAATACGGGCACACCGCGGAGGGCATGGAGAACCGCAAGTGCTGCCCGTCCAGCGTCTCCACCTCCGGCGCCGACCGGATGCGAAAGGCGAGATCGGCAGCACCCTGCCCGGTGACTCCGTTGCACCAGACGACCGGCGCGTGCGGATTGGCCAGGCTGACGTTGTAGGCGAAGACCTCGCGTTCGGCCTGCGAGACGATGTCGCCCTTGGTGATGGCGACGACATCGGCCAGCCGCAGCATCGGGCCGATCTTGCGCGGGGTGTGGATGCCGGCGAGGTTGTCCACCACGCAGACCGCCAGCACGCTGCGGATATGCGGCGAGCAGCGGTTGCACAGCCCGGCCGTCTCGACGATCAGCACGTCGTGCCCGGCTTCACGTCCCCACGCGACGCAGTCGTCGATATTGCTGACAAAGAAATGATCGGGGCACAGCCCGCCGGACAGCCCGACCCGCACCGGCAGGCCAATGCCGGCATAGGCTTCGTCGTCGCTGGTCGACAGCGCGTCAAACTTCACCACGCCCACAAGCGCGCCGTCGTCACGCAGGCGAGCCGCAACCCTGAGGAACAAAGAGGTCTTGCCGACGGACGGCGGACCGGCGACGGTGACGAGGCGCATCAGGCATGCTCCCAGGCAGTAAAGAACAGGCGCAGGGCGGTGGCGGTTTCCTCCGCCATGTCGTGCGATCGGGTGTAGTCCCAGCCCAGCCAGTCGAGCCGGGCGCCCGGCGGAAACCCCTGCGGTCCGCCGGACCAGACCGCCGGATAGCGGTTGCGGGCAAGAAACGCCGCGAACGGCGCGCCGCAGACGAAATCCAGCAGCGGCTGCATCCGCCTGCGCCGGTTGGCATCGACGGTGAAGCCCATCGGCATGGTCATGGCGCCGTCCTCGGGCCAGATCACACTGGTGCGGTCGCGGCGCGGGCACATGTCGGCCTGCATCCAGGGCAGGATGGTGATCGCGCCGCCGTCTTCGCTGCCAGACCCGGCAAGCCGGGCGGCGACGGTGTTGTGCATGATCGCCCGGGTGTTGGCGGCGAACGCCCGCAGCCCGGCGGCACCGAAACGACGGAACAGATACAGCAGCAGGAAGTCGTTACAATCAGGATACGCTCCGTCGCTCGGCCGCCGCCAGCCGCCGAACACGATCTGGGCGGCGTGTACCGGGTCGAGCAGGTCCTGCCAGCACCGCGGCACCGGCCGGTGCGCCAGCTTGCGGTGATCGACCAGGAACACCCAGGGGATCACGCCGAACACGGAAAACAGCCCGGCCGGATCGACAAGCCCGGCGGCCGCCGCGGCCGGATGCACCGGCGGCGCCGGCACGCCGGCATGACCCATCGCGCGAAGCCGATCCTGGAACGCAACGGAAAGCATGTCGCGGGTGAACGGCGAAAGGATCATGTGCGGGAAGCCGGCGCCCGGTTCGCTGCGCGTCAGGTCGTCGAACGGCGCGTACCATTCGTTGCCTATCAGGAAGCAGGTCTGCAGGCCCGCCGGGGCGGCCGCCCGTAGCAGCCCGGCAGCGAAACCGAAGCGCAGCGGCACCGGCATCCGCCCGAGGAAATCCAGCATGGCCAGATGCGGTGCCGGTTCCCGGGCCAGGTCGTACGTGCCATCGAGACAGGTCAGCCGGCGGTGCAGCATGGTCCAATTCCCTGGTTGTGGCGCCCTCGGAAGGCAATGACGGGATGTATTGCATCAAGAATCGTGCCAACCGGACGCACGGCCGCGCCGGTGCCAGGAACGCACGAACCCGAACAATCCTGCCGGGAAAGTACTGACAGGCGCATTTGCGGCATCAGATCACCCACCGCTCGTGTCCCTGGCCGTGCCGCTGGCGGGCCAGGCTGTATTCGACGACATGCGCCACGATCTGCGTGCGGTCATAGCCCAGGCGCGCCCCCGCCAGGCCGATCGAGCCACGCTTGCCCAGGTAGCAGCAGATGTTCATTTCGATCAGCCAGCGCCGCCCGGTCGCCGGGTCCCAGCGGTAATCCAGCCGGAAATAGTCGATCGGCCCGAACGCATCCCACACCGTGCGGACATCGTCCTCGATCGCGGCAACGGTGCAGGGGTCGAGGCCGATCACCTCGTTGCCCAGCCGGTCATCGGTTTTCAGGTCCGCCGTCAGGATGCCGCCCACCTTGTCCGAGCGTGGCGCGACATGGCCGAGCACCAGGTATGGATCGTGGCCCAGCACCGGCACCGTCACGTCGATGCCAGGGCAGAAGCGCTCGACCAGCACTTCTTTGCCGGCGGCATGGAAATCCCGCACGACGGCCGCCGCGCCATCCCAGGATTCCTGCAATGACGCCTCGGTCACGCCCTCGGACGCGGCGCCGAATCGGTCCTTGACGAAGTATGGGCCGGCGAACTCCGGCGGCTCCGGCGCGGCGCCCGGCCGATACACCCGCCCCGGCGCCACCGGCAGGCCGCGTGCGGCAAACGCTAGCTTGCTGAGGTACTTGTCCTCGGCCAGCGCCCGGATGTTCGGCGGCGCCCCCAGGACGGGAATGCGCAGATACGCGCAGATCGCCGGCACCAGCAGTTCCGGGTTGCGGATCGGCATGCGGTTCAGCAACGAGAACACGAAATCGGCGTTGCCGCCGGCAACCAGCGCCGCATAGGGCTTCGAACTGGAAGCGACACGATAGCCGATGCTTTTCAGCTCTTCGTAGATACGGAAATGATACTCGGCATAGCCCGACGTCATGCCCTCGGGCTTGACCTCATAGATCGGATCGTCCGGGGCGAAGCGCGCGAGATACAGGACCCGCGTCTGCTGCGGTGCCGCGGGCCAGAGCAAGGGAAGGGATGGCATGATCGGGAACCTTGGTCAGGAGGACAATGATCGGTCGTGTGGCGCCGGATCGCCGGCCGGCGCGTTGCCGGCAGGGCGCAAGATCGCGGCCAATGTCTGCAACGTCTCGCCGCCGTAATCGAAGGCCACGCGCCGCAGCGGAATGCCGTACAGCGCCAGCAGGTTCGCCTCGCTCAGCACCTCGTCCACCGGGCCGAACGCCAGGCCGTCGCGCTCCAGCATCAGCAGCGCGTCGTCGGCGACCTCCAGCGCATGCTGCGGGTGGTGGGTCGAGAACAGCACCGTCAGCCCGCGCCGGCGCGACAGGCGGCGGATCCAGTCCAGGATCACCGCCTGGTTGCGCAGGTCCAGCGCCGAGGCCGGCTCGTCCAGGATCAGGATGTCGGCCTCGGAAACCACCGCCCGGGCGAACATCACAAGCTGCCGCTGCCCGCCGGAGAGTTCGTGGAACGGCCGGGCGGCGAGATGCCCAAGGCCGAAATGATCCAGCGCCTGAAGCGCGGCCGCTTTGTCACGCGCGGACGGCTGCGCCAGCAGGCCGACCTGCCGCGCCCGCCCCATCAGCACGACATCCAGCACGGCATAGTCGAAGCCGAGTTGAAACGTCTGCGGCACGAAGGCGGCCCGCCCATGCAGCGCGAGCCGGCCCTCGGTCGGCCGCAGCACCCCCAGCAGCAGGCGCAGCAGCGTGGTCTTGCCGCGGCCGTTGGCGCCGAGCAGCGCAACCACCCGGCCGCGCCCGATCGACGCCGTGCACCGGCGGAACACCCACTGCCCCGGGCGGAAGGCATGGCCGAGGCCGGCAAAGGCGATGGCGGGATCAGGCATCGTTCCATCCCCTGCCTTGCGTGCGCCAGAACAGCAGCATGAAGAACGGCGTGCCGATGCCGGCGGTCAGGATGCCGATCGGCACCTCCTGCGGCAGCAGCGTCCGGGCGACGTCGTCGATGCCCAGCAGCAGCAGGGCGCCGGTCAGCGCCGCCGCCGGCAGCAGGCGGCGATGGTCGGGGCCGGCCAGCATGCGGGCGACATGCGGCACGATCAGCCCGACCCAGCCGATGATGCCGCAGACCGCCACCTGCGCGGCAACGATCAGCGACACCAGGGCCACCACGGTCCAGCGCAGGCCACCGATGCGGACGCCAAGCGCGGCGGCGTCGAGATCACCCAGCGACAGCAGGTTGATCCGCCAGCGCAGCAACAGCAGCAGCCCGCCCGCCCCCAGCACCGGCGGTGCCAGGATGGCGACCTTGTGCGCGCTGGCGGCGGAAAAACTGCCGATCAGCCAATAGACCATCGCCGGCAGCTTGTTCTCGGGATCGGCGGTGTACTGGATGAACCCGTGCACCGCGGTGAAGAACGCCGCCACCGCCATCCCGGCCAGGATCAGCGGCAGCACGCCGCCCGCGCGCGACAGCCCGGCCAGCAGCCAAGCCCCCAGCAGGGCCAGGAAGCCGCCGGCGAAGGCCGCGGCCAGCAAGCCCCAGTCCGGCCAGTCGAGCAGGATCGCCAGGATGCCGCCGCACGCCGCGCCCGAGGAAATGCCCAGCAGGTCGGGGCCGACCAGGGGATTGCGCATGGTGCCTTGCAGCGTCGCGCCGGAAAGGCCCAGCCCGGCGCCGGCCAGCACCGACAGCAGCACCCGCGGCAGGCGGATCACCTGCACCACGGCAAGCTGCGCGTGCGTCCAGTCCGCCGCCGGGCGCAACGCCTCGGGCAGGCACAGGCCGGCCAGGATGCGCGCCACCGTGCCGGGCGGCACCGGATAGACGCCGATGCACAGGGAGCCCAGCGCTGCAACCGCCAAGGCCATGGCCAGCAGCGGAACCGCCGCTTGCTCCGGACGGATCGCGGACTGCGCGCGCGGCGCGGCATATCCGTCGGGTGCAGGCAAGGCGTCAGCCTCGCAGCCGCGCGAGATCGTCATCACTCAGCTCCATGCCGAAGAAGGTCCGGTAAAAGTTCCGGGTCGCCTGTGCGAAATCGAAGGCGAGACGGCCGGGATACAGGCGCTGCGCCAGCCACTGCACCGTCAGCAGCTTGAACTGGGAGTGCGGCCGCTCGACCCAGTTGAACGGCCGGTCGGGGAAGGCATACACGCGGCCCTCGCGCACTGCCCGCAGCGCCTGCCAGCCCGCGTCGGCGCGCAGGAACCGGGCGATCGCCGGGCTGCGCGCGACGATCACGTCGGGGTCGAGCAGCAGCAGCCGTTCCAGGCTGACGGTGACGCTTGCCCCCATGCTGTCGGCGGTCCGGCACGGCAGCACGTTCGCGCCGCCGGCCAGCGGCACGACCTCGCCGCGGAACGCGGTGGCGCACTGGCTTCTCAGGCCGTCGGCGGAATCGGCGTAATAGACGCGGACCCGCCCGGCGCCCGGGATCGCCTGGACGCCCGCCAGCCGGGCCGAGGCTTGCTCCAGCGCCCGCGCCAGCACCTCCGACCGCGCCTGCCGGTGCAACAGCGCGCCAAGGAAGCGGAATGTCGCCGCATAGCGGCTGAACGGCGCGGCATCGACCATCACCGCCGGGATGCCGATGGCGTCCATCTGCGCGGCGAACGCGTCGGGCGGCCCGCGCATGTTCCAGATCACCACGAGATCAATGCCGAGCGCCAGCAATCGTTCGGGATCGATGCGCCCGGCGCCGCGGATCCTCGGCAGCCGGTTCACCGCCGGCGGCAGGAACCGCGCCGATCCGGGCGGCCGGTCGAACGGCACCCCGACCATCAGGTCCGGCGCCAGGGAGGCGAGGAAGATGGCGGGCGGGTCATGGGCGGCGTAGATGCGGTGGATCTGGTCCGGCACCGTGACGTGCCGCCCGGCCATATCGATCACCTCGCCCCCCGTCGCCGGCGTCCCGGTTGCAAGCCACAGCAGCGCCGCCACTGGCCGCCACCATCGGCCACCCGGCCGCATTGCTGTCCGCCTTGCCACGGCCGCCACCGCCTCAGAACGATACGGTCAGCGAGGCATGCGCGGTCAACGGCGTGCCCATGAACGCGGCATAGCTGGTGGACAGGCTGGTCGGCAGCACGCCCTGTTGGTTGGGCGCCAGGATCGCCGCCCAGTAGCGGGTGTTGGTGACGTTCTCGATGCCGGCCCGCCAGGTCAGTCTGGTGCCGAGCGCTGCCATCTCGTAGCGCGCGCCCAGGTCCAGCGTGGCGTAGCCGGCGGCCCAGGTGGTGTTGGTGGCGTTGGCCGCCCGCTGGCCGGTGTAGTGGATGTTCATGTCCAGGATCAGCCCGGCAACCGACGGCAGCGCGTATTCGACGTAGAGGTTCGCCTGATAGCGCGGCACGCTGACCACCAGCTTGTCGCTGGTCGCGGCATTGCCGGTGTCGGTCAGCAGCGGATCGAGCCAGGTGAAGCCGCCGAACACCGTCAGGCTGTCCGTCACCTTGCCCTTGATCCCGGTCTCGACGCCGATGTTGCGCTGCTGCCCGCCGCTGGAGACGGTGCCCGCCGTGTTCAGGTACGACCACGGCCGCCGCATGTCGAACACCGCCATCGACAGGTCGAGCGACTGATGCACGGTCATCTTGCCGCCGAGTTCAAGGTCGGTGCTGTGATACGGTGGCAGGACGGTGGTGCCGGTCGTGGTATTCAGCGTATCGCCCTGTTGCAGCGCGTCGGCGTAGGTCAGGTAGGTCGTTACATTGGAAACGGGCTTGAAAATCAGGCTGCCCGTCGGGCTGAAGCCGAAGGCGTCGTAATGCGCCGTCACCGCGCCCTTGTTGCTGTAGCTGCGGCTGCTCAGCCAACTGCCGCTTCCGGCCAGCAGCAGGGACCATTGTTCGGTGATTTTGATCGTATCGCCCGCCACCAGCGCCTGCTGCCCGGTATAGGCGGATTTGTAGAAGCTGCCGGTATTGGGCGTGGTCCAGAAGAACTGCGTCGGGTCAGCGATCGACGCGCTGCCGATCTTCACCGGCGCCGCGGTGCCGACGCGGGTGTACATGGTCTGCTGGTAGCCGTTGCTGCCAAGAAACACATCGTGCTCCAGGCTGCCGGTCTCCACGTGCCCATTCAGGTAGCCCAGGTTGCTGAACACCTGCGTCCGCAATCCGGTATCGGAGACATAAGCGTTGTAGTTGCCGTTGTTGTTGGTCAGCGCCAGGAACGGATCAGCCGGGGCGCCGGCCGTCGGGTTCATGGTGCGATCGGCCCGCTCGTACAAACCGCCCAGCGTCAGTTTCCAGCCGGGCGAGAACTCGTGTTCCAGCTTCAGGGTGCCGATGCCCTGCTGCTCGGTCTGTCCGGCGCCGGGAATGCCGTAGCCGACCTTGGCGGGATTCGGCGGGGCGGGCAGTTGCGTCGCGTAGCCCGGCGCGCCATAGACGAAGGCGGCGGGAAGCCCACTTTCATTGTCATCGTAATAGCTGCCGTTGAACGACAGCGTGGTGGCGTCGCCCAGCCGCAGGTCGAAGTCGCCGCTCAGCAGGTTCCGCTGCTGGCTGCTGTGATCGACATAGCTGGTGCCGGCGCCGTGCAGCGCATTGATGCGGTAGCCGAACTGCCCGTCGGACCCGGCCCGGCCGCCGGCATCGGCATGCTCGGTGAACAGGCCGAGCGAGTCGTAGCCGATCGTCACCAGCCGCAGCGGCGTGTCGGTCGGGCGCTTCGGAATGAAGTTGAACACGCCGCCGGGCGAGGAGGCGCCATACAGCCCGCCGGCCGCGCCGTTCAGGATCTGGACGCTGTCGTACGCCTCGATCGGATAGGCCATGATGGTGTAGGAGTTCAGGCCGTCGATGCGGGTGTTCTGCGTCACCGCGTTCTCGAACCCGCGGGTCTGCGGGCGTCCGAAGTCCAGGTCGCCGCGCGGCTCGATCTGCGCCGAGGAGTCGTACTTGACGACGTCGGCCATCGAACTGGCCTGCGTGGCCTGGATCAGCGCCGCCGGCACGGTGGTGATGGAGAACGGCGTGTCCTGGACGCTGCGGTTGCCCAGCGGGCCGACGTCGACCGTCCCGACCCGGTAACCGGCGGCGGCGCTGCCATCGGCCGGTGGAGCGGATTCGACGGTAACGCCCGGCATCACGGTCGCGCCGTCGGCGCCCACCTGACCCTGGGCTGCGGGATCGGCGGCCCGGGCGACGGTGGCGGCGCAGAGCGCGGCGGCCAGCGAGACTCCGGCGAGAAGCGAAAAGCGAAGCGTCAGCATGATGGTATCCGCGTGCAGGAAACGTTGCGGGACGGTCATCGCGCCGGAGGCGCGGCACCCGACGCCGCGGCGGCCGGGCGAATGTTGCGGGGAAGTCATGGCGCCGGTGCCGGATCGCTGACGAACGCCAGCCGGTGCAGCCCCTTGCGCGCGGCCAGCGCCATCACGTCGGCCACGTGGCCGTAGTCCACCGCGCGATCGGCGCGGATGCGAACTTCCGGCGGGTCCGCCTGCCGCCCCGCGTCATCCAGGCGGCGGTCGAGCTCGGCCGGCGTCACCGCCGCCGTGTCCCACCAGACCTGCCCATCCTTGTCGACGCTCAACGTGATGTCGGCCGGGAGCGGGCTGTCGGCGGCGGCAACTTCCCGCGGCAGATCGACCTTCACCGCCTGCGCCAGCAGCGGCGCGGTCAGGATGAAAACGACCAGAAGCACCAGCATGACGTCGATCATCGGGATCATGTTGATCTCGGCCATCGGCTGCTCGGCCCCATCGGCGACGAAGCTGTCGGGGACGAAGCTGTCGGGACGCATGTCAGGCGCTCCTGGCTTCGGCGAGCGCCGCGGCCGGCGGCTGGCTGCACCGGATCGGCCGGGCGGCCGGGCCGATGGTGCCGCCGCTGGCCAGCCGCAGGAACAGGTCGTGGGCGAAATCGTCGAGCACGGCCAGGACGCGGCGCTTCGCGCGTGCCAGGCCGTTATAGGCCAGCACCGCCGGCAGTGCGGTGGCCAGGCCGAAGCCGGTCATGATCAGCGTCTCGCCGACCGGTCCGGCGACCTGCTCCAGGCTGGTGCGGCCGCCGGCGCCGATGGCCAGCAGCGCGTGGTAGATGCCCCAGACCGTGCCGAACAGGCCGACGAACGGCGCGGTCGAGGCCACGGTGGCAAGCGCGGTCAGTCCGGATTCCAGCGCCAGCGCCTCCTTGCCCATGGCGCGGCGCAGCATGCGGGTCAGGAACTGGTCGGGCGTTCCCAGTTCGGCCGGCACATCGCCGCGAAACCCGGCCAGCGCGGCGCCGGCGGCGAAGCCGGCGGCGGCCATCCGGCTCCAGGGGTCGCAGGCCGGGTGGCGGGCCAGGTACTGGCCGACCTGCGCCAGGCTGCCGTCCTGCCAGCAGGCGCGCAGGAATACGCCGGCACGGCGGCGCAGCAGCAGCGCCTGGATCGCGCGCAGCACAACGATGCTCCAGGTCAGCACCGACATGACGATCAGAATGCCCAACGGCACGAGTTCGGCGACACTGCCGCGGGACAGGAAATGGGGCAGGCCGTTGGCAATAAGGAACGTGATTGGCGGCATGGTCATGTCCTGAGCTTGAAGATGATGGGAACCAGCACCCGGGCCGCGACCGCCTCCGCGCCCTGCCGGGCGGGGATGAAGCGCCAGCCCCGCACTGCGGCCACCGCCGCCTGGTCGAGCAGCGGAAAGCCGCTGCCGCGCGCCACCGACACCGCCTGTGGATGGCCGTCGGCCTCAGCAGCACCCGCCCCTCCTGGCGCTGGTCGCGCGCCGCGGCGGGATAATCGGGGGGCGGATTGGAGCCGTAGGCAGGGGCGATGCGGGGCGGCGTTACCGGCATTGCGGCGCTGGCGGGTGCCTCGGGTCGCGGGGCGGCCGGCG
>NZ_NHRY01000044.1 GCF_002937115.1 Rhodopila globiformis | reverse complement strand
TCGAGGCCTTCATCGCCTACTTCAACCGCACCCTCGCCAAGCCGTTCAAGTGGACCATGACCGGCAAGCCGCTCGCTGCGTGAGCGGCCGTCGAAATGGGGTTCGTTCTTCCGGCGAGGTGTACTAGCACCGCTTGCCGGAGAAGCCGCTTTTGCGGACCTTGCCCGGGCGGTACGGTCGTCCCGGGCGGGTCGAAGGCGGCGGCGGAGCCTGGATTGGCGACCGCTTTTCAACACGGAGTTAGCCAGCCGGCGCGCCGGCACCGCAATGGCCGAAAATGGGCGAGATCGATGCCACCCCGTCATGGCCCGGCTTGTCCGGGCCACCTGTTCAAGCACTTATGCCGCGACGGGTGGCCCGGACAAGCCGGGCCATGACGCTCGCGAACAAGCGTCCCGAAGCGTATTTTCATGGTAGGAAAGCGAAGGACCGCCGAGGGCCACGAAGAGGTGTGAACGAGCCGAGCAATGAAGCGGCGCAGGCCGTCCTTCAGGCAGGCGCATGAACGCATCCGGGCAGGCCCGGACCGATCATGCGTTTGGTCAGAGCCTGATCTGTCAGCAAGGTCCGGTTTTCGTGGCCCTTTGTGATTCTTCGTTCTTCCTCCGTGTTGAAAACTGCGGAACGATCAGCAGGCACGAACGTTTCCGGATGACGCTGGTCGCATCCGCCGCGGCTCCACCCCCCGGCGCGCCATGCGGGCGCAACAAGGCGGCGATGCTCACCCGCGATTGCTGCCGGTCCGGACCCAGATGATCCCGCCGCGAACGATCGGCGGCGCCGGCCCGCCGCAGGGCAACGTGTTGCGGCCGCTTGAAACCATCCGCGCGGCGGACTAGCCTGTGGATGGGTCACCTGCGGGGTGACGCTGCCCTTCGGTGGCTGTGGCGGAGGCTCATTCCGGGCCTTTCGCGCGCGTGTCCGGGAGGGGATGCCATGCAAACCGAAGCTGCCCTGGCGGCGATCCGGCGACAGCCGACACTGCCGAATGTGCTGGGCGTCGTGCAGCGTGTCTGGAGCACCCGCTTCGGCAACGACGCGGACTTCGGCCGCTTCCTGTCCGAGGTCTGGCGCCTGTCCACCTGCGGCGACGCGGAACTGCTGGCGCTGTACGCCCAGGCGGCCGGCTTCAGGCACTGGGGGCAGCCGGTGTTCGCCACCGACGAGGACGTGCTTTCGTTCCACCCCTACGCCGTGCCCGACCAGCAGTTCCTGGCGGAAACCTGGACCGAGATCGAATGGGACGGCGGCAGCCCGGCCACCGTGGCCATGCCGGCCCCGGGGACGCGGCAAGGCGCGATGCCGGGCGTTCGTGCGAGGACGTAGCCGCACAGGCATTGAGACGGCGGCAGCCGTTGCTGTAACGTCATGGCCTGGTCTGTCCGGGCGACCGTCGCATGCCCTGGTCATGGCGTGAGTACAACAAATGGCCGGGCGAGCCGGTCGTTTCGTCGCTCGCCCGGCCGTCCCCGGCTACTTCAGCCCCAGTTTCGGCTTCACCCAGGCGGCGATGTCCTGGACTGCCTTGTCAGCCTCCGGCGCCGTGCCGGCGAGGAACTGGAAGACGTGCTGCATCTCGGGATAGACGTCGATCTTCACGTCGCCATCCGCGCGCCGCACCGCCTCGGCCAGGTTCTGGCTGTCGCTCAGCAGCGTTTCGTAGCCGCCGACCTGGATGTACACCGGCGGCAGGCCGCGCAGGTCGCCACGCAGGGGGTTCGCCAGCGGGTCCTGCTTATTGCCTTTCTCGCCCAGGAACGTCGCTGCCATGTTCTGAATGATCTCGCGCATCACCAGAACGTCCTTCTCCTTGTTCGTTTCGAAGGTAGCCCCGGTGCCGTCCATGTCCAGCCACGGCGAAAGCGGGATCGTCGCCGCCGGCATCGGCAGCCCTTGCTCCCGCGCCCGCAGCAGCGTGGTGATGGCGAGGCCGCCGCCGGCCGAATCCCCGGTCAGGGCGATGTGCTTCGGCGCGATCCCCTGGTCCAGCAGCCACTTGTAGGCGCGGGCCATGTCGTCCACCGGGGCCGGGTGCACGTGGTCCGGCGCGCGGCGGTAGTGCACGATCAGCGCGCGGCAGCCGATGGCCTTGGCGAAATGGCCATAGACCTTGCGGTGCGTGTACATCGATCCGCATACGTAACCGCCGCCGTGCGCGCACAGCAGCACGCGGTCCTGCGCGCAGCCCTTCGGTGTCGCCCACAGCGCGGGCACGCCGCCGGCATCGACCTCGATGTAATCGACGCCGCCCGGTTCGGCGGTGACGTCGCCCCAGTGCTCGAACATCGCGCGCAGTTCGTCCAGCGGCATTTCCGGATTGGCGCCGAGCGCGGCGATCCAGCTTTTGTAGAGGGTGTCCAGTTGCTCGCTCTGCTTGCTTGCCATCATTTCCTCTTGTTTTCTTATGAAACGGGCGGCCGCCGTTGGCCGCCCGGCGTGGTCAGGCCGTGTAGTTGTAGCCGCGCTCCGGCAGTTCCACCTTGCCGCCGCATTCGCGGGCGATCACCGGCATGACCTCCTCGGCGAACAGCTGCATCTGGTCCTCGACCTCGCGGCCTTCGAAGCCGCCGAGCTCGAACCAGCCCAGGAAGCAGAAATCGTCATAGCCGATCTCGTGCTTCATCTTCATGATCTTGTCGATAACGAACTGTTTAGATCCCTGGATGGCGATCTCCCGCTCGCGCAGCATCTCGGCGGTGACCTTCTTGTTCAGGTCGAACATCGGCTCGTCCAGCCTTGCCACCACGGCGCCGAAGCCGAACGGGCCGTAGTAGTCGAACTGCAGCTCCATCGCCTTTGCCGCCCGGTCCATCGCCTGCTTTTCCTTGCCCGGCGTGGTGATGTGGATGTAGCGGCTGGTCATGATGCCGCGGCGCTTGCGGGCGTCCCAGCCGTACTTGAACGCGCCGCGGTCCAGCATGTCGGGCCAGCCGGCCTTTTCGGCGGCCTCGTAATAAATATCGATGTTCTTCTTCAGCCGATCGTTCGGCTCGACGATCATGACGCCGTTGACGCCGTTTTCCGCCGCCCATTTCAACGAGCGGGCGCTGGTCACCGGCTCCCAGATCTGCGGGTGTGGCTTCTGCAGCGGCTGCGGGAAGACCTGCAGTTCCTTCAGCGTGGTCGTCGTCGCCTGCACCGGGTTCCCCGCGGAATACATGTCGGGCGCGCCGAGGGAGATCACGTCGTCCAGCTTGCGGCCGGCCTTTTCCATCTGGAAATAGGCGATGGTCTGCTTGTGGTTCCATTTCGTGTACGTCGGCGGAACGGAGAAGTTCTCGCCATGGTGGGAGAACGATGGTTCCGTCCAGCACTTCTTGATAAGCGAAACGGTTTCCTCGAACGACTTGCGGTTGCGTTCCTGGTCCTGGATCGTCGAGCCGTACGGGCGGCCGAGGGTTTCGTTCTCGCGCGGCTGGTAGCCGCGGCCCATGCCGCATTCCACCCGTCCGCCGCTGATGACGTCAAGCTGCGCGATCTGCTCGGCGATGCGCACCGGGTGGTGCCACACGACGATGTTGGCGCACTGCCCAAGGCGAATTTTCTTTGTGTGCGAGGCGATCGCCATCTGGGTGAACAGCGGGTTCGGGCTCATTTCCGCGCCTTCCGGCTGGAAATGGTGCTCGGTCAGCCAGAATGACTGGTAGCCGAGCTTTTCGGCCAGGATGCCCTGGCGGACCTGATTGATCAGGACCTGCTGCGCCGCTTCATGCACGTCCTTGAGCGAGCCATCGTTCACCGCGATGCCGTCCTTGGTGATCATCACCGGCAAATGCGATGCGCCGTTATGGAAAACCCCAATCTCGAACACGTAATTTCTCCCTTTATATTTATTCCTTGGCCGGAAGATGCGCGGCACCTGCCGGGCAGGGGCTGTCAACCCGCCGGCATTTCGACCCCGGCGGCACTGGGCGGGAAGGGGAAATCGGGTCTGTTCACCCAGACGTGTGGTCATCGTCCCCTCCGGCCGATCGGCTTGACGGCGGTGCGGTTTTCGCTGATCAGTACCGGCAACAAAATGAGGAAAGCGTCATGCCTGAGCCATCCGCCCGTATGGGCCGTCGTACGGTCCTTGCCGCCTCGGCCGCTACCTTGGCCGCCCCCTGGGTCGCCCGCGCTCAGTCCAACCCCATCAAGATCGGCATTCAATCGATTTTCTCCGGGCCGATCGCCCTGCTTGGCGTGTCGTCGCGCGGCGCGATCCAGCCGGAGGTTGACCGCATCAATGCCGCGGGCGGCCTGCTGGGGCGGCAGATCCAGCCGATCTACCGGGATTCCAAGGGCAAGCCGCAGGAAGCCGCCCGTGTCGCGCGCGAACTGGTGAACACCGACGGCTGCGAGATCCTGCTCGACGCCGAGGCATCCTCGGGCGCCTTCGCGGTGCAGGAGGTGGTACGCGACCTGGGCGTGCTGTGCGTTCATTCAAACAGCGAAACGTCATCGCTGACGGCGGATCCGAAGCTGCGGGTGGCGACGGCGTTCCGCTGCGCCCGGCAGGGCGTGCACGACGCGATCGTCGGCGGCGCGCACTCGGCCAAGGTGGCGGATGCGAAGAAACTGGTGAAATGGGCGACGTGCTCGCCGGACTACGCCTTCGGGCGCGACACCACGGCGCAGTTCCTGGATTTCCTGAAGCATTTCCGCCCGGATACCCAGGTGACGACGCAGGCCTGGCCGAAGCTCGGGCAGCCGGACTTCACCGAGGTGATCACCAAGATCATCCAGGCGAAGCCGCAGGCGCTGTATTCCGCGCTGTACGCCGGCGACCTGTCGGCGTTCATCAACCAGGGCAACGTCTATGCGCTGTTCGGCGCCATGGAAACCTTCATCCCGGCGATGGGCGACCTGCCGGTGCTGACCACGGTGAAGAGCCTGCCGCCCGGCATCCAGTCGGCCAACCGCTACCTGCCGACTTTTCCGGATACGAAAGAGAACCGGGCGTGGTACGAGGCCTACCGCAAGGCGAACAACAACGACTATCCAACCAACTGGTCGTGGGAGAACGCCACCGCGGTGCGCTTCATCGAGGCGGCGGTGAAGAAGGCCGGCAGCACCGACGGCAAGAAGGCATCCGCGGCGCTGGCGGGCCTGACCATCGACAGCCCGTTCAGCAACTCCGGCAAGGTCACCATGCGGGCCGAGGACCACACCCTGATCGACTATGCCATCGGCTGGGGCACGACGATCCCGAAGCCGCCCTTCGTCACTGGCATCGAGCCGGCGGACTGGGGGCAGATCACCGAACTCGAAACCGAGTGGAAGAAGAAGAGCGGCTATCTATAAGCGGGGCGGCCGCGTGATCTCTGTTCTGGAATTCTGATGGATCTCGACGCTCTCATCGGGTGCGTGACCTCGGCATCCTGCGTGGTTACGCAGACAACCAGCGGCCTGATCGTCGGCATGCTGCTGTTCCTGGTCGCCGCCGGGCTGACGCTGATCTTCGGCGTGCTGAAGATCGTCAATTTCGCTCACGGCACGTTCTACATGCTGGGCGCCTACCTGGCGTACACCGTGTTCGCTGTCACCGGCAGCTATGTGCTGGGCGTGCTGGGCGGCGGCCTCGGCATGGCGGTCTTCGGCGTGATCTTCGAGCGCTTCCTGATCAGCCGCGTCTATGGCGCCAACGTGCTGATGCAACTGCTGATCTGTTACGCCGTGGTGTTGATCTGCGACGACCTGGTGAAGATCGTCTGGGGACCGGACTTCTACGCCATGGGCATGCCGCCGGCGTTCCAGGTGCCGCCGCTGTTCATCGCCGGCGGGGTGGTGCCGCCGTTCTATCTCGTGCTGATCAGCGCCGCGCTGGTGATCGGCGGGGCGCTCGGGCTGGGGCTGGGGCTGACGCGGATGGGAAAAATCATCCGCGCGGCGGCGGTGAATCCGGACATGGTTTCGGCGCTGGGGATCAACACGACGTTGCTGTATTCGCTGGTGTTCGCCGTCGGCGGCATGCTGGCGGGGCTGGCCGGCGGCCTCGCCGCACCGGTGCGGTCGCTGACGCCGGGCATGGGATTCTCCGTGCTGATCGAGAGCTTCATCGTCACCGTCATCGGCGGCATGGGCTCGATCGCCGGCGCGCTGATCGCCGCTGTCGTCCTGGGCCTGATCCGCAGCTTCGGCACCATCGGCTTTCCGCTGTTCACCGACGGGCTGATGTACATCGCCATGATCATCATCCTGGTGGTGAAACCCAGTGGTCTGTTCGGCAAGGAGATCGTTTAAGATGCCCTGGTCGCATGCGATGGATACTAACCCATCGAGGCCGGCAGTGGCCGGACCAAAGCCGCGCCACGCTCTCTCCGTCATGGCCGGGCGTGTCCCGGCCACCCACCCCCAACCGTCGAAGCGCAGATGGCCGGGACACGCCCGGCCATGACGATAGAGAGACGACCAGAACCTCTCATGTCAGTGCCCACGCGGTCCCACACGCTGCGCGACATCATGATCGGCTGCCTGGTGATCGCCGCGCTGGCGGCCATCCCGTTCCTGCTGCCGAGCAAGGCGTTCCAGGACTTCGTCATCCGTTGTTCCTCGATGGCGCTGTTCGCGACCTCGCTGAACCTGCTGGTGGGCTACACCGGGCTGTCGTCGTTCGGGCACGGGCTGTTCTACGGCCTGGGGACGTATTCCTTCGCGCTGCTGATGCAGAAGACCGGGCTGCCGCTGCCGGCGGCGTTCGTGCTGACGCTGCTGCTGACGGCGGCAACGGCGGTGGTGGTCGGCGCGATCTGCATCCGGCTGCGGCTGATCTATTTCGCGTTCGTTACCCTGGCGATGCAGATGCTGGCCCACTCCATCGTCATCTCCTGGGTTGGCCTGACCGGCGGCGACCAGGGGCTGCAAGGCGGCATCCCGCGCCGCGTGGTGGCGGGGATCGACCTGGGCAACCAGTATCATCTGTATATTTTCAGCGCCGTCCTGCTGGTCATCGGCCTGCTGCTGATGCGCCACATCGTCAGCACCAGCTTCGGCACGTCGTTGCGGATGATACGTGACAACGAGGTCCGGGCGGCGTTCCTGGGCATCGTGGTGTGGCGGGTGAAGCTGACGGTGTTCGTGCTGGCGGCGGTGTTCGCCGCCGTCGGCGGCATCGTCATGAGCCTGTTCGTCTCCGGCGCCTATCCGGAACTGATCAACTGGCCGATTTCCGGTGACGCGATCTTCGCCATCGTGCTTGGCGGCGTCGGCAGCTTCCTCGGGCCGACGGTCGGCGCCTCGATCCTGCTGCTGCTGAACGACGTGGTGACGCGGCAGACGGAATATTACGGCCTGGCGCTGGGCATCATCATCCTGCTGTTCGCGCTGGGGCTGCGGCGCGGGCTGCTGGATTTCATCACCCAGCGCCTGGGCGGCCGTCCAGCGGGAGGCATCTCCTGATGCTGCAGATCCGTGGCCTGACCAAGCGCTTCGGCGGCCTGGCGGCCATCAGCGACGTGACGATGGAGTTCCCCGCCGGCTCGCTGACAGCGGTCATCGGCCCGAACGGCGCCGGCAAGAGTACGTTCTTCAACCTGATTTCCGGCGCGTTCCGGCCCGATGCCGGGGAGATCGTCTTCAAGGGCGAAACCATCACCGGCCTCGACCGCGCCGCCATCGTTCGCCGCGGCATCGGCCGGGCGTTCCAGGTGGCCAGCTTCTTCCCGTCGATGACGGTGGCGGAGAACCTGATGGCCGCCATCGCCGCCCACCGCGGCCAGTGGGGCGACCTGAACCACCGCTTCCCGCGCCAGGGCGTGCGCGACCGGGCGATGGAGGTGGCGGAGATGCTGGGCCTGCACGACAACGCCGACACGCTGTCGGCCAACCTGTCCCACGGCGACCAGAAGCTGCTGGACATCGCGCTGGCCCTGGCGCTGGAACCGTCCATGCTGCTGCTCGATGAGCCGACCGCCGGCATGGGACCGGAGGAGCGCTGGCGGATGATCGAGAAGGTGCAGCGCCTGTGGCAGCAGCAGCACCTGACGCTGGCGTTCATCGAGCACGACATGGACATCGTGTTCGGGATTTCGTCCTCGATCCGCGTGCTGTGCTACGGCCGCCTGCTGGCCGAGGGCACGCCGGATGAGATCCGCAACAATCCCGCGGTGATCGAGGCGTACCTCGGAACCCCGGACGCGGAGGAGGACGCATGACCGGCCCAGTGCTGTCGGTCGATTCGATCGACGTGTTCTACGGCGCCAGCCAGATCCTGTTCGGCGTCGGGCTGGATGTGCACCAGGGCCAGACGCTGGCGTTGCTGGGCCGCAACGGCGCCGGCAAGAGCACGACGATGAAGGCGATCGCCGGCCTGGCGCCGCCTCGGCGCGGCCAGGTGGTGTTCCGCGGCCAGGACGTCACCGGCCGCAAGCCCTACATCATGGCGCGCCAGGGCCTCGCCTACGTCCCCGAGGATCGTCAGGTGTTTCCCGACCATACCGTGCAGGACAACCTGATCATTGCGGCCAAGAAAGGCCCGGGCGGACAGGACGACTGGCCGCTGGAACGGATTTATGAGGTGTTTCCCATTCTGGCACGGCTGAAGGCCCGCATCGCCGGGCGCCTGTCGGGCGGCGAGCAGCAGATGCTGGCGATCGCCCGGGCGCTGATGGGCAACCCGGTGATGCTGCTGCTGGACGAACCGAGCGAGGGCCTGGCGCCGATCGTGGTGGCCAACATCGGCACGCTGCTGAAGCAGTTGCGTTCAATCGGCACGACGGTGCTGATCGCCGAGCAGAACATGCATTTCTGCCTGGGGATCGCCAGCGATGCGGTGGTGATCGACAAGGGGCAGATCGTTTACCGGGACACGATCGCCGGGTTGAAGGCGAACAGGGAGGTGCGCAGCCGGTACCTGGCGATGTAACGGCACAGGCTCCTGCGCTGGCCGGAACGGTGCGCAACGGCATCCGCCCGCGCCGCTCCGCCGGCTGATTCTCAACACGGAGTTACAGCAGACCGCAGGTCGGTCGGAACACTGAGGCCCCCTGTCCTCACCGTCATGGCCCGGCTCGTCCCTACGGGATGCACACATCCCGGAAACGAGTCGGAAATGACCGTAAAATCAAGTGCTTGCCTCACGGCCGAGAGCGTTCCCCCATCGTCATGGCCCGGCTTGTCCGGGCCACCTGTCGTGGCACAAGTGCTGGAATAGGTGGCCCGGACAAGCCGGGCCATGACGAAAGGGAAACGCCGCGGCGGACCGTTTCCGAGATGTGTGCATCCCGTAGGGCTCGTCCGGGCCACCTATCGCGGCACATGTGCTGGAACAGGTGGCCCGGACAAGCCGGGCCATGACGGTGAGGGCGCACCGCCGCCTTGTCTCAATCGACCTGCGGTCTGCTGTAGCCAGCCGGCGCGCCGGCACCGCGATGGCGGAAAACGGGCGAAGGGTCCGTTGCCTCTCCATCATGGCCGGGCGTGTCCCGGCCATCCACCCCTCCGCCGTTCGTGCGCAGATGGCCGGGACACGCCCGGCCATGACGATAGAGCGACGACCGCACCTGCTGGTCCGCGTTTTTATAGGAGGAAGCGAAGGACCCACGAAGCGCTGGGTCATTGCGCTTCGCGCGAAGCCGGACCGATCTACCCGTTGCTGCCCCGTCATGGGGACGTGCCACCATCTACGCCTTTCGGTGCTGAGATCAGCCAAAGGCGTGGATGGTGGGCCTGCCGCCGCGAAGACAACGGGACGGTACGCCCCGGGATGGGCTGTCGCGCGGCGCCGGGCGCTGTTTCCGTTGACGCTGTCGGCATCGCCGGCCAGGCGACGCGCGGCGATCACAGCTGGGACAACCGTGAACCGGAGGCGGCCCCGCCACATTGTCTCGATGATGTCGCAAGCAACCGTCGAAGACCTGTCCTCAACCGGCACGCTCTCGCCCGAGGTGCTGAAGGCTGCCGCAAAGGCGGCAAAGCTGCGCTATGTGTCCGACCGCGGCAAGGGCATCAGGCGCGCGCGCAACAAGGACGGGTTCGATTATGTCGCGCCCGACGGCAGCCGCATCACCGACCCCGGCGAACTCGCCCGCATCCGCAAGCTGGCCATTCCGCCGGCCTATCAGGACGTCTGGATCTGTCCATATGCCAACGGCCACCTGCAGGCCACCGGCCGGGATGCGCGCGGCCGCAAGCAGTACCGCTACCACCCGAAATGGCGGGAGGTGCGCGACGAAGCCAAGTACGGCAGGATGCTGACGTTCGGCAAAGTCCTGCCAACGATCCGCGCGCAGGTGGAGAAGGACCTGGCGAAATCGGGCCTGCCGCGCGAGAAGGTCCTCGCCGCCATCGTCCGCCTGCTGGAAAGCACGCTGATCCGCGTCGGCAACGAGGAATACGCCAGGAGTAACCGCAGCTTCGGCCTGACCACGCTGCGCAACCGCCACGTCAAGGTCGAGGGCGCCGCCAGCATCCGCTTCGACTTCCGCGGCAAAAGCGGCACGGAGCACCACATCGACCTGAAGAACCGGAAGCTCGCCAACGTCGTGCGCCGCTGCCAGGATTTGCCGGCGCAGGAACTGTTCCAGTACCTCGATGAGGACGGCCAGCCGCGCCGCGTCGATTCCGACGACGTCAACGACTACCTCCAGGCGATCAGCGGCGAGGCGATCACCGCCAAGGATTTCCGCACCTGGGCCGCGACCAACCTCGCCGCCCTGGCGCTGCAGCGGCTGGAGGCGTTCGATACGCAGGCGAAAGCCAGGAGGAATGTCGTGCAGGCGGTCGAGTCCGTCTCGAAGATGCTGGGCAACACGCCGGCGATCTGCCGCAAGTGCTACATCCACCCGGCGATTTTCGACGGCTACCTGGACGGCAGCCTGCTGGACGCGCTGAAGCGGCGCACGGCGGAAAAGCTGGCGGATCCGGGGCACGGCCTGAAGGCCGAGGAAGCGGCGGTGGTCGCCTTCCTGGCGCACCAGCTCGGCGAGCAGGCGGAGGACGGCAAGCCGATCAGGCTGGGGTAGGGCAGGCGCACGCCGGGGTCGTCGTGGCCGGCAGCGTTGCGGCCGACTCTGGCAACCGCGGCGGAAACCGATATCCTCACTGGCAACAGGCGAGGAAACCAATGCAGGCAACCGGACGGCAGGCGGTTTCGGCCGTATCCAGGTCTCCCATGGCAGCTTTGCTGATCGTCGGGCTCGGCACCTCGGTGGTGCCGCTCGATTCCGCGGTCAACATCGGCTTTCCGGCGATCGTCGCGCATTTTGCCCTGCCGATACCGATGATCCAGTGGATCGTCATCGCCTATGTGCTGACGCAGACCGCGCTGATGCTGACCTTCGGCCGCGCCGGCGACATGCTGGGCTACCGCCGCATCTTCCTGATCGGCACTGGCGTCATTGCCGTCGCCTTCGTCGCCTGCGCGCTGGCGCCGTCGTATGCCGCCTTGCTGGCGGCGCGGTTCCTCCAGGGCATCGGCGCCGGGCTGATCCTGTCCTGCGGGCCGGCGCTGGCGACCAGCCTGTTCCCCGAGGCGATGCGCACCCGCATCCTGGGCACCTACATGATGATGTTCGGCATCGGCTTCGCGCTGGGGCCGACGGTGTTCGGCGTGCTGGTGGACCGCTTCGGCTGGAGCGCGGTGTTCAGCTTCCGCGCGCCGCTGGCGTTCGTGGCGTTCCTGCTGGCCTGGACCCTGCCGCGGCAGCCGCGCGGCGAGCGCGAGAGGTTCGACACCGCCGGCGGCGTGCTGCTGGCCGCGGGGCTGAGCTTCCTGCTGCTGACGCTGAACCGGCTGTGGCCGCCAGGACTGCTGACCGTGCTGTTCGCCGTCCTCGCCGCGGCCAGCTTCGTGCTGTTCCATCGCCAGGAACGCCGGGCGCCGCAGCCGATCATCGATTTCGCCTTCTTCGGCAGGGCCGGCTTCACGCTGGTCAACGTCATGAACGTGGTGATCAACGTGGCGGCGTTCGCGATCATGCTGCTGGCGCCGTTCTACCTGAGCCGGATCCCCGGCCTGTCGTTGCCGCAGGCAGGGCTGCTGCTGGGGCTGTCGCCGCTGGGCATTGTTCTTGCCGCGCCGGTGGCGGGGCGGGTGACCGGCAGAATTCCGCCCCGCGTCGTCGCGCTGGTGGGCTGCGCGCTCAGCGCGGCGGGACTGTGCGGCATCTCGCTGGCCGGCGCCCCGGCCGGCATTCCGTTGCTGGCCGGGTCGATGCTGGTGCAGGGCTTCGGGCTTGGGCTGTTCCAGGTCGCCTATTTCGATATCGTGACGGCCGTGATCCCGGCGCGCAACCGCGGTGTCGCCGGCGCGCTGGGCATGGCGACGCGCACCATCGGCACGGTCACCGGGGCGACCGTGCTGATGCTGGTGTTCCAGTCGCTGCAGGCGGCCGGCATCGGCTTCACCGCCGCCTTCCAGGCGACGTTCCGGATTGCCGCGGCGCTGCCGGTGGCGCTGATCCTGGCCGATCTGGCGCGTGGCTGGCGGGCGGGGGAAAATTAGGCCAGGTGCCGCTGGAAGAAGGCCACGGTCGGCAGGTCGGACGCCGCCCCGGCGCGGGTGGCATTGTCGATCGACAGCAGATCGATCATGCCGCCGGCGCGGCGATACGCGGCGACGAACCGTTCCGGCTCGTTGCCGTCGAAGCCGGCTTCCGGATCGCGGTAGTCATGCACCGGGTCGGGACGGCCCTGGATCCACAGGGCCGGCGGCAGCGCGGCCTTTTCCCCGCGTTCCAGGATCAGCATCGGGTTGCCTTCCTCCATCGCGGCGGTGGTCTTCCAGTACAGGTCATGCCGCTCGGGCAGGTCGCCGACCCAGGATGGCGGCGTGCCGGCCTGGCGCAGCCGCAGGACGTTGCGATAGCGCGACAGCGGGTTGATCACCGGCCACTGCATCACCACCGCCTGCACCGATGCGTCCACCGCTGCTCCATCAGGCGAGGCGACCGCCGCATAGCGCGGATCGTCCGGCCGCATCGCCGCCAGCATCGCCAGGTGGCCGCCGCTGCTCTGGCCCGACAGGCCAACCTTGTCGGCGCGCAGCCCGAGCTTGCCGGCATGCGCCTTCAGCCAGCGGACGGCGTAGTTGATATCGACCAGGGACGACGGATAGCCCTGCCCGGCATGGCGGAAATTCAGCGCGGCCACGGCGAAGCCGGCGCGCGCCAGGGCCAGGTCGCGGCTCTCGCAGTCCTTCAGGTCGCCGTTGCACCAGGCGCCGCCGTGCACGTCGACGACCAGGGGCACGGCATGCGCCACCACCGGCATGAACAGCCGCAGCCGCTGCGGCCCGTCGGCGTGCTCGATATAGGCGAAGTCGGCAACCGTGTAGTCACAGGACTGAACGCTCATGGCAGCCTCCCGTTGGTTTCCGCCAGTGTAGGACCGGCCGGTTGGCGGGGACAACCGCGCCTGCGGGCCAATGGGTCCACGGCGGCAACCGACGTGGGCCGTTCCGGCAAAGTAGCGGAATCGCCGGTGGCGGCGTGCCCGGGCCTCCGCCGGCGGCGGACGACCGTCGCGGTTGTCGGCACCACGGCACAAGACCTCGGCGCGGCGGCGCGGCGGCGCGGTTGTTTTCCGGCGGCATCGGCCGGATGCTGCGGCGATGTCCAGACCTGTGCCGCGCTTCCGCCTTGGCGCTGTCCTCGGGGTCAACCAGACCCTGTCCTGGGGGATGACGTTCTACCTGCCGGCGATCATCGGCGAGCCGGTGGCGGCGGCGCTGCGGCAGCCGGGTTACGCGGTGCTGGGTGCGTTCTCCTGGGCACTGCTGGTGGCCGGGCTGTGCGCTCCGCGTGTCGGCGCCTGGATCGACCGCCATGGCGGCCGGGGCGCGCTGCTGGGCAGCATCCTGGTGATGGCCGCGGGGCAGGGGGTGTTGGCGGCGGCGCCGGGCCTGGCGCTGTGGTTCGCCGGCTGGACGATCATCGGCGTGGGCATGGCGATGGGCCTGTACGATGCCGCCTTCGCCACCGTCGGCGGGCTGCTGGGGAAGGAGGCCGGCCAGACGATCACCGGCATCACCCTGGTGGCCGGCTTTGCCAGCACCGTGTTCTGGACCCTGGGCGCGGCGCTGATCGGCCCGCTGGGCTGGCGCGGCCTGCTGTGCGCCTATGCCGGGCTGATGCTGCTGGTGAACCTGCCGATGGTCTGGCTGCTGGTGCCGCCGGCGCCGCCGCGGCCGCGCCAGGACACGCCCGTCGCCGCCACGCCCCGCTCGGCCGAGGATACCCGCGCCGTGCTGCTGCTGGCGGCGTTCTTCGCGCTGCGCTGGTTCATCACCTCGGCCATTGCCGTGCAGGTGTTGCCGCTGTTCACCGGCATCGGCCTGAGCACTGCCCAGGCCGTCACCGTCGCCGCGCTGATCGGCCCCGGCCAGGTGGCGGGGCGCATCCTGGATTGGAGCGTCGGGCCGCGCGTCAACCTGCTGGCGCGGGCGCGCCTGGCCGCGCTGCTGTTCCCATTGGGAGTCCTGCTGCTGCTGCACGGCGGCTTCGGCGCGGCGGTCGGGTTCGCCGTGCTGTACGGCATGAGCAACGGCATCATGACGATCAACCGCGGCACGCTGCCGCTGGCGCTGTTCGGGCCGCAGGGCTACGCGCGCCTGCTTGGCTGGCTGGCGGTGCCGGTGCTGGTGGCGCAGGCGACGGCGCCGACGGTCACCGCCCCGCTGGTCGCCGCTTTCCCGGCGCTGGCGGTGTTCCTGCTGTGCGGCGCCGCCGCGGCGGTGGCGCTGCTGTTCCTGCTGCCGCTGCGGTTGCCGGCGGGGTGAGGCTGGCAGCATGACACCGTCCGTTGCTCTCAGGGAGGCCGCCCAGGCCCTGGAACCGGCAACCTTGTCCGGGGACGGTTTCATTGCGATCAGGACAGGCATGTGGCGGAGCAAGGGCTTCTCCCTATCGTCATGGCCGGGCGTGTCCCTACCAAATTCACACATCGTGCGAACGATCGTCCGATGGTCTTCAAGGTCGGGTTTTTGTGGCTCATTACGATACAATCGGAGCACCAGATCGGGCGACGGCGCGTCCAACCATCTTTTATCGGCGCAACCGCGGAATTGTTTCCATGATCTGTGAACCTGATAGGGCGTGTCTCGGCCATCCACCCCGCGTCGTCGAAGCGCAGATCGCCGGGACACGCCCGGCCATGACGGAAAAGTAACGCCTTCTGCTCAGAAGAAAGCCATCGTCCGCACCTCGATACTCTCGCGCTTGCGCGCGTTGGGCGGGGTGTTCGGGTCCTCGAAGGCGCTGTGGCCGACGAAGCGCGCCCGCCCGTCCGTTTCGCTGTCATAGGTCTTGAACAGCAGCGCCTGATCGGCCGTCATGTGGGGAAAGTAGATCCACCGGTGCTGCGGCGCGTGGCGCATCACATAAATCTCGCCCGTCCGCTCGCGATACTTCAGTTCCATCCGCAGCATGTCGCCGTCGCCCTGGCTGGTGGCGTCGCACATCGCCAGCGGCAGTTCCTCGACCACCTCGTACAGCGATTTCCAGACGTTGTAGAACGCGACCCGGCGGCCCAGCAACTCGTCGGCTTCCTCCGGCAGCAGGTCGCGCACGCGCTGTGGGCCGGAGGCGACGGTGTAGTCGCTGTGCACCAGCAGCACCGCCGGCCGCTGCACCTCGGTCTGCACCTTCAAATCGGCCGGCAGACGCCGGCGGATGGTATGGTCGAAGATGACCACGCGCCGCGCCCCGGTGTTGCGCTTCACGAAGTCCTCGACCTGCGGATAGAAGCCCGACCTGATCGCGGCATCATCGTCGAACGGCCCGAAGCCGGCCGGGAAGGGTTTCAGCACGAAGCCCTCGCGGTCGAGGTCGAAGCGGTCCACTTCCGGCCAGCCGTTGCGGATCTCGACCTCCCGCAGGTCGGTGCCGGGCGGGTTGAGCGTCACCGACGGGTCCGGTTCGTAGAAGTAATAATCTGGCGGGATGCCGTTGTCGACCGTGTAGTTGATGGTCCCGCGCACGCGGTCCGGCACGGGAGGCGTCGGTTGGTCCATGGATGTTCTCTCTCAGGCAGCCTTGCGTTCGGTGGTGAAACCCTCACCCACATAGGTGCGGTCCCAGCACGGCAGCGCCTCGACCTGCTCGACCAGCCAGCGCCGCAGGTTCGGATACGGCTGCAACGGCAGCTTCTGGTACGGGTGCAGATGGGCGGGCGCGGCGACGGCGATGTCGGCGATCGTCACATGGTCGCCGGCCAGCCAGCGGGTCTGCCCCAGCCGCTGGTCCAGGATGCCGGCGAGCTTGTGGAAGTTGTCCTGCTGCGCCTCGATGACCGCGAGATCGGGCACTGATTGCAGCAGCGGCTTCACGCAGTGCTCCACCAGGAAGACGTAGCAGCTTGGGAACCAGTGTGCGGCCTCCCACAGCAGCCAGCGGTTCACGTCGGCGCGGGCACGCAGATCGGCCGGATACACCGCGTGGTTGCCGACCTTGTCGGCGGCATAGGCGAGGATGGCGTTGGATTCCCACAGCACGAAGTCGCCATCGACGAGCGCCGGCAGCGCCGCGTTGGGATTGATCTTCCGGTACTCGTCCGAGCGCTGCTCACCGGTGAAGTAGTCAACGTGCACCTTTTCGAAGTCCGCGCCGATGAGGTCCAGTCCGGCAAGCACCTTGCGGCAGTTCACGGTAATCGGATCGCAATATAGTTTCATGGCCCAGGCTCCCCGTTTCGGTTTTTATCATTTACAACGGCATAGACATGCCGCGGCGTCATGAGCATGGGGGGGATTGTCCATAGTTCAACGGCCAGGCCGGGAACAAATCGTTGACGGTTCGGACACAAACCTGTCCAAGGATCACCGCGCCGCCATCACCAGCGTGGCCCATTGGCGCCCCGGTACCGCGCAATGTCCCCCTGATCCCCTGTGACCGTCCAGTGCCCTCAACTTCGTCTCTGTGCGAACAGAAATGCGCCATCAACCATGATGCCGCCGCCAGGGACGCACCACCCCACTCCCAACACTCCCCGCCCGAAGGAAGCGGCCCGGCTGTCCTCCTCCAACCAGACCACGATCCCTCCGGCGCAGCCTATTCCGTCGAGAACATCGGATGGATCGGCCGTGCCGCCGGCGGACGCGGCGTCGGCGGCGCCGCTTCCAGCACCGGAGCCGGGGTATAAGCCCCCTTGGTTGCCGGATTGCCGATATCACAGATCGCAACCACGCTCCGCAGCGTCTCGTTCGCCTTGCCCTTTTGCAGCTTGAAGAATCCAAGTTCCGTGTTGTAGAGGCAGCCGTTGAGGAAGACTAGGCTGGTGGCGTTGTCCAGCGGATCGCCGAACTGCCCGCGCGAGGCGACCAGAAGGCGCCGCTTGCCATCCGGCGAGAACGCCCAGATGTCGTCGTTGTCGGTGTCGGCGAAGTAGACCGTTCCGTCGGGGCCCACCTCGATGCCGTCGTTGGCGCCGAGACCGGTGGCAAACAGATCCGCCTTCCCGGCCGAGCCATCCGGCTGGATGGGAATGCGCACCAGCAGTCCGCTTCCGGTCGTGCCGCCGGGGCCGCCGTCGGTGCCGGCGAAGAGATAGCGGCCGTCCGGGCTGAGGGCGATGTCGTTGACGCCGATATAGCCGGCCGGTGACTTGTCCCGGGAATTCCAGGTCCCGCTCTGTTCAGACCAGCCAAGCAACGGATCGTCTGACCAGACGTATCCGTGGCCGGAGCGGTCGAACTTCCATATGGCGCCGAGTTCCAGGTCGGTGACATAGACGTTGCCGTGCGAGTCGACCGCGATGTCGTCCGGGAAGCAGATCGCGACACCCATGCCGCGCGTCACGAACGGCTTGACTGCTCCGGTTTTGGGATCGAGGCGGTAAACGCCGGTCGCCGTATCGGTCGGGTCGCGGCAGTCCGGATGTTCGGGCGTGAACAGGTCGACCTTCGTTCGGTGCTTGAACGCTGCCAGGATCGTGCCGTCGGTGGGATCGCGCTCCAGTCCGATCAGGTCGCCCTTGAGATCGCCGCCTGGCACAGCCGCGATCTTTTTCTTCTCGCCGGTCGACGGGTTGAGCTGCCAGACCTCGTTGAGCAGGAACAGCGAGACGTACAGTCCCCCCTGGCCGTCGGTGGTGATGCCCTCGGGCACTCCGGCAACGCCGTGTTCGTCGCTGAATGTGGCGACGGTACGGACTTTGCGACCGTGCTCATTCTGAGCCAGCGGCTCGCGCGGAATCAGGATCGTGGCCAAAACGAGCGAACCGAGGACCGCTGCGATCCGTTTCATGGCTTCGTTCTCCCCCTGTGGCTCACCGGCACTGTGGTGCGGCGCAATAAGGCAGCAGATATGGCCAGTCGTTCGCGGAAAGGCACACAGTCGTGAGCTGTTTTGCTGATGACGCTTAGGCGCCGCTTCTTGGTCCTTATGCCATACCGTGGCACCATGAACTAGGGACGCTGGGATTGTGCACCCTGGCCGGTGTGACGCAGACCAGCTTCACATACAAGTGACCCGGCCGTTTCGCTTGGCTTCCGGGCCGATTCAAGGCCCGGCCATCGACAGTCGTTCCGGTACGCCAACGCCGATCCCGGGTGGCGGGGGGCGATGACGTCGCGGTGCCGCAGCAGCCAGGAAGCGGCAATGACCAGCACGAGGACAAGCCCCGCGCGCAATCCCATCATCAGCGCGCGTCGGGCGGGGGCCATGACGCTGCGGGAGGCGCCGCGCAAGGGCTGGATCAGCATGCGAGGCAGCCACAACTCGCGCTTGTCGCGGAACTGTTCGATGCCGATGACCATGCGCGCATGGCCCAGGGCCGGCTGTGCCCGATAGGTGCCGAACAGGCGGTCCCACCACGGTTGGTTGAAGCCGAAATTACTATCGGTTTCGTGCTGATCGATCGAGTGGTGCACGCGGTGCATGTCCGGCGTGAGCACGACCAGGCGCAGCACGCGATCGAGACGGGACGGCAGCCGCACGTTGCCATGGTTGAACATGGCGGTGGCGTTCAGCACGACCTCGAACACCAGCACGGCCACGGGAGCGGCGCCCAGCCCCAGGACCGCCGCGAGCTTGACGAGCATGGACAGCACGATCTCGCCGGGATGGAAACGCAGGCCCGTCGTGACATCGAATTCCAGATCCGCATGGTGCACGCGGTGCAGGCGCCAGAGCCACGGCACGGCATGGAAAGCCACGTGCTGGACGTAGATCGTCAGATCAAGCAGGAGCAGGGCGGCCGGAATGGCAAGCCAGGCCGGAACGGGGACAAGGTTGAACAAACCCCAGCCATGCGCCCGGGCGGCAAAGGCCATGCCCACCGCCGCGAGCGGGAACAGCAGGCGCACGATGATGGTGTCCAGCACGACAAGGCCGAGATTGTTCGGCCAGCGGAGCAGGCGCCCCACTGTTCGGTCCCGCCGTGGCGCCAGTGCTTCCCATGCGGTCATCAGCAGCAGCACGCCCAGGAAGCAACCCAGCCGGATCATCGGCTCGGCCGGGATGACGGTGTGCGGCATGAATGCCTCCCGCCACGCGGTTGACCGATCCAACCGCGACATTCAATGTATCAATTGAAACATTTTCGATGAGGCGCGAAGCCGTGTCAAGCCGTACTGCCGCCGGCGCCGTCCGCCAGGCGCTTGCCGAGGTGGCCAAGGCGCTCAGCCATGAACATCGGATCGCACTGATCGAGCAGCTGGCGCAGGGGCCGCGCAGCGTGGAGGTGCTCGCGGACCGTGTTGGCCTGAGCGTGGCAAACGCGTCCCAGCATCTGCAGCAGTTGCGCCGGGCCGGCCTGGTCAGTGCGCAGCGCGATGGCAAGCGCGTGGTGTACCGGCTGGCGGATGACGCCGAAGCGGCGATCGTCGGCTTGCTGAGCGGATTGCGTAGCGTCGCCGGGCATACCGTTGCCGCCGTGCAGCGTGTCGCCGGCGCGTATTTCGGTGCCCGCGACGACATGGAGCCGGTGGCTGCGCCCGCGCTGCTGGCACGCCTGCGCGACGGCAGCGTGGTGCTGCTGGATGTGCGGCCCGAGGATGAATATGGCCTCGGTCACCTGCCGGGAGCCGTGAACATCCCGTTGCGGCACCTGGATCAACGGCTGTCCGAACTGCCGCGCGGCCGGGAAATCGTGGCGTATTGTCGCGGCCCCTGGTGCGTCCTGTCGTTCGAGGCGGTGGCGGCGCTGCGCGCGCGGGGATTCCAGGCGCGGCGCTTCGATCAGGGCTTTCCGGAGTGGAAGGCCGCCGGGCTCCCGATCGAGATCGCGGCGGCAGGATAGCGGCGTGACGTTGCTGAACAGGAACGTGGGTGCCGTCGGCCTGCGACGTTACCGGGACGGCCCTGTTGGTCTGGATCGGGCCGAAGTATCGTCAGGCCGAAGATCACCGCCGAAGGCGCTGCGCAGCCAAAAACACCCGCCGATCGTTGCGCGCGTTATCACGCCAGCCAGTGATTGCCAACGGCCGGCAAGCCTGCCGAAGCCGTCTGCGGATCCACGAAACCGCTGGCACAAGCGGCTTTGCCTGCCGAGGCACCCGGGCTGCCGACGGGTGCGGACGAGGCACCGGCCGTGCCTGCCGGATCGACGAAGGTCACGTAGCCGACGCCCCAGTCGTTTCCGGCCGCCATCGGCTTGAACTGGAACCAATCGACGCTTTCGTTCTCGTGCCATGTGGTATAGGCGGCAAACCAATCGCTGCCGTCCGGGCGGGTGGCAAACCCGAACACGGGGACAAAGTGATCGGTGATGCCGTCACCATTCGTGTCAACCAGGAAAATCATCGGATGGTCACCCAGGATCTGCTGGGTAATCTCGGTCCAGGTCGAGGCGGTTGCATCTTCGCTCCAGGCAACCACGGGGGCGCCGCGCATCGCGGCATAGGCCTCGATCCCCGGGGCCATGTTGGAAAGATAGGTTGATCCGTAACCAAGCGGATTCTCGGACGTGTGCAGGAAATCCGCCAGGCTGGTTTCCGGCGGCACGGGAAGCGCCGCATCGTCGGGCGTGGGATCGTATTTGACGTTGTGGGCCGGGCTGGAGATCTGGTCCTCGACATCCTGCATCTGGCTGACGGCATCCCAGCCCTGGGCGTTGAAATACTGTGGATAGCCGTGGACGTCATAATAGCCGAGGACACTGGCGGCGGCTGTCGGCCCGCAGCCGTGATACCACTGGTATGCCGGGACTCCGGAGAGCAGATCCCAGGACCTTGCATAACCGGCACCGCCCTGCGGCAGAGCGGCGGCAGCGAAGCCGTTCAGGCCGGTGCCTGACGTGGACAGCGGAAAGCCAGTGCCGGCCAGGCCGTCACCGCTCGCGCCAGGAAGGTTTTCGTCGTCCTCGGCTGGCGCAACGGATGCCTGGTACGCCGGCACCGTGTCGTCGGACCAGGAGCACGTTCCGGGCGATCCGTGGTGACCGGCGCCGGAGCCTTGCCTGAAGCCCGGCCAGTGGCGTGGCGGCAGGCTACCATTGAATTCCTGCAGCGATGCTTGCGCGCTGGAATATGTCATTGGAAACGTCCTTATCCGGTCCGGATTTTCTACGACTCCTCTTGCTGTCTCTTGCGTTATGTCATCAGGGCAGTAATAAATTGCAGGGGCCATGCGGCAAGCCGCCGCTGCACGAACGCTGCGGCTTTCCACCGAAGGGAGCAACTGAAAAACGACAGCTATCGTTTCGACAACGCCGGTTTCAGATGGATCGACATGTTCGCGCCGCCGGCATGCAACCTGTGCGGGTCTTGCAACCTGCGCCGGTCCTTGATGCACTGCCCGCGCCGATCAACAACATCCGGGAGGACCCCAGCGTGCCGATCGACTACGTGAAACGAGACGGGGTCGCCACCATCACCCTCAACAATCCGGCCAAGGCCAACATCCTCGACAAGCCGACCTCCGACGCGATTTCGGAGGCCTGGATCGACCTGTGGGAGGACCGGCACATCCGCTGCGCCATCGTCACCGGCGCCGGCGACCGGCATTTCTGCGGCGGGCACAACCTGGCGCCGCGTCCGGACCTGACGGCCGAGGAGCGGGAATACCTGCGCACCCAGCGCATCTACTGGCCGCTGGCGGGCACGGTGCACGGGCAGCGGACCGGCGTCGACGGCCGCATGGGCGACCATTACCCGCGCGTCTGGAAGCCGGTGATCGCCGCCATCAACGGCTGGGCCGCCGGGGCCGGGCTGTACATGCTGCTGACCTCGACCGACATCCGCATCGCCAGCGCCGAGCATGCCCGCTTCAAGTTCGGCCTGCTGTCCCAGGGCTGGATCGGCAACGGCCCCGGGCCGGCGATGCTGGTCCGCCAGTTGCGCTATGCAGATGCCATGAAGATCCTGCTGACCGACGAGGCGTTCGACGCGCAGGAGGCGTTGCGCGTCGGCCTGGTCAACGAGGTGGTGCCGCATGCCGATCTGATGCCGCGCGCCGAGGCGCTGGCGCGCCACATCGTCACTCTGCCGCCTGCCGCGGTGCGCATGATGAAAGAGTTCGTCATCCGCTTCGGCAACCTGCCGGACGACCAGGCCTGGCACGTGCAGAACCTGATGAATTCGCTGCTGATGCAGACCACCATGGACGCCGAGGAAGGCCGCGCCGCCTTCAACGCGAAACGCCCGCCGGACTATACTGGCACGCTGCGCCGGCGCGGTGAGCCCTGGCCGGAGCCGTCCGACGACGACGCCAGGCGGCTGGACGAGGCGTATCGCAGCGGCGAGTATTGAGCCCGGAATTGCCAGCGTCATGGCGAACAGGGAAGGCCCTGGGCGAACAGGGAAGGCCCTGGGCGAACAGGGAAGAACGTGGCGGCCAGACCCTTGCCTCTCCGTCATGGCCGGGCGGCAGTCCCGGCCATCCACGTTTCCACGGCGGGGGGCGGATGGCCGGGACTGCCGCCCGGCCATGACGATGGGGAGACGACCTCGCGCCGCCGAGCCGCTCAGCCGTCTCCGGGCGTCCGCACCCGCACGAAGTTCATCGGCCGCATGGTCATGACCACCTCGTTGTCCTGGTTCACCAGTTCCAGGAACGTGTGGATCATGCCGCGGTCGGGCTTCGAGCGTGACCGCCGCGCGTCGGCCACCGTCGCCCGCAGCGTCAGCGTGTCGCCCGGCCGCACCGGCCGCACCCAGCGCAGTTCGTCGATGCCCGGGGAGGGCAGGTTGTCGTGCGGGAGGAAATTCTCCACCAGCAGGCGCATGGCCAGCCCGATACTGTGCCAGCCGCTGGCGATGATCCCGCCGAACGGGCCCTGCGCCGCCAGCACAGGGTCCGTGTGCATCACCTGCGGATCGTAACGGGTGGCAAAATCGATGATCTCGTCCTGCGACACGGTGAACGAGCCGCACAGATAGGTTGCGCCGATGGTGTAGTCCTCGAACCAGCGCTCAACCGGGAGAGTCGCGTATCCGTCTGCCATTGTTCCTGCCGCTCCGTTGCTGCCGCCCCGGCTAACATGCAATATAGTGCACGACAACCGATGCTCCCCATGGAGATAGGGGCATGAGCCAGTCTGCCGAGGACCAGGCCTTTCTTCACGCCCTCGGGCAACGGCTGCGGCTGATGCGGGCGCGCCGGGGCATGACGCGGCGCTTCCTGGCGGCGCAGTCGGGTGTCTCCGAGCGCTATATCGCGGCGGTGGAGGCCGGCACCGGCAACGGCTCGATCCTGCTGCTGCGGGCGCTGGCCGAGGCGCTGCACGTCGATCTGCGCATGCTGCTGGAGGAGGAAACCGAACACCCGCGCCGCCCCGCCGATCGGCTGCCCGGCTACCGCGGCCGGGTGGCGCTGATCGGGTTGCGCGGGGCCGGCAAGTCCACGCTCGGCCGCCTGCTGGCGCCGCGCCTGGGCGTGCCGTTCGTGGAACTCGACCAGGCGGTCGAGGCCGAGGCCGGCATGAGCCTGGGCGAGATCATGGAACTGCGCGGCCAGGGCGGCTTCCGCGACCTGGAGCGCGGCGTGCTGGAGCGCGTGGTCGCCACCCATCCCTGCGCGGTGCTGGCGGCGGGCGGCGGCATCGTGGCGGAGACGCGGACCTTCGCCCGCCTGCTGGAGACCTGCCTGACCGTGTGGATCAAGGCCTCGCCCGAGGAGCACATGCGGCGGGTGATCGAACAGGGCGACCTGCGGCCGATGCGGAACAATCCCCGCTCGATGGGCGACCTGCGGGCGATCCTGGCCAGCCGGGCGGCGCTGTACGCCCTGGCGGACATTCAGATCGAGACGACGCGGCGGGACGTGCCGGCGGTGCTGGCGGAACTGGTGGCGGCCATCGGCGCCTGATCCAGCAGCGCCCGCGCCGCCGCGACCACCCGGTCCACCGTGATGGCGTCCATGGAGCCGGCGACAACCGCGACCGCCCGGGGGCCCGCCGGCCCGTACGTCGCCGCGTCGGTCGGCCCGAACAGCCCGATGGTCGGCGCGCCGGCGGCGGCGGCGAGGTGCATCAGGCCGGAATCGTTGCCGATGAACAGGGTGGCGCGCTGCAGGCAGGCGGCGGCCTCCGGCAGGGTCAGGCGGCCGACGAGGTCGATCGCCTCCGGCAGGGCGGCCAGCACCGGCGCCGCCATCGCCTGCTCCGCCTCGCCCGGGCCGCCGAGCACCACCGGCAGCGTGTCCGGTCCGGCGAGGCGGCGGAACGCGGCGGCGAAGCGGTCCGCCGGCCAGAGTTTCGGCGCCCAGTTGGCCGTCGGCGCCAGCGCGATGATGGGGCGGCCGGGCGGCAGGCGTGCGTCGATCCGCTGGTGGTCGGCCGAGGCGGTCCAGGCGACGGGCGCGGGCGGGGGGGAGAGGCCGAGGATGGCGGCAAGCTCGGCGATCTTCGGCCCGCCGGTGCGGCGGAACACGGCGCGGCGGCGGGTCGGCACCAGCCAGGACAGCGCCGAGCCGCGGATATCGACGACGAGGTCCCACAGATGGGGCAGGGTGGCGGCCCACAGGGGCAGCCAGTGCCGGCCGCGGGGGAGCTTGCGCAGGACGATGGTGCGGTCGCGGTTGGGCATGCGCGCGAACACGCCCTCGGCCACCGGGCCGCAGACCACGGTGATGCGGGCGCCGGGGTGGGCGCGGATCAGGTGATCGAGCAGGCCGGTGGACAGGACTGCGTCGCCGAGGCGGTTGGAGGTGACGAACAGGATCTTCATTCTGGAGGGGGATTAGCAGCGTGCGGCGGGTTGGGGGAGGGGGCGCGGTTGGACGGAGGCGGCGAGGACCTGATGCAGAATGACCGCTCCAGATGTCGCGCGGACGCTGCAGCCGTCAGGCGCGGAACAGGAGCGCCCGGGCGTCGGGACGGAATCGCAGCAGGACATCAACATCGGAAATATTGGCGCTGACCAGGATGGCGCCCTGTTCACGGGCGGACAGGAACAGCAGGGCATCGTTCAGCAATTCCCGGCGGCGGCCCCTTTGGCAGCATTGTTCCACCGCCGACAATTGCTTCCTGGATTTCGCCAGGCCACGCTGCACCCGCGCCAGGATGCCCGACAGCGTTCCGGCTTCAACCCAGGCGGCGGGGCTGGGCGCGCGGCAGTCCGAGAGCCTGATGGCTTGCAGAAGGCGCAGCAATGGGCCGCGGTTCGCCTCGGTCGCAGGGTTCGATGGATCGAGGATGCCCGCGGAGATCGAAATCTCCGACAGCGCCACCGAGGAATGGATGACAACGCTGGCCTCGACGAACGCCGCAATGGCAGGCGGAAGCTTGCCCTGAAGCCGTGCGATGTAGACGTTCGTGTCCAGCATCACCGGACGATCGGGCGGCATGGCCGTGACGTCGAACGGCAGGTCCTTGTCTTCACGGTAGGGAAACGGCCGCCGGACGGCGCCGGGATCGTGGGCAAGGGCCGCCTCGCAGGCAGTCAACGGCTCGTCCGCCGCCGGTGAACGCACGACGCGGCCCTGTGCTAGACCGCCAGCTCGAAGTCGTTGGGTAGGCGATCTGTCGTCTCCCGCAGCCAGGTCTTGAAGGGGTCGGGCGCGGCGGCCAGGGCCAGCGCCGCGTTGACGACATGGGTGATCGCGTCGTGCGGCAATCCAAGCCGCTCGGCCGCCGCCTGCATCAATCCGGGGTCGATGCGGACGCTGATCTTCTCCGAGTTCGCGCCGGTCAGCTTCCCGGCGCGGGCGAGTTCGGCGAGAGCGCGGTCGATGGCGGACTGGGACTGTGAGAGGACCGGGACTTGCCCGGGCAACCGCCTGGCCGCCTTGGCGGGGCGCTGCTGCCTGCTCTTTGTCACCTTTCCAACCTGCGATGTCGTTGCCATGGCTGTCTCCGTGCCCGACATATAGTGCCGCTTTGTCCGACAGGGAAGAGCGCGGGGCGGCGTGAGGACGGGAGCTTCGGCAACCGCTTCGATGGGCCGATCCACAGCGTGTTGGCGGCGCAGCGTGGGGAAGGGGCGTTCATCGTCTTCCCGAGGTTCGGGACAGAGCGGACTTGCCGGTTAGGCCGGCTCGTCCGGCATGAACGCGTCGCGGGAGCCATGACGGATGTGCAGCACCGTGACGACGCGGTTGGTCTCATCAATCGCATAGATGATTCGGTAGCGATGTCCCTTGCGGCCATGGAGGAGTTGGCGAAGCGTGTCGTCTTCGGGAACGGCCGCGCCCCTGGCCGGGTGCTCGTCGAGGCTCAGGATCACCGTTTCAAGCCCGTTGAACCAGGCGCGGGCCAGCGTGGAGTCCGCGGCGTTGATGGTCTGATAGAGGCGTGTGAGGTCCCGGGCGGCCCGCTCGGTCAGGTCAACGCGGTATGCCATGATCGGCACGGATTTCATCGAACACCGCGCGGGCCGATCGGCTGCGGCCGGTGTGCAGGTCGTCAAGCCCCTGCCGGATGCCTTCGGCGGCGCTCGCCTCCGCTGCCAGGTCGAGCAGGCGCTGGTAGGCTGCCGCGTCCTGCACGACCGCGGCGGCTTTGCCATTGACGGTGAGGATCACCGGGCGCCCGGTGTCCCGGAGGTGCTGCATGATTTCCGCTGAGTGGTTGCGGAAGGTGGTCATTGGCTGGATGTCTTTGGTGATGTCCATGGGGATGGGCCTGGGAGATGTTACCGAATAAGGTACTGGTGTCGGGTGGATCTGGCAAGGCTAACGTTTCCGACGGAGTAGAGTCGGCTTCGTACAGCTGCCCGATGCGCACATTGTAACGGTATTTATATTGTATCTCCAATTGTTTGCGCCGCGGTTGGGCATGTGCGCGAACACGCCCTCAGGCACCCGGCCGTAAGCAAGGGTGATGCGGGCGCCCGGTGGGCGCGGATCGGGTGGTCGAGCGGGCCGGTGGGTTGCTGAGGGGTCTGCCCGCCAAGTGTCCATTCTGCGCTCGCCTTGGATTATGAGGAGCATTTCGCATGGGTCTGGAAGTAGAGTTGGGCGATCCAGAGCCTCGCGGACTAGACTTTTGCGATGGCCGAAAGACCCACACTTTGACCCTCGAGTGACAGACTAACATGCGCAAACCACCCCTCTCGGGTACGTGAGAAGGCCTCTGGCGGGAAGGAGGCAAACGTCCTAGTACACCTCGCCGGAAGTGGCGACTCCGTTGATGGGTGGCCCGGCGCGGGTGAGTCTGGTTTGCCACAGTCTGGCGGCAATCGCCGTGACCAGCCGCCGTCAGGAGCCGTTCTGGCGAGTCAGGAGCGGCCTGAATATGGCAGGCCACAGGCTCACGCCTCGCCCTGATTCACCGGAGCCTTCATGCCCCGTCTGACTGCCGCCCCGAT
>NZ_NHRY01000043.1 GCF_002937115.1 Rhodopila globiformis | reverse complement strand
GGCGATGAACTGATCCAAGGGGGCCTCCCGCAATCGTGGTGCTCACCCTCAGCCAAAGAGTCGATCATGCCCGCGTCGGGCAAGTCCAAATCGCGTGTCAAGGACTTTCGAAGTGCGAATCCCCTGGCCAGCACGTCGCGCAGCGCGGCGTAGCCGGGGGCCTCGACGTTCGTGACATTGCCATCACGGCAGCCCTGCGCCAGTCTGGCGATGATGATGTCGCACTGGGCTTCCAGCTCGGCCGCCGGCAGCCGGACATCCGGCGTGGCGCGCAGAACCTTGAGCCAGTCGGCGAGGATCGGCTTGTGTGATTCCGCCAGCAACTGCGGCAGGCGTGACGCAAGAGGGGTTACCATGATCGGATTCGCACCTGTAGCAATCGTGCTCGGCCCCAAAGTCGCGCAAAAAAAATAGCGGCACAATCGGAACGGATATCACACGGGCGTGAACCCTTGTGGCGGGCACGGCATCCTGTCCTGTCGCATCGGATTTGCCGGGAAAACAGTAACAATGCCTGAGCCAAATAATCGTTATGGACTGACCGCGGCCCGCAGGCACGGACGCCCCGGACGCGAAACCAGGCCGGGGAGCCTGACCGTCGACGTCCACGCGCACGTGCTGGTGCCGGCAGCGGCGGCGTTTGTCCAGCCGCACCTCACGCCGGACCCGAGACTGGCGGCTTACGCGCGGGAAACCCAGATCCTTTCGCGCCGGCAGGACGAGGACCGCCTGCCCAACATGACCGACCTGTCGTTACGCATGCGTGATTTCGACGCGATGGGGATCGACGCGCAGGTGATCAGCCCCGCACCCGGTCAGTGCTATTATGACGTTCCGGCCGACATCGGCGCGCAGGCAGCCCGCATGGTCAACCAGGGCATTGCCGCGATCATGGCGGCGAAGCGTGACCGGATTCCGGCGGCGCTCGGCACGGTTCCGCTGCAGGCCGGCGGCGACGCGGCGGCGGCGGAACTGGAGCATTGCGTCCGGACACTGGGCTTCAAGGGGGTCGAGGTGCTGGCCCATGCCGGCGACCTGGAACTCTCCGACCCATCGCTGGAGCCGTTCTGGGCGAAGGCCGAGGCGCTGGGCGCGGTGGTTTTCATCCATCCCGCGGGGTTCACCGAGCCGCGCCGGTTCGGGCGGTTCTATTTCAGCAACGTCATCGGCAATCCGCTGGACACCGCCATGGCGCTGCATCACCTGATTTTCGATGGCGTGCTGGAACGGTATCCCGGCCTGCAGATCCTCGCCGCGCACGGCGGCGGCTACCTGCCGGCTTATTCCGGACGCATCGATCATGCCTGGGGCGCGCGCAGCGACGCGCATGGGCAGTTGCCGAAGCCGCCGAGCACGTACCTGAAAAGGATCTATCTCGATACGATCGTCTTCACGCCTGAGCAACTGGAGGCCCTGGCCGGACTTTTCGGGGTAGAAAAGATTCTGCTGGGAACTGATTATCCCTATGACATGGGCGAATACGACCCGATCGGGCATATCGGCTCGGTCGCGTCGTTCAGCGACGCCGATCGGGCGGCCATCGCGGGGGGAAACGCGAAGGCGCTGTTCGGTTTGTGAGAGCCTGCCTGGTTGAGGCGAGCCTGAAAATTCGGAGTGGTTGCTGTCTGGCTGGAAGCCGGCGCTGCGTGGCAGGATTGAATCGATTGCTGGCTCGGAGGAAGGCATGGCGTACGTGGTCTGGCTCGGCCCGCTGTCCGGTAAGGTGCCTCCCCGGCAGGGACAGTGTGGATGATGGCGTATTTTTGTTCGCACAGAGAAGAAGCCGAGGGTTGTGGAGGGCCACAGGGCATCAGGGGGGACATTGCGCGGTCTGGTGCGGACATGGGCATGGTGCAAAGCGGAGTCATCAATCCGGGCCAGGCGGCGGCGTCTGGCGTCGCATCGTCCAACGGTGCCGGTCACGACGCACGTCGCGCGCAGCGCATAACGCCTGCTTTGAGGCCCTTGACGGCCCTCATTTTTCCTCTGTGGTTACATTTCAGGACGATCCGCCCGCACGCCCGCCGCCCGTGGCGCGCGCGCAATCGAACTACGGCCCCTGCCCATGTCGATATCGGAATGACATCGGATCTCGGGGCGACGCGGCTCCGCGCAACCGGCTGTTCATCGCCATTTGACAAACAGACGCCTGGCAACGCTTTTTCCTGCAGTCATTTCCAGGCATGATACCAGGCGGGCCAACGCATGAAGCCCGAACAAAGAACAGGGGGGACTCTGATGAAAACGCTGCGTAGTGCGAAATTACTGTCGCGGCCAATGCAGATGCTCAAGAATCGAAATCGGCGCGCTGTTCTCGCCCTGGCGATTGTCGCAGCCTTCGCGGCCGGGCCAGCCTGGGCGGAGGACCCGGGCTTTCCGGCGCCCAATGGCGATCCCGGCGTACTGCCCGCCGGCGCCAAACTCGACCGCGTCTTCGACGGCGGGTGCATGCTGACCGAAGGCATCGCGACCAGTCCGGACGGCATGGTCTATTTCAGCGACATCACCTTCACCAAATTCTGCAAGGACCCGTCGGGCAAGTTCCTGCAGGCCGGGAACATCTGGAAGTATGATCCAAAGACCAAACAGGCGACGATCTTCCGCTCGCCGAGCGGCATGTCGAACGGCATGAAGTTCGACGCCCAGGGCAACCTCGTCATCGCCGAGGGTGCCGACTACGGCGGGCGCCGCCTGACCAAGACTGATATGAAGACCGGCAAGAGCTATATCCTGAGCGGCCTCTACAACGGCCAGCCCTACAACAGCCTCAACGACCTGACGATCGACGAGAAGGGCCGGATCTACTTCACCGACCCCCGCTACCTGGGCTGGGAGCCGATGAACCAGCCGGTGCAGGCCGTCTACCGGCTCGACCCGGACGGCAAGGTGACCCGGCTGATCACGGATGCCGCCAAGCCGAACGGGGTGCAGGTGTCGCCGGACCAGAAGACGCTCTATGTGCTGGCGCACGACAACGGCGCGCACGACTTCCTGGAGAAGGGCGAGACCGCGCAGAAGGGCATGATGGCCTGCCTCGCCTATGACCTGTCGCCGGACGGAACCGTCAGCAACCGCCGGGTGCTGGTCAACTGGCTGCCCAACGACGGCGGCGACGGCATGAGCATCGATGTCGATGGCAACCTCTACATCGCGGTGCGCAGCGAGGCGGCGCCGGGACTGTATGTCTATTCGCCCGAGGGCAAGCAGCTCGCCTATGTCTCGACCGGGAAGGAACTGCCGACCAACGTGGCGTTCGGGTATGGCAATGATGCCAACCTGCTGTATCTGACGTCGGGCAAGAGCGTGTACACGATCCGCATGGCGAAGAAGGGCTGGCACCTGCCGTCTTCGTAAGGCGGGGCGTCGCCGGCCTGGACACGCCCGGCCAGCGGATCGGGCCTGAGGCCGGGTGCCGCCATATGCAAAGCCGCCCGTCCCCTGCGGGAACGGGCGGCGCAAACCAGCCGGGTCAGCCGACCATCAACGCGAGTAGAATTCGACCACCAGGTTCGGTTCCATCTGCACCGGATACGGCACGTCCGACAGCTTCGGCGCCCGGGCAAAGCGGCCCTTCATGGCGCGGTGATCGACTTCCAGATACTCCGGCACGTCACGCTCGGTGCTTTGCGTCGCATCCAGCACCACGGCGAGCTGCTTGGACTTCTCCTTCACCTCGATGGTGTCGTTGTCCTTCACCAGGTAGGACGGGATGTTGACGCGCTTGCCGTTGACCAGCAGGTGCCCGTGCGAGACGAACTGCCGCGCCGCGAACGGGGTGACGGCGAACTTCATGCGGTAGGCGACGGCGTCCAGGCGACGCTCCAGGATCTCGATCAGGTTCTCCGAGGTGTCGCCCTTCCGGCGCACGGCTTCCTCGTAGTACTTGCGGAACTGCTTCTCGCTGATGTTGCCGTAGTAGCCCTTCAGCTTCTGCTTCGCCATCAGCTGGGTGCCGAAGTCCGTCGGCTTCTTGCGCCGCTGGCCGTGCTGGCCCGGCCCGTATTCCCGCTTGTTGATCGGCGACTTCGACCGGCCCCAGAGGTTGATCCCCAGGCGGCGGTTGATCTTGTACTTGCTTTCGGCGCGCTTGGTCATGGGCGCGGTTGGCCTTTTCGTCCTGTTGTTGCACCGGTAGGCCTGTCGGTACCGTACCGACAGGCGGGCGCGGACCATGCCAGCGCCGCTGGCGGCCCGTCCACGTTCCCGGCCGTGAAGAGCGGCGCGTATAGGCCGCCACTTGCCGGCTTGTCAAACATTCCTCCGCTCGCTAGCAAGCCGGCATGATCACGCGCGGCGAAATCATCTGGCTCGGCGTTTCCGCCGGCGTTACCGGTAGCCTGGTAGGCGGCATGATGCTGGGCATCGGCATGGACCTCATCGTCAACGGCCAGCCTTTGGGGTGGCTGCTGCTGCTGCCCGCTGCTCCGGTCGCCGCCCTGCCCGGCTGGCTGCTGGCGCGCAAGCTGGCCAATCAGCTGTAGCCCCGGCGCGCTCCGGGCGGAAAACCGCTACGGCTTGTCCGCGAAACGGCGGGCGGTCAGCTCCTCGAGGTCGAGCTCGCTTTCCAGCGCATGCAGCGTGCTGTCGTGGATCTCCCCCGTCCTGTGCAGGCGGACAAGTTCCTCGCGCCCGGCGGCGAGCGCGATCAGCACGGCGGAAAAATGCTCCTGGCGATGTGACCGCAATTCCTGCTCGCCCTGGCTGAAGCGCTCGGCGGCGCGCATGCGATAGGAATACTGCTCGAGCAGGCGGGGATGGCGCTGCGATCCGTCCTCGGCCGCGGAGACGCGCTCGATGGCCGCGAGCTGGGCGCGGGCCAGCCTCGCACGCGCCGCCGACTCGCCGATGGGGGCGGTGCCGGGGCCGTCGAACCGCTCCAGGCGCAGCAGCCGGATCAACGGCGCCAGCGTGGCGCCCTGCAGCAGCACGGTCACCAGGATGACGGCGAAGGTGGCGGCGATGATGAAGTCGCGGCCGGGGAACCTCTCGGGCAGCGCCAGGGCCGCCGCCAGGCTGACAACCCCCCGCATCCCGGCCCAGCTGATCACCACCGGGATCGCCAGCGGCGGATACGGATCGCGCCGCCGGATCGGCGGAATCAGCAGGCGCAGGAGATAGGCGCTGGGCAGGACCCAGGCGAATCGCGACAGGATCACCACGCCGATGATCGCGCCGATCGGCCACAGCAGGGGCAGCGCGCTGACGCCGTCGAGACGCGCCAGCACGCCCCGCAGCGACAGCCCGATCAGGATGAAAATCAGCGATTCGAGGACGAAGGTGACCAGCCCCCATGTCGCGCGGGCCGCCACCCGGGTCTCGGCGGTGAGCGTTTCGTGCTGGCGCCAGCCGACGATCAGGCCGCAGGCCACCGTCGCCAGCACACCGCTGACGGATAGCGCCTCGGCGCCGATATAGGCCCCCCAGCCGAGCAGGAAGCTGCTGACCGTGGCGAGGTTCGGGTCGCGCAGGCGCCCGAGCAGCAGACTGCCGAGATAGCCGATGACCACGCCGGCCGCGACGCCGCCGACGGCCAGCAGCACGAAGCTTTCGGCGGCCTGCGCAAGGCTGAAGGCGCCGGTCAGCGCGGCGGCGACGGAAAACCGGTAGAGCACGAGGCCGGAGGCGTCGTTGACCAGGCTTTCGCCCTCCAGCAGCGTCACCACGCGTCGCGGCAGGTGCACATGCTCCAGCACCGCCGCCGCGGCGACCGCGTCGGGCGGCGAGACGATCGCCCCCAGGGCAAAGCAGGCCGCCCAGGGCAGCGAGGGCAGGACCGCATGCGTCACGATGCCGACCGCAGCCGTGGTGAACACGACGGCCCCGACGGCGAGTTGCAGGATGATCCGGAGATCGGCGCGAAAGTCCCGCCAGGCGGTGGTGTAGGCGTCCGCCTGCAGAAGGGGCGGCAGGAACAGCACCAGGGCCAGGTCGGGGTTGAGCTGGACCGTCGGCAATCCGGGGACCAGCGCCAGGCCGATCCCGCCCAGGATCAGCATCGCCGCGGGCGGCAGATGCAGGCGCTTCGCAATGAGCACGAGGACAATGACGGCGGCGAGCAGCGCCAGTATGACCTCGAAGCTATGAACGACGTTCACCTGCGCCCCCCGGTTCGGTTGGTCCTTCCGCTTCAGATTGTGCGGAACCCGGCGCCGTCCAGGCGGGCCGCGCCAGCGGGAAAACGTTGCTCAGCTGCGGCGGTGGAAGGTGGATGGCCGGGACAAGCCCGCATTGACGCTGAAACAGGCGGGTTGGCGGCACGTCCGTTGCAAACGCGTCATGGTGAGCGCAGGCCCACCCTGACGCGGAAGGGCCGGTGCCCCGCGCCCTATGACGCGGCAATTCCCTGAGGCTCTTGTCGGATTCCGGGGTGGTCGGGTGAGGCGTTCCACGGCCGCGAAATCCAACCGGAACCGTGTTGAAAAGGTCCACGACACTGCCCTGTCGGATGACGTGCGCCCCCGCTGCGGCAACAGCCCTGCTGCATTTGCGTTCATCTGCGTTCATCTGCGGTTCCATTTCTGCTTTGGCGCAGCACAGAGGCGTTGGAACATCCCTCCCGCCGCCACGCTGATTCAGGAACCGCAGATGAACGCAGATGAACGCAGATGAACGCAGATGAACGCAGATGGGCCGGTGGTGAACCGGACCTCCGAACATAGGGTCGGCCGCGCGCCGATCGTTGCCGGGACGCTCGGTTGCGGTTTTCAAGGAACCTGCCGGGTTCCGGATGGGCGGTGAAGCGTCTCATACCAGCCCGCATAAAGAATCACTCATCCACGGTCGCGAAGCGCCTTTCATCCGGGTCTGGAGGCCAACATCGATGGGTGATTCTTTTCGCGGGTTGGTATCACCACCCCGAAATCCAACAAGAGCCTTCCCTGATGGGCCCTATGGCGCGATGCCGTTCGCGGCACGCTCCCGCCAATCCGCTGTTTCAAAACATACGATCCGGTTACGCCCCTGCGCCTTCGCACCATACAAAGCCCGATCGGCCCTGCTGACCAGGGCCACCGCCGAGGCATCCTTCGCCGGGATGGCCGTTGCGACGCCCACACTGATCGTCACCGTTCCCGTGCCGCTGCGGTCATGGGGAATCCGGCAGGCCGCCACCGCATCCAGGATGGCGTCCGCAACCTGCACGGCCCCTTCGGCGGGCGTGTCGGGAAGAATGGCCGCGAACTCCTCGCCGCCATAGCGGGCCGCGACGTCGCCCGGCCGCCGCGCGATGCCGCCGATGGTCCTGGCAACGACCCGCAGCACCTCGTCGCCCCGCTGGTGACCGTAGCGGTCATTGTACAGCTTGAAATGATCGACATCGAGCATCAGCAATGACAGCGGCTGGCCCGAGCGGACAGCCCGGGACCATTCCTGGTCAAGCCGGGCGTCGAACTGCCGGCGGTTGGCAACGCCGGTCAGCGCATCCGTCGTCGCCTGCCGGGCCAGCTCGTCGCTTGCCGCGGCCAGCGCGTCCTCGGTGTGCTTGCGCGCGGTGATGTCGCGCGCGATCGTCACGATTTCCTCGGCCTCGCCGGTCAGCAGATTCCGGATCAGCGAGCTGTGCGTCTCGATCCAGATGATCGATCCGTTCTTGTGAAAGATCCGGTAGATCGAGGTGACCTGCAAGCCGGCGCGTTCATGGCGCAGCCGCTCGAACATCTGCAGCACGACCGGACGATCGTCGGGATGCAGCAGCGGCAGGCAAGGCTGTCCGACAACCTCCTCCGGATGATAGCCGCCGATGGACAGCGCCGCGGGCGACACGTAGCGGCAGATCAGGTCCATGCCGATGCGCAGGATGACGTCGCTGGCATGCTCGGCCAGGGCACGGTACTGTTCCTCGCTGGCCCTGGCTGTCCGCTCGGCCACGTCGCGCTGTGCCACTTCGCGCCGCAGCAGCATGACCAGCAGCATGGCGCTGCCACCCAGCGCGACGACGACCGCCGCGACCTGCAGTGCTTTGCCGAACCAGGCGGCATAGACGGTATCCAGCGGAACCGTCGTGACCGCCACGAGCGGATAGTCGCCGATTTGCCGGTAGGCATAGAGGCGGGGCATGCGGTCGATGACCGAAACGTCCTCGAACTCGCCGGAGGGCGTGGCCGACAATCGGGCCAGGACCCTGGAGTTCGGCAGCCGAGTGCCCGTCAGGCTGCCATCCGACGGGAATCGGGCGATGATGGTGCCGTCGGTTCTCAGTACCGTCACCGCGCTGCGCTCACCAAGCCTGAGGCCCCGCACGATGTCGGCGAATCCGGCCAGCTTCAGCGTCCCGGCGGCGACGCCGATGAAACGCCCATCAGGCGAGGGCAGCCGCCGGCTGATCGCAATGACCCAGTCGCCGCCGGGCATGCGCCGGAACGGACGGCTGATGTACAGCCCGGCATCCGGGCGCTCGCGTTGCACCAGGAAATAGTCCCGCTCCGACACGTTGCCTGGCCGCGCCACTGCCGTGGCCGCTTCGTAAACCCGGTCACCGGCCGCGTTGGTGATCATCAGCCCGCCGAGATAGGGCACGCCCGCGGCCCCGCCGAACAGGGCGGCCTGCCGGATCGCCGGGTCCGCGCTGCCGATGCCCGGCAACGCGCGTGCCTGGATTGCCGCCTGCAGGGAGAGGTCGACGGAACCGATGCTCCTGGCGATCTCACGCTCGACCAGGGTGGTGAGGTTCGCTGCCTCGAGCACGGCCCGGTCCCGTGCCTGGTTGCGGGCGTCGACGATCACCCACAGCGCGCCAAACGCCAGGACATTGAGCAGGATCGGGCCGATCGGCAGCAGCATCCGGAGAAGGCGAGGCCGGATCCGGCTGAAATGTCGCACAAGTTCTGGATTCATCACGACGTCAATTGCGGCCAGGACGCGGCGGCTGGCCGCCCGCCCGGTACTACCACGGTGCCGTGACAATAACGAAGAGATTTCGTTTTGCTTCTCAAGCACGACCTGGCTGCGATCATGTTGCGTGATAGTACCGTCTGGCATTCCGCGCACGTGGTGTCAGCCCAACGGTTCCGCCGGGTTTTGGCGACGGAAGGCCCTATGGCCTACGTCGCCGTCCAGCCGCCGTCCACCTGGTATGCCGCCCCGGTGACGAAGCTGGCCCGGCTGGAGCACAACCAGACCACCATCTCGGCGATTTCCCGGGGTTCCCCGAAGCGGTGCATCGGCGTGCGCTCGATGATGGCGTCGCCGCGCTGCTCGCGGGTGCGCGCCGTCATGCGCGTGGCGATGAAGCCGGGGCAGACGGCGTTCACCCGGATGGCGTCCTCGGCGTACTCCATTGCGGCGGTCTTGGTCAGGCCGATGACGGCGTGCTTCGCCGCGACATAGGCGCCGGAGGTTTTCAGGCCGACCAGCCCGGCGATCGAGGCGGTGTTGACGATGGCGCCGCCGCCGGCCTGCCGCAGCAGCGGCAGCTCGTGCTTCATGCACAGCCAGACGCTCTTGAGGTTGACCTCGATCATCCGGTCGAACGAGGCTTCCGACCATTCATGCGTCAGCTGGCCGAAGGAATCCACCTGGTACGGCGCGATCCCGGCATTGTTGAACGCGCAGTCGAGCCGGCCGTAGGCGGCGATGGTGGCGTCCAGCATCGCCTGCACCTGCGCGGCGGCCGTGACGTCGCCCGAGAGGCTGATCGCCTGGCCGCCGGCGGCGTTGATCAGGCTGACGGTCTCCGCGGCGGCGCCCGCCTCGTAATCCGCCACCGCGACGCGGGCGCCTTCGCGGGCAAAGGCCAGGGACGTTTCGCGCCCGATGCCGTTGCCACCGCCCGTCACCAGGGCGATTTTGCCATCCAATAGGCCGGTCATGACGTTTCCTCCTGTTGCGCCGGCAGGATTCCGCACCGGGTCCTGAATTTCAATCCTCGGCGCGGTTGTCATTCTGGTACGGACGCTTCAACCATCATGGCGGCTACCCGGGCCAAGAGCCCGGGCACAGGCTTCTGGCCGCCATACACGCCTTCGCGGCTTCAACACCGTAAAGCTTGGATGCCAGGCCTTCGCCCGGCATAACGATGAGAGGCCGGTGCCAACGTGCCAGAATTTCGGGCGCTTGGTATTATGCAGCACCCGGAAGATTCTGGCCGTTGTCCCGCGACAGTTGGCGCGCCTGCGTTGGCCTGACGGGTCGGCCTGAAGAGTGACGAAACCGGCAATGTTTCCCGGGAACCGTATTACTCGGCGATTTCGACGCCGTTGCGGACCGCGGCGGGATCGAACCCGCCTGACTGCCGCCGCCACAGGCGCGCATAGACCCCGTTGCGCCGCAGCAATTCGGCGTGGGAGCCGGTTTCGACGATCCGTCCCGCGTCCAGCACGATCAGCCGGTCCATGCGGGCGATGGTGGACAGGCGGTGGGCGATGGCAATGACGGTGCGGCCTTCCATCAGCGCATCGAGCTGTTCCTGGATGACCGCCTCGACCTCGGAATCCAGCGCCGAGGTGGCCTCGTCCAGCACCAGGATCGGCGCATTCTTGAGGATTACCCGCGCCAGCGCCACCCGCTGCCGCTGCCCGCCGGACAGCTTCACGCCGCGCTCGCCCACGTGCGCGTCGTAGCCGCGGCGGCCGTGCCAGTCCTCCAGACCCAGGATGAACTCGTGCGCCGCGGCGCGTTTGGCGGCGGCGACGATCTCGGCGTCCGAGGCGTTTGGCCGGCCATAGCGGATGTTCTCGCGGATCGAGCGGTGCAGCAGCGAGGTGTCCTGCGTCACCATCGCGATGTGGCGGCGCAGGCTTTCCTGGGTGATGCCGGCGATGTCCTGGCCGTCGATCAGGATGCGGCCGGCGGCGGGGTCGAAGAAATGCAGCAGCAGGTTCACCAGCGTGGATTTGCCGGCGCCGGACGGGCCGACCAGGCCGACGCGCTCGCCCGGAGCGATGTCCAGGTCGATGCCGTGCAGCACCGCCGGCGCGACCTCGGATACCAGGTTGCGGACGCGGCCGTAGTCGAAGTGCAGGGCCTCGAAGCGGATGCCGCCGCCGGTGACGCGCAGCTCCGCGGCCTCCGGCGGGTCGGGCATCTGGCGGGGGACGTCGATCGAGCGCATGCCGTCCTGCACCGTGCCGATGTTCTCAAAGATCGCGGTGACGCTGCGGGCGACCCAGCCGGCGATGTTGTTGAGCTGCCAGGCCAGCGGAATGGCGGTGGCGACGGCGCCGATGGCGATCCGCCCGGCGGACCACTGCCACAGCGCCAGCGCCGCCATCGACACGATCAGGCTGGCGTTCATCATCATCAGGGTGCTGGTGTAGGCTGTGGTCATGCGGGTCTGGGCGCGCATGGCGTCGGTGTGCTCGTCGATGGCGTCGCGGACGAAGGCGTCCTCGTCGGCGGCGCGGGCGAACAGCTTCACCGTCAGGATGTTGGTGTAGCTGTCGACGATGCGCCCGGTCAGGCTGGAGCGCATTTCCGATACGCGGCGGGACCGGTCGCGCAGCCTGGGGACGAACCAGCGCAGCATGACGGCGTAGAGGCCGAACCAGACCACTAGCGGCAGGGTCAGGCGCCAGTCCAGCCGCCCCAGCAGCACCAGCGCGCTGGAGCCATAGACCAGGATGTACCAGGCGGCGTCGAACGCCATCACCAGGCTCTCGCGCAGCGCCGGGCCGGTCTGCAGCACGCGGTTGGCGATGCGGCCGGCGAAATCGTTCTGGAAGAACGTCCAGCTTTGCCGCACCACGTGCCAGTGGTTTTGCCACCGGATCATGTTGGAGAAGCCGGGATTGACGATCTGGTTCACCAGGATGGCGTGCGCGACGAACGTCAGCGGCCGGATCACCAGCAGCACGAAGGCCATGCCCATCAAGCTCCAGCCGGCGTCGCGGAACAGGGTCTGCGGCGTGTGGCTGGAGATCAGGCTGACGACGCGGCCGATGAAGGTGGGGATCATCGTGTCGAGCACGGCGATCAGGCCGCCGCAGACGAACAGGGCGACGGTCAGGCGGCCGACCTGGCGGATATAGTGCCAGTAGAAACGAACCAGGCCGGCGGTCGGCGGTGGCGCGGGGGCATCGGCGGTGGGGTCAAGCAGGGCTTCGAAGCGGCGCAACATAAGGATCAGCGGTGGACCCTGTTGGCCGCTTCGTCAATCAAAGCTTGCAGGAGCGCTGCTATCAGCCGTTATTTCCCGGCCGGCACCGGGGCGCTGAAGGCAAACGCGCCGTTGCGGAATTCGCTGGCCCCGACAGGCCTGGCGATCCGGTAGGCCGCGAACGCATCGCCCGATGGCGCGGTCAGCTCCGCCGACACCAGGTTCGCCTTGCAAACGTCGCCGGCGAACGGGATTTTCGTGACGACGACCTGCCCGGTTTCCGTTGACCGCGACAGGTAATTCAGCTCGGCGGCGGCCGGGGCACATCCGTTCGGCACCGGTTTGATTTCCGCGGTAACGATCTCTTTTCCGTCGAAAATGCCGATGGCGCGCTTGCCGTCCGCGGTCGGTTCAAGGCGGGACGTGCCCGGACGCACCGGAAGCCCGTTGTATTCCTTCAGCGCGGCAGACGTCTTCGGTTCCGGGCCATAGATCCCGGCCAGCATCCAGCGCCCCTTGATCCCCTCGGGCGAGTCGTAGCCTTCGACGTCGACGTAGAGATAGGCTGCCGAATAGGGAGCAATCCCGTTTCCGTGCCGGACGCTGTAGATGTTGATGCCGCCGGTCATGCCCTTGGCCGGCTCGATCCCCGGCGGCAGCGCCTTGCGGATGGCGGCTTCATCCCACACGACGCTGATGCCGACGCCGTTCATCCCGGTCAGTTCATAGGGCGGCGGCGGCGGAGCGTGGTCCGCGGCCCTGGCCGGGACGGCCGCGGCCGTCAGGGCCAGGCCGGCGATCGTGCCGATGCCGAGCGACTGCGACAGCCACGCGGCGACACGGGTCTTGAGCATGTGCGTTTCTCCCCGATTATCGATTTGTTATCGTTTTGGCAGCCGATAAGTCCGGGTGTCAGCGGGAGCGGCGCCGGCAAGCGCCATCCCATAAAAAGGCATGCAGGAATTGCATGCGCCGCCCCACGCTGTCGCGAAGGACTCGTACGGTCAAGAAAACACGCCGTTACGTCGGCAAGTATCAGGCGGCGGCCTCCGCCGGAGCGCCGAGTTCCCGCAGGCGCGGCGCCACCTCCTTGCCGAACAGCGTGATGTTCGCCCTGGCGTCCTGGTGCGACAGGTAGCCGCCCTGACCGAAGAACAGCAGGTGGCCGACGCCGCCCATGCGGGTGTTGAACGCCTGCAACTGGGCGAACACGTCGTCCGGTGTGCCGGCGAACACCGTGTCGGTGTCCATGAACTGCTGCACCGTCGCCGTGCGATGGTCAATCGGCTGGCCGTCGCGATCGGTGACAAGCCGATGCGCCCGCGGACCGGCCTTCAGCATGGCGACGTTGGCCGCGATCGAGTTGTAGCCCGGCGGATTGGTGAACGGTTCGGCCACCACCGGCGCGGTGCGCACATAGTCGGCGATGCTGTCGGCGCGGCGCAGCCCCTCCTGCCGCGTGGTGCCGACGCCGACAATGGCGGCATAGGCCATGCGGTCGGGACCGGCTTCCCAGCCAAGCTCGCGGGCGCGCTTGCGGTAGGCGTCGTACATCGGCTTCGCCAGCCCGCCCGACAGCAGGGTGCCGACGACATGGCCTTTCTCCGCCGCCAGCTTCCCGGTCTCCACGCTCATGCCCGTCATCCACACCGGCGGCGTCGGCTGCTGGATCGGCCGCGGCCAGATGTTGACGTTGCGGTACTGGAAGAACTCGCCCTCCCAGGAGAACGGGCCATCATGCGTGGACAGCGCCTTCAGGATCAGGTCGTGCGCCTCCCAGTAGCGGCGCATCAGCCGCCCGGGGTTGGAATTGGCCGGCGCGATCTCGTACGGCGCGCCCTTCACCAGCCCCATCTCCAGCCGCCCGCCGGACAGGCAGTCGAGCCAAGCCATCTCCTCGGCGACCCGCACCGGATCGGGGCGGTTGGCGATCGGGTTGCCCAGCGTCAGCAGCCGGGCGGTTCTGGTTTCGCGCGCAATCACCGCCAGCGCCATCGGCACCGAGACGGTCATGCAGGTGGCGGTGCTGTGGTGCTCGTTCACCATGATGTCGAGGCCGGCCTCGTCGCACAGGGCGAACTCGTCGAGGTAGCGGTTCAGCAGGGCGCCGGCTTCGCGCGGATCGACGATTTCGTTGGGAAAGTTCACCCGCAGCGAGCCGCGCGCGAGGCCCTTTTCCCACGCTGGGTGGTACGCCATTTCCGAGAAATACCAGGTGCGCATGGCGGTGGCTCCTTCACAGTCGCTGGGTGAACGCAAGCAGCGCGCGGTCGAACGCCTCCGGCTGCTCCCAGTGCGGGTAGTGTCCGGCGGCGGGAATCGTCTCCAGCGTGGCGCCGGGGATTTCCGCCTTCCATGCCTCGCCGTAGGCAAGCCGGACGATGCCGTCCTGCTCGCCCCACAGCAGGTGCGCCGGGATGTCGATGCGGTGCAGCCAGCGCTTCAGCCGCGGATTGTGCATGTAAGGCTTCCAGCCGAACACGCACAATGCCTCCCGCCCGCGGGCGATGGCGGCCAGTTCCGTTTCCGGCAGTTGCGTATAGTCGATCTCCCCCTTCGCCGGATCGGCCCAGGCGAGGCGCATGAAGTCCGCGCGCGGAATGGCGTGCATGTCGGTGATGTCGCGGTCCGTTACGCCGCCGACTTTGATGCCCAGCGGCGCGGACAGCAGCAGGCCGGCGAAACGCCGCGTGTTGCGGACGGCGATTTCCGCCGCCACCCAGCCGCCGAAGCAGGCGCCGGCGAGAACCGCGTTCTCCAGCTTCAGCGCCGCGGCCAGGTCGAGATAGAGATAGGCAAGATCATCGACCGTGCCGAGCCAGTCCGGCAACGCCGATCCGCCGAAGCCGGGATGGTGGGGCGCGATGACTCGATGGTGCCGCGCGAGCCGATCGAGCCACGGACGATCCGGCTGCAGCCCTTCCCCGGGATGCAGGAACAGCAGCGGACGCCCCTGCCCTTTCTCCTCAATCTCCAGCGCGACGCCGGAGACGGTGATGTGCCGGCCCATGCCGTTCCTCCCTGTTCCTGTCGTTGGATTTGAGTTTACCTGCCCGCCCGGCCGGAGCAACCGCAGCGGGCGGGGTTGCCTGCACCGGGCCGACATGATCCCCTTGCGCCGCCGGGATCCGTGCCCGCCGCCGACAAGGATGAAGACCATGCCGAAGCCGCTGGAAGGCCTGCTCGTCGTTTCGCTGGAGCAGGCTGTCGCCGCCCCCTATTGCTCGTCCCGCCTTGCCGACGCCGGCGCGCGCGTGATCAAGATCGAGCGCCCCGAAGGCGATTTCGCCCGCGGCTACGACCGCGCCGTGCACGGGCAGTCGAGCTATTTCGTCTGGCTGAACCGCGGCAAGGAAAGCCTGGTCGCCGACATCAAGCAGCCCGGGGACGCGGCGCTGCTGCACCGGCTGCTGGCCCGGGCCGACGTGTTCATCCAGAACCTGGCGCCCGGCGCGGCGGCACGGGCCGGGTTCGGGTCGGATGCGTTGCAGGCGCGGTACGAGCGGCTGATTACGGTCGACATCAGCGGCTACGGCGACACCGGCGATTATGCCTCAATGAAGGCGTATGACCTTCTGGTGCAGGCCGAGGCCGGGCTGGCAATGGTGACCGGCCGTCCGGAAGGGCCGGGCCGCGTCGGCGTCTCCATCGCCGATGTCGGCTGCGGCATGAACGCCTATACCGGGGTGCTGGAGGCGCTGATCGAGCGCGGCATCACCGGGCGCGGCAAGAGGCTCAAGATCAGCCTGTTCGACGCGGTGGCCGACTGGATGAACGTGCCGCTGCTGTATTTCGAGGGCACCGGGCAGGCGCCGCAGCGGCTGGGCCTGGCGCATCCCTCGATCTGCCCGTACGGCGCGTTTGCAACCAGGGACGGCGCGCTGGTGCTGATCGCCATCCAGAACGAACGTGAATGGGCGACGTTCTGCGCCGGCTTCCTGGATGAACCCGATCTGCCGAAGCAGCCCGGTTTCGAGAGCAATCCGGTCCGCGTCGCCAACCGCGCCACGGTGGACGCGCGTGTCGCCGCGATGTGCGCGTCGCTGACACGGGATCAGGCGGCGGCGAAGTTGCGGGCGTCCAACACGGCATATGGCTTCGTCAACGACCTCGCGGCGCTGAGCCGGCACCCGGCATTGCGACGGGCCAGGGTCGCTCTGCCGAACGGCAGCGTGGCGGAGATCGTTGCGCCGGCGGTGATCCGGACGGGCGAGACTCCGCGCTTGGGCCCGGTGCCGGCAATCGGCGCCCACAGCGCGGCGATCCGGGCGGAGTTTTCGGACTGAGGCAGTTTCCATGAGCGCTTCCGGCCGCATCATCGGCGAATTCCGTAACGTTCGAAGGCCGATGCGTCTGCTGGGCGCCTCCGGCCAGCTCGGCTACGGCATCCCTGCCGCCTCCTTCGACGCCGGCATCGCCCGCCGCCCGGACCTGATCGGTTGCGACATGGGATCGATCGACATCGGGCCGGCCTATCTGGGAAAAGGCGAGATGGCGACGGCGCCGGAGGCGACGCGGCGGGACCTGCGGCGGGTGCTGCGTGCGGCGCGCGGCCTGGATGCGCCGCTGGTCATCGGCTCGGCCGGTTCGGCCGGCGCGGCGCCGCATCTGGACGCGACGCTGGCGATGCTGCGCGACATCGCCCGCGCCGACGGATTGCGCTTCCGCATGGCGGTGATGCGCGCCGACATCCCCCGCGCGCTGCTGCTGGCGGCAATCCGCGCAGGCAAGGTCAGCGGTTTCGACGGCATGCCGCCGCTGACGGAAGACGAGGTCGCCGCAGCCTCCAACATCGTCGGCCAGATGGGCATGGGGCCGTTCCGCAGGGCGCTGGCGGCCGACGTCGACGTGATCGTCGCCGGCCGGGCCTGCGACACCGCGATTTTCGCCTCGCTGCCGGCGCTGCTGGGCTTTCCCGTCGGTCTTGCCATGCACATGGCCAAGATCATCGAGTGTGGCTCGTTATGCTGCGTGCCCGGCGGCCGCGACCCGATCCTGGCGGAGCTGGACCACGACGGCTTCACCCTGGAAAGCATGAATCCGGAACGACGGGCGACGCCGACATCGGTGGCGGCGCACAGCCTGTACGAGCAGGGCGACCCGTTCACCATGCAGGAGCCCGACGGCACGCTGGACCTGTCGCAGGCCCGCTACGACGCGCTGGACGACCGTCGCGCCCGCGTCAGCGGCGCGCGGTGGCGCGACACGACACAGCCGACGATCAAGCTGGAAGGCGCCCGCAAAATCGGCGAGCGGGCCGTGCTGCTGTGCGGCTCGGCGGACCCGCGGTTCATCGCGCAGTGCAAGGCGCTGCTGCCGAAGGTGGCGGACCTGGTCCAGGGACTGGTCTGCGAGGATCGGCCACCGGACTATACGCTGCGCTTCCGCGTCTATGGCGTCGACGGCGTGCGCATGATCGTGCCGCAGGACGAACCGCCGCCCGGCGAGGTGTTCATCATGGGCGAATGCATCGCGCCGACGGCCGCGCGGGCCGCGGAAGTCGTGCGCAGCTGCAAGCAGTTCCTGTTGCATTACGGCTACCCGGGGCGGCTTTCCACCGCCGGGAACGTCGCGTTCCCGTTCACGCCGCCGGAGGTGTCGCTGGGTCCGGCCTATCGTTTCAACGTCTACCACCTGCTGCGCGTGGACGACGCGGATGCGCTGTTTCCGGTGGAGATCGAGACGGTCTGACCAGCCGGCGTCCTTGTTACTTGAACTTAACAATACCGCCATCCGCTGCCAGGCTGGCCGGCCTGCCACCGGTCATCGACCGGGCGCGACCATGGCTGCGCCAGCATGGGCCGGGACGCGGCGCCCGCGGATGCCGCCGGAGCCGGTACCACGAACGGGCGTTCCGGCCCTGGATAGTGGCCTGCCGCCGAGAATCATGGCACAATTTATTGACACGGCCTGGCCGGGCTGCTCCGCATGATAACGAACAATTGGCACCGCAAGGCCACCCTGGCCACCCATACTCCTGAGTAGGGCACGGACGAATCGCTGCGCCGGGACTTGCCAAGGGTTTCTTATGCTGGAGTGGAAAGCCGGTCTTTTCAGTACTTTGAAGCTGTATCCGTACAGGCCGGATCGCTGGCTGGCCCGTTATTCCGCATCGGCCGGCCGGCCAGCGATTTACGAGGACAAGACCCTTGGCGCCTGGGCCGCCGACCTGCGTCGTGCGTTCCCGCTCGCGGATCACGCATCGATCGAAGCCCTGACCGCAATCTGTTCGCTGGTATCGGTCCCGGCCGGCATCTCCCTGATCGTGGAAGGCGAGCAGCCCGAGGCCGTCTATGTCGTCGTGACCGGACAGTTCGCCGCGGGTCAGCCACGGGCCGGCGGTTCCGAGCGGTTCGGTGCCGGCGACGTCATCGGCGACATCGGCTTCCTGACCGGCGCGGCCGAGACGATCACCGTCCGTGCCCTGCGCAACAGCGAGTTGCTGCGCATCGCGCGACAGGATCTGCATGCAGTCGCCGCCCGCTGCCCTGGCGTCCTGATGGCGGTCTGTTCCGGTGCCGTGCAACGGCTGCAGGGCGTGCAGACGGCTTCGGCGCGCCTGCCGAAGTTCCATACCTTCTGCTTCGTGCCGGCGGACGGCACGCTCGACATCGGGCCGGTTGTCCAGCAGATCGCCGTCAACCTCGAGGCGTTCGGCAAGGTTGCCGTCGTGGCCCCCGGGCAGACCGCGGAGCAAAGCCCGGGCTGGCTGTCCGACATCGAAAAGTGCTCCGATTTCGTCCTGTTCCAGGCCGAGTACGGCCACACGGTCTGGACCCGCTTCTGCATCCGGCAAAGCGACCGCATCGTGCTGCTGGCGCACGGCGAGGCCGATCCCGGCGACGGCCCGGCCATGGGCGGCGGCCAGTTGGAGGTCCCGCGCGATACGCCGCTGTCGCTGATGCTGCTCTGGCAGGACGGCATCGTGCCGGCGCGGACCACGCAATGGCTGAAGTCGGTGAACCCGAGCCGGCATTATCATATTCGCTGCGACCTCGATTTCGAACGGGCAAGCCGGCTGATCGCCGGGCGCGGCGTCGGCCTGGTGTTGTCCGGCGGCGGCGCCAGGGCGCTGGCCCATATCGGCGTCATCCATGCCCTGGCGGAACATGGCATCCCGGTGGACGCCATCGGCGGGACCAGCGTTGGCGGCATCGTCGCGGCGGTGTTCGCGCTGGAGTGGAACCTGGCCACCACCGTCCGCGCCCTCGCCATGGCCTTCAACCGCCGGCGGTTCACCGATTTCGCCGTGGTGCCGCGGACGGCGCTGTATTCCGAGCGCGCCTTCGTCCGCACGCTCGGCCATTGCTTCGGCAGTTTCAGCATCGAGGATGCGCCGATACCGCTGTTCTGCGTCTCCACGAACCTGACCGATGGGGTCGCGGCCGTCCACCGGACGGGGCCGCTGGTCACCTGGCTGCGCGCGACGTCCGCGGTGCCGGGGATTTGTCCGCCGATCATGGAACGGAATGCGGTTTACGTCGACGGCGGCGTGCTCAACAACATGCCGACCGACGCGATCCATGATTTCGGCGTGGCGTCGGTGATCGCGGTGGATGTCGGCGCCACGCTCGAGCAGCAGGCGAGAGCCGACGGCGAGACGGTCCTGCCGAGCATCCTGGATCTGTTGTGGCGCGTCGGCACCATCGGCAGCGATACGGCGGCGAACCAGATCCGCCCCGACCGCGACGTGCTGCTGAAGCCGGCGGTTGAGGATATCGGGCTGTTCGACTGGAACACGCGCGAACGGGCGATCGAAGCAGGCTATCAGGCCGCCATCGGGCAACTGGACCAGATCAAGGCCGCCCTGGCGCGAATCCGGTAGGGGAGATGCAGCGGAGCGATTTCCCCGGAGGCGCGCACAGCCTGGGAGCTGGGGACGCGGTGGGCCGGCGGCATGGCCTGCGTGGTGGTTGACCGCGGCGGGTCACCGGCGGTGGGCGTGCGGCCGGATCGTCCTAAAATGTAACAACAGAGAAACAACCGAGCGCCGCAGAGGGCCACAGGGAAGTAATCATGGCGCTGCGCGCGAAGCGCAAGACGATCTTCAGTGTTCCAGCGGACGGCCTCGGACATCGCCGCCCGGGCGTAACCAGATGACCCTGCCTGGCACAACGGCAGCACCCGCACCGGGCCGTGCGGCGTCCCCCTGATCCTCTGGGGCACTCCGCCGCCCTCAGCTTTTTCTCTGTGCGAACAATCATACGCCATCATCCAGGCTGTCCCCGCCAGGGACGCACCACCTCACACCGCAGCCTCGCCAGCCAGGGACGGCCGCCACGGGCCTCCTACCCCAACTCCCCCCGCGCCCTCGCCCTCAGGTCGAACTTCTGGATCTTCCCCGTCGAGGTCTTCGGCAGCGGCCCGAAGGTCACGTAGCGGGGGCACTTGTAGTGCGCCATCCGCTCGCGGCACCAGGCGACGATGTCCGCCGCGCTGGTGCCCTCCATGCCCGGCTTCAGGGTCACGAAGGCCTGTGGCGTCTCGCCCCACTTCTCGTCCGGCCGCGCCACCACCGCGGCCTCCATCACCGCGGGGTGCTTGTACAGCACCTCCTCGACCTCCAGCGACGAGATGTTCTCGCCGCCGGAGATGATGATGTCCTTCGCCCGGTCCTTCAGCTCGACATAGCCGTCGGGGTGCATCACCGCCAGGTCGCCGGTGTGGAACCAGCCGCCGGCGAGGGCGGCCTCGGTCGCTGCCGGGTTCTTCAGGTAGCCCTTCATCACCGTGTTGCCGCGCAGCATCAGTTCCCCCATCGACGTGCCGTCCGCCGGCAGCCTGCGCATCGTCGCCGGGTCCAGCACCGCGGCCTCCTCCAGCATCGGCATGTTCACCCCCTGGCGGGCCATGAACGCCGCCCTGGCGTCAATCGGCAGGTCCTCCAGCCCCGGCTGCCACAGGCACACCGCCGAAGGGCCGTAGCTCTCGGTCAGGCCGTACAGGTGCGTCACTTCGAAGCCCATCGCCTCCATCTGGGCGATCACCGTCGAGGCCGGGGCCGCGCCGCCGGTGGCGATCCGCACCGTCTGGGGGAAGCTGCGGCGGGCCGTTTCCGGGGCGTGGATCAGCATCGACAGCACCACCGGCGCGCCGCACATGTGCGTCACGCCCTCCTCGGCGATGGCGGCGAAGATCGGCGCCGGCTCGACCCGCCGCAGGCAGACATGCGTGCCGCCCGCCAGCGTCACCGCCCAGGTGTAGCTCCAGCCGTTGCAATGGAACATCGGCAGCGTCCACAGATAGACGCTGCGCGGCGACAGCTCGAACGCCAGGGCGTTGGCCGAGGCGTTCAGGTAGGCGCCGCGGTGATGCACCACCACGCCCTTGGGGTTGCCGGTGGTGCCGGAGGTATAGTTCAGGCCGATCGCCTGCCATTCGTCGTCCGGCAGCCGCACCGGATGCCCAGGGTCGCCGGCGGCCAGGAAGCCCTCGTACTCCACGGTGCCGATGCGGTCGCCGCCGGCGTCGTCGATATCCACGACCGTCAGGTCCAGCCCGTCCAGCGCCGGGGCCATCACCGCGGCGAACTCGGTATCCGCCAGCACCACCTTGCTCTCGGAATGGCGCAGGATGAAGCCGACCGTGGCGGCGTCGAGGCGGATGTTGATGGCGCACAGCACGGCGCCCAGCATCGGCACGGCGTAGTGCGCCTCCAGCATCTGCGGCGTATTAGGCGCCATGACCGCCACCGTGTCCCCCTTCCCCACGCCCGCCCGCGCCAGCGCCGAGGCCAGGCGCCGCGCCCGCTCCAGGAACTGCGCATAAGTGAACCGCCGCGTGCCGTGGACCACCGCCACCCGGTTGGGCCAGATCCGCGCCGCGCGGGACAGGAACGACACCGGGGACAGCGGCACGTAGTTGGCGGGCGTGCGGTCGAGGTTCTGCTCGAAGATGGACATGTGTATTCCTCCCGGTCCGCAGGGCGGACACCGTGGCGAGGCTAGGGCAGAGCCGCATTGTTGCCAATCGCGGCGGACCGGCCGCGGCCGGGATTTCCTCGCCACATCCGCGGGGTGCCGGCCCGGCGGCGGCAAGTCCGCGGCGTGCGGCCGGCTGGTCCGGGGCCGCCGCGCAGGTGATTACCCCGGTAACCGGCGCGCGATCACACCCCGGCCGCGCTTGATGTCGTTCCATATGTATGCATTTCCCACGCGCGCGGTATGAATACGATCGGCATCGCGTGAAATCGCAGCATTGTGTATCGCTTTTGTCCCATCCTTGGTAATATTCTATTTCCGAAATTGATTTCCGGTTTCTCGTGTATGCACATTATCCCTGTATGCACATCGGCAGCAGGCCAGGGGCCGAACCGTCCCGCAGGCGGCGCCCACAGATGTGTTGTTCCGTTGCCGAGGCGCGGACGACCGCGGCCCGGCGGACGCGGATAATGGGCAACACCGGGTCCATCCTCGGGCGCGCGCGCCGTCGCGGGGGGATGCCGCCGCTACAGGCATCCATCCCGCGAACCGGGCCGTGAACGGGCGGAAGGAAGTCTGGACCAAAACCCCTGGGCTGAAGCGAGACTGACGATGCCGCGGTTGTCCACCCACTGGGACGAATTCGACGACCTTTCCGTCGCGACGGCGTGGCGGTTGGTCGACACCCTGTTCGAGCAGGGCGTCACGATGTTCGTCGGCGCAATGGTTTTCGCGGCGCTCGGCCTCGTCGGCTACATTGCCACGGGTTCGCCCTGGTACCTCGCGGCCCTGGCCTATGCCGGCGGCAGCTACGCCCTGCGGCTGTCCCAGAGCCGCCGCTATGCCCGGGCCCGGCAGTCCGGCAACCCCGGCGCCTGGGTCTGGCGCAGCCTGATTGGCGGCTGGCTCACCGCGCTGGGGTGGGGCGCCTGGAGCGTCGTCATCCTCGCCGAACCGCAAAAAACCCTGGTGATCATGATCATCGGCGCGCAGTCGGCCTGCGTCATTGGCGCCGCGGCGCGCAACAATGCGGTGCGTCTCATCGCCGGCGGGCAGATCTTCCTGACGCTGACGCCGCTGCTGGCCTGCTGCCTGGTCGCGGACAACGTCTATCTGAACGTCTATGCCGCGTTCGTCGCCGTCCATATCCTGGCAGCGCTGGAGCTGGCCAGGTTCCTCAACCAGAAGACGCTGCGGCTGCTGCTGCAGGACGAGGAGAAATCCGCCCTGGTCGCGAAGCTGGAGGCCGCGCGGCAGGAGCTCGAGGTGATCAACCAGCACCTGGAGACGCTGGCTGCCACCGATGCGCTGACCGGCGTGGCCAATCGCCGTGCGTTCGACCTGGAAGCCGTCCGCGCGTGGCGCCACTGCGCCCGCGATCAGGCGCCGATGTCGCTGCTGCTGCTGGATATCGACCATTTCAAGGCGTTCAACGATTTCTATGGCCACCAGGCGGGCGACGACTGCCTGCGCGACGTGGCGGCCGCCGTGGCCTCGATGCTCCATCGTTCGGGCGACCTGCTGGCCCGCTATGGCGGCGAGGAGTTCGCCGTCATCCTGCCGCATACGGACCTGGATGGCGCGGTGGTGATCGCCGAGCAGGCGCGCGCCGCAATCCTGGCCCGGGCGCTGATTCACGACGCCAGCGAACTCGGCGTGGTCTCGATCAGCGTTGGCGCCGCCTGCCTCACCCCCGCTCTCGAGACGCGGGTGGAGCAACTGACCGCCCTGGCGGACACGGCGTTGTATACCGCAAAGCGCAGCGGCCGGAACCGGGTGCATGCGGCGGCGACCCAAGCCGCGGCCATGCAGGATCAGGAGCTGCCGATGTTCGGCGTTTAAGCGGCTGTCGCCTCCCTGGCGCTGGCGGATCACAGTCCACCGCACGCACCCGCCCGGAAGGGCGTTGCGGCGGTGCCTGTGGTGTGGACAATCTGCGGCAGAGGAGACACCCCGCCATGGATCTGCAACTGCAAGGCAAGACCGCGCTGGTGACCGGCGCCAGCATGGGCATCGGACGCGCCATTGCCAAGGCGCTGGCGGCCGAGGGCGTGCAGGTCGTCGCCGTTGCCCGCCGGCTCGATCTGCTGCGCGCGATGGCGGACGAGGTCGCCGCCGCCGGGCACCCAAGACCGGTGGCGGTGCAACAGGACCTGATGCAGGAGGACGGTGCGGCCAGCCTGGTCAGCGCGGCGCAGGACGCCGTCGGGCGCATCGACATCCTGGTCAACAACGCCGGCGGCAGCCGCGTCCTGCCGGTGGATGCGCCGGAAGAGCGCTGGGCCGAGGCGATGACGCTGAATTTCACCCGCCCGCGGCAACTGGCGCATGCGCTGCTGCCGGGCATGATCGACAACCGCTGGGGCCGCGTCATCAACATCACCGGCAAGAGCGAGCCGGAGACCCTGAATGCCGCCTTCTCCGCCAAGGCCGCCCTGCACGCCTGGGCCAAGGGCCTGTCGCGGGAGGTGGGGAAATTCGGCATCACCGTCAACTCGATCCCGCCCGGCCGGATCATGAGCGAGCAGATCCGCCGCAATTATCCTGAAGACTATCGCACGCATTTCGCCGAAACCGAAATCCCGGTTCGTTACTGGGGTGAGCCGGAGGACCTGGCGGTGATGGCCGTCTGGCTGGCCTCGCCCCTGGCGCGGTACGTCACCGGGGCGGTGATCCCGGTGGACGGCGGGCTGCGACGCTACCAGTTCTGACCGGCGAGCAGAGCGCAGACAACGGGCCTGTTGTCGCAAGCTGCCGGCGGGCTGAGGCCCATAGCGCAGACGTTACGGCGCTGTGCGGCCTGCGTGGCGGCCAGCACCATCGGGCGACGCGGCGGCCGGCCGGCTCAATAAGCCCGCCTGCCACAACAGCAACAACCGCACCAGCCCGTACGCCGTCCCCCTGATCCTCAGCGGCCCTCCACAGCCCTCAGTTCGTCTCTGTGCGAGCAAAAATACGCCATCAGCCACGCTGTCCCCGCCGGGGCTGTCCCCGCCGGGAACGCACCATCCCGGGCCGCGACCGTGCCGGAACAGGAATGCCACGCGGTCGCGGCCGCTTCGCCTCCCTTGCCATGGCTTGCGCTCCACCGCCAGGGCGACCTCTGGAGAGCGACGTCGCCTGACATTACCGACGACGTCCGGACACCGGCCCGATCAGCAGTTCCGGCCGGTACTCGAAGTGCATGGTGTCGAAGTGCGCCCACCGGCCGCCCCAGACGAAGCCATGCCGTTCGAAAATCGTAACGATCTCCAATGGAATGCGATTGACATAATCCGGGACGCCACCGCCCGACCGGTGCCACCGCCAGTAATCCGAGAACGCCGGGTTGATGTCGATCGCCGCGCCCCAGGCATGCATGCTGCGTTGCCCGGTATCGGCGACCGCGCGGCAGGCATAGGTCCCACCCACCGGATACAGGTACTTCCGATCCTCCGCCGGCAACCCATCCAGCTCCCGCGAGACCGCGGCCAGTTGCCGGGCGGCGCCGTTGACCGGAGTGAAGCTGACGGCGTGGCCCCAGCTGTGCGGCAGCCAGATCACCGGCACCAGCGCCACCTGCTCCGACCTGCAGTCGCCATACATCTTGTCGAAGAACGCCCGGTTCCGCACCCGCCCCGGATCCTCCCGCGGCGGCGGCGCTGCGTCGGTGGCGTAAGCCAACCGCAACTGGTCGAGGATCGAGCCGGCCCGCAGTTGCTCCGCCATGCTCTTGCCGGGCCGCCCGTCCGACACCGGCATCCGGGTGCCGTCGCGCCAGATCAGGTTGGCGCCGTCGAAGCCCGCCAGGGCATCCGGATAGGCACGGACCAGATCCTCGACCGAGGCCGCGGCGCAGGCCACCGGAACCCCCGCCAGCAGGGCGGTGCAAGCGGCCCAGCGGCGCCACCGGACGCCGGTCACGACGCCGCAGAAACGACCAGGTCGCCGACCTGCCGGCGCAGCGCGTCGATGCCGGTGTCGCGGTGGCGGGTCGGGTGCACGCGGTTGCTCAGCAGCGCCCAGGCCAGCCCGCGGCCGGCATCGATCCACACGCCGGTGCCGGTGAAGCCGGTATGGCCGATCGTCTGGTCCGAGCAGGCGTTGCCGCCGGACCAGCCGTCATGCCGCGCCTCCCAGCCCAGGCACCGCGTCGCCGATTGCCGCGTCCGCACCTGCGCGTGCGACGGCTCGTCGCCTCGCAGCAGGCGCTGCGCGGCATCGAGCACGCCGTCGATCGTGCCGAACAGCCCGGCATGACCCGCGGCGCCGCCCAGGGCGAAGGCGTTCTCGTCGTGCACCTCGCCGCGCAGCACGCGGCCACGCCAGGTGCAGCGCTCGGTCGCCGCCGTCTGGGCCGGCACGGGCCGCCACGTCAGTCCGGGCGGCGGTTGCAGATGGCCCAGCAGGCATCCGCTCAGCCGCTCGATGGCAATGCCCAGCAACATGAAATTGATGTCGGAATAGACCGGCGGCCCGGGCTGCCAGACCCGCTGCAGGATGAAGGCGCGCAGCGTCGCCGGCTCCAGGCCATAAGTGTACAGCGGCTCGACCGCCGGCAGGTGCGTCTGGTGGCTGAGGCACTGGCGGAACGTCAACTGGCGCTCCGCCGCCCGGAGGTCGTACTGCCGCAGGTCCGGGATGGCCGCCACCAGCTTGTCGTCCAGCGCCAGGTTCGCCTGCGCCAGGCGCTGCAGCAGGGTCGGCGTGGTGAACAGGACCTTGGTCAGCGACGCGAGGTCGAACCACGTGCCGCGATGCAGCGGCGCAGGGTCCGGCTCGCGCTGCGCCTGGCCGAAGACCGCCACGGCCCGGTCCCCGCCTGCGGCGACCACCCCAAGGGCGGCGCCGCAGATCGAGGCGGAGACGGCGCGGGCCACGGGACCGGTCGCGGCGGCAAGGAGTTCGGCGGCATTCAACGGCGGCAGTCTCGTCTGGCGGAATGGGGGCGTTGCGTCTTATACAGGCCAGGGCCGACGAAACCTATCGGTCAGTTCCGGCCGCCGTCGCGTCGGCCGGATGTTCGGTTCAAGGGTCTCCATGCAGCTTTCGATGCGTGCGGCGGTTCCGATAATCTGCGCCCTGGCGTTCACCCTGGGGGCCTGTTCGCGGGGCCGGCCCGCGCCGGTCGTGAAGGCCGGCCCGGCATCGCAGCCCGGGCAGTTCCTCGCCGAGGCGGGACACTCGCCGCCGTTCGCCCGCATGTCCTACGCGGGGTTCAGCCGCACCGAGGCGATCGCCATCGCCAGGCAGGAATGGCGCCTGTTCGGCCGGCCCGTGTACGACGACCCGCCGCGTGACGGCGCCGATCCGGACCCGGACGACGCCCCGAGCCGCTCGCCGGGGGAATGGGAGCGCGTCGGCGAGTACTGGTGGCTCGGCCAGGACGCCGATCGGCGGGAGTCCGCGTGGACCGGGCTGCACGACGAGACCGGCCGGGAAATCCCCGACCGCCAGATCGGCTTTTATCCGTGGTCGGCCGCCTTCATCAGCTACGTCATGCGCACCGCGGGCGCCGGGGGGCGCTTTCCCTATGCGGCCTCGCATTACGTCTATATCGACATCGCGAAGGACATGACGCTTGGCCGGACCTCAGGCTGGGCGCTGTACGCCGAGCGGGTGGATGCCTATGCGCCGGTTCCCGGAGACCTGATCTGCTTCTCGCGCGCCAGCCGGCGGCCGATGACATATGACAGGCTGCCGGCCCCGCGTTTCGCCGCGCATTGCGACATGGTCGTCGCCCGCGGCAAGGGCCAGATCAGCGTCATCGGCGGGAACGTCAACCACGCGGTGACGATGAAGCACGTGCCGGTGACGGCGGACGGACGGCTGGCTGATTCCAGGGGTGACGTGCTCGATACGCGCTACCCGTGGTTCGTTGTGTTGCGGATTCAGTACGATCATTGACGTGCCTGCTGCCCGGCGGAAATCCGGCGCCGCGCGGCGCGGCGATTTGCCACCGTGGGCAACCTCGGCCATCCTGCGCTGATCATAGCCATTTATCCGGAATCCGAAACGCATGCCCCGTCTCAACTTCGGCGCCTTCCTCGCCCCGCACCATCCCATCGGCGAGCATCCGCTGCTGCAGTTCCGCCGCGACGTCGATCTCGTCGAGCACCTCGACAAGCTTGGCTACGACGAATTCTGGTGCGGCGAGCATCATTCCAGCGGCTGGGAAATGATCGCTTCGCCGGAAATGTTCCTGGCCGCCGCGGGCGAGCGGACCAAGCGCATCCGGCTCGCCACCGGCGTCGTCTCCCTGCCGTATCATCATCCGTTCAACGTCGCCCAGCGCATGGTGCAGTTGGACTGGATGACCGGCGGGCGGGTGATCTTCGGCTCCGGCCCCGGCGCGCTGGCGTCCGATGCCCACACGCTCGGCGTCGATCCGATGCTGCTGCGCGACCGCCAGGACGAGGCCATCGGCGTGATCCGCCGCCTGTTCCGCGGCGAGCGTATCACCACGAAGACCGACTGGTTCCAGCTGAACGACGCCGCCCTGCAGTTGTTGCCGATGCAAGACGACATGCCGTTCGCCGTCGCCTCGCAGATCAGCCCGTCGGGCATGACGCTGGCCGGCAAGCACGGCATCGGCATCATCTCGATCGGTTCGCTGTCGGAAGAGGGTCTGAACGCCCTGCCCACGCAATGGGGCTTCGCCGAGGCCGCCGCGGCGAAGCACGGCACCACGGTCGATCGCCGCAACTGGCGCGTGCTGCTGAGCTGGCACATCGCGGAGACGCGGGAAAAGGCACGGTCCGAGGCGCGCGACGGCCTGTTCCGTCACCACAACGAATACATCACCGCCACCCTGCAGCGCCCCGGCGCCCGTCCGTTCAAGACGCCCGACGAAGCCGTGGACAAGACCGCGTTCTCCTCCGCCGCCGTCGCAACGATCGGCACGCCGGACGACCTGGTCGAACGCATCAAGTCCGTGCTGGAGATTTCCGGCGGCTTCGGCACCGTCGTGGGCTTCGTGCACGACTGGGCGAACCCGGAGAACACCATGCGCAGTTGGGACATGGTGGCGCGCTATGTCGTGCCCGAGATCAACGGCTACCTGGCCGGCCTGCGCCGATCGCGGGAGTTCGTGGCGAGCAACCGAGAATACTTCGACCGCGCCCGGGACGCGGTGATGGCCAAGATCAACGAGAACGAGAACGCAGCGGCCGCGCTCGCGGTCACGAAGTCGCCGATGCTGGCGGCATCGTCGAGCAATGTGCCCGACTTTGATTCTTTGAGGAAACGAGTGGGGGGTGGTTGATGGGGTGGGTGTCGTTTGG